>CADCJQ010000005.1 GCA_902801795.1 uncultured Erysipelotrichaceae bacterium
TATAGGAAATAAATTAGTTAAATTAATTGTTTCCGTCTGCCTTGTTACAAATGCTATTCTTCCTACACTAATAGTATTTGCTGTTCCTGTTCTTGTATAATTGAAAAATGCATATGTTACCATGCTTAGTAACATGACTAATGCAAATACGCCAATTACAATGAACATCTGTTTTTTTGATTTAATCATAATCGTCACTCCTATCTTTATAAAATAATTTTATCATATTTATATTTTTTCTGGCAATAAAATTCACATATTTCATAAAAAAAATAAAATTGATGCTATACACATTTACTAAATGACAAGAAGCAATTAGGTGATATAATTTATTTATTCAATGATTATAGTTATTTTGTAAATAAAAAAAACAATATCAAGTTGGAAAAATGCATACAAACCTATTCCATTTAATGAAACCCAAAAAAGCTATAATTTCTCAATTGATTATTTAGTTGATAGAACAAATAAAAGAGTAATGAAGTATTATTTTAATAACACTCACTACTCTTTTTTATTACCATATTAAGCCATTATTTACTTTTTAAATTTCACGTTTAATATACATCTTAGAAATGGTAGCTTTAATATGTCTCATAGGATTATTATTTTGATCAAAGGATGAACCGAACCAAACACTTTTTTCAAATTGTTGATTAAAATCTTTAGTACTTTGAAAGAAAACATACTTACCACCATTAATACTATAATAAACATTGTCATTAACACGAATTAGTTTTAAATTTTGAAAAGTACTTGCAGAAGGATTATATTGAACATTTTGATTATTAATAGATTCTTTTAATTCAAAGCCATTTGTCGCTCTTCGAAAAACAAATCCAGGAGCAGATGTTGTACCATTTTCATTCTTAGAATTAACAATTGTTTGTTGAGTACCACTTTCTTGATTATTAGGATCATATTCTGTTAATTCAAAATATAATTCAAAATCTTTCATATAAGTATCATTTCCAAACAATTTTACACCGGTATCAATATATTTTTCATTATAATCTTCACTAGCATAATCTATATTATTACCATTAGCATTATTTATACAAGATGAATCAGAAGGTGTCGTTATCTTTCCTTGTGAACCATTAAAAATACATGAACCATCAATATTAAATAATAATTTCATAGTTTGGTCATCACTTGAATGTGTAAAATGAGCCACATATTGTTTATTACCATAAGAACCAGAAGGAATCGTTACATCAAGTTCAGGAACATCACCATTACTTCCTGTCCATCCTAAAAAAACACATCCTTCTTTAGTAGGTCTAGTAAGTTTAATATTATCTTGATTAGTATAATAAATAGTAGGATTATTTGCCTTTCCTCCATTTAATTCATAGAGAATGGTAAATGTTGTTTCATCGGAAATCTTTGTAAAATAACCTGGTTTTCCATCTGGATAATCAGTATTAGGTGCAATAGCATAGTTAGCATATTGACTATTAGTACTACTACTGGTAAATGGAAAATTATATTCTCCATCATTACCTACTAATTTTGTATCTCCTGTGAACATATTACCACTTGATACTAAACTACTTTTATCAAAATCTTTTTCCACATAAATGGTGGTTAACGCTGTATTTTGATAAAACATATAATCCATTCGTGCAACATTATTAGTATTAAAATTCTCACCTAAAGTTATTGTTTTTAAATTTGATGCTGAGTAAAACATTCCTGTCATATTAATAACATTACTTGTATCAAAATTACTTAAATTAATATTAGTTAGTGTCTTTACATTACGAAACATCCAAAATGTACTTCGAACATTACTAGTATTAAAATGACTAACATCAATATTATTTAACACACTACAATTAGCAAACATTCTTTTCATATCACAGGCATTGGTTGTATCAAAACCACTTAAATCAACACTAGTTAATTTCTTACAATCATTAAACATAAAAGCCAAACCTTGTTTACTAGAATTATTATTATTATTTAAAACATCTGTACTATGATTAAATCCTTCACAATTATTAACTATTTCTAAACCACTAGTAATTATTTTTCCTTTAATCTCTGTTAAAACAGCATCTTTATCAAACCAATGAGAAAAATTCTTTACTAAAGACGTATTAGTATCTGATAAATCAATAAATGTAGCATTTGTCCACTTCATAAAGGCACTGGTTGTATTAGGATGAAAATAAACATTATCAGCTTCACTCCACCAATTAAGCGTTGTTCCATCAAGCCAAGCATAGATTTTCATATCATTATTATAACCATCTTCTAAAGTATTTTGTACTTCATATTTATTATTTAATGCTTCGACTTGTTCTTTAGTTAAAGTTTTATTTCTTACAAATTGAGTTATTGTACTATTAGTAAAATCACTTATTTCAAACATATGATTCTCACCATCATATGGTTTAAAATATGCAACTGCGCTGGCATATGCAGGAGTTATAGTAATATCATTTTTTACTTTAATTATGTTTAATATTCCTGTAGTAGTATTATAAGTATAGTTATTACTTCCAACTACAGAAACACTAGTTGGATAAGGTGCAGTAAACGTAATTTCTAGATTATTATTTTCAATAACTGTACTAGGATAATTATCACTATTCATATTAAGATAAGTAATATCATAAACTCTTTTAAACTTAAAATTCATTACAAAATTAAAGTTTGTATTATCCTCATCATATAAGTAACTACCATTTTGTTTTTTATACCCTATCGTTATATAAAAAGACTTAACAGCACTTGTTCCACAATTTGAAGGATTAGTATTATCACATATTTTATTAGGTATTTGATAACCTTCAATCTTTTTTATTTCTAAATTTTCCGGAAGAGATGAAATACTCGATATTCCCATATGTACTCCAGGAGCAAGTTCCATATTAGTAACATCTACTTTATATGTAATAATTGAATCACTATATGGTAAATTAACACTTCCAGATACAAAATCAGTATTATAAAATTCATTACTATTAGTAACTTCATTCGTTTTAGAACTAACTATGAAATCCGTTATACGAATATCAGCTTTAATTCTTACAAGAGCTCCTAAACTAACTCTTAAACTAGCGTTATAAGATGCCCATCCAAAAGATAATCCTACAATAACAATAATTAATGCCATAAATGTATATTTTACATAATTATGATGATAATCGTTTCTTATCTTTCGCATCGTCATCGTCTTCCTTTCTTTTTTATTTTTCTAAATCAATGTTTTTTATTGTTAATAAATAAATATCCTCATCATTTTTAATATAGAAAACTCCTTTTTCATGTTCAATAATGTTGTAGTACAAAATAGGTTCTTTTAAATTATCCCGAACATCCAATAATTCATCAAAATCTTTGATTTTAATAACATTATACTTCGTAAAATCAATACTATTATGTATTACTACAATTAAACGATCATATTCTTTTAAAATTTTGTTAACATATTTATCATAAGCAGTTACTTTTCTAGAAAGAAGCATTAATTTCTTAATGATAATAATTAATAATACCGAAGATATTATTAATAAAATAATTTCAATAATTAAATACTTCGTATTAAAGAATACTTTTCCATCTGGAATAACACTTTTGGTAATTTCTTTATTATTTGAATCAAATGATATTTCAATTGCTTTTTCTGATAAAGGTATTCGAAGATTTAATTGATTATTTTCATTAATAATATAATTTAATTCTTCATCACTTTGAACTTTAATATTTAAATAAACATTTAAATAACTATTAGTATCAACTCCATAAGTACTTCGAAAACTATTTGCTAAATGATTATAATAATCATAATCAATTTGGATATTTTCTTTAATATTTATTTCTTTATTTTCTTTTAATTTTTTCTTTTGAGTATCTAATAATGTATATGTTTTTTCAAAATATCTTTTGTTACCACCATTATTTTCAATAACAAGATCTGCTAATATTTGATAATCAAATTCAATATTAGTTAAATCATTTATTTGAAATAAATAATTATAGTTAATATCAATAGCTTTTATTAAACTTGCAATATAAGCTTTATTCATTTCTAGATATTCTTGTTCATAAAAATCATTTTCATTTAAATAAACTTTATAATCAATATTACTTTTTTGAGTATATGGAATGGGAGTTAATTTCTCTCTTTCAAGAGTTTGCATTGCAAAATAAAGACAACTTAAAAAAGATATAAGAAATAATATAATATAAAAAGCCAATCTTGTTTGATAACTTATATATAAAGACTTTTTGTTTTTTTTATCTTCTATAACTTTTGGTTCCTCAACTTTTGATTCTTCCACTATTTTTGATTTCTCTACTTTTTTAGTTACACTTTTCTTTTTTTCTTTAACATCTTCATTTGTTTTTTTATCTTCTTTCTTTTTCATTAGTTCTCTCCTTTTATAATTCATTTATCCAAACAGTTGGATAACCTATATAAGGTATTCTTATATTAACAACTCCAATTATCATATCTTCCGTAATCTTATAATTATCAATATCATAATTAGCATCACCTTTAGTATAGTAATATAATTCATCCCCTACTTTTATATTTTTAACTAACCGATGAACAATAATTCTTTTATCATATCGATAGGCAATAATATCACCTATTTGAATATCTTTTTTATTTATTTTTTCAATAACTACAACATCACCTTTTAAAATATTAGGTTCCATAGAACCACTTGCTATAACAATTGCATGATAATGAAAATAACCGGATGTTATATATACTAAAAAAATCACTAACATTACAGGAATAACTAAATTTCCAATTCTCTTTTTTTGATAATCTCTTTCGATTTTCTCATCTTTTTCTCTTTTATAATATTTATATATTCCATACATAAAAAACATTGGTACAAGTAATTCTACTATTGAATAAATATATTGATTAGGATTTGGAATAATTGGAACAAAGAAGGAATATAAACTAATTATTAAATAATACATGATAGTTGGTTTATATCCTGTTTTATAAGATATATAAGTTGTCAAGATATTTCTTGTAATTGTTGGTAATATAGTAGTTGCAACATAAATAAAAATTGTATAACTAGAATAAAAAATACTTGTTTCCAATGTTCCTCGTAAATCAGATAAAATAAAGAAAAGAGTGGTTAAAATAATTAGTGTTCTTGATTCTTCTGATTTTTTTACCATCATATAACGTAATATTTCTCTTAAGATAATAGTTACTATAAGTGGTAAAATTACTTTTATAATACCATTTAAATGTAAATAACTACTTGTTTTAGCAAAAGATAAAATAATTCCTGATAAATAATATAAAAGAAAATATATTAACAAATAAATAAATATTTCAATACAAATATTTTTAGTATCACGATGATTATCTTTTTCAAAACCAAAGATTATCTTAAATAAAAAAAGTAATATGCAATAATATAAAACTTCAAAATAGTTTCCTAATATACTTGATACAAAATTATTTAAAAGAAAAGATATTATCAAAACGATAATTTGAAATAGTAATAATTTTTTATAACTTTTTTTCATAATTCATCTCCTAAATAATCTTGTTAAAATATATTAAGATATAATATTGCTACTATATCTCAATATTCTTTTAAGGATTTGGATTAGTACTTACATATACAACCGTTATGTTGCCAGCACTAACAGTAATATCACCATCTAAAGTTGCTGCAATAGTATCTGCTTCTGCATTACCACTAGCATTTCCTTTATAAGCAAGTTTTACAATTACTGGAGCCGTTCCTGTTTTAGCAGGTAATGTATGACTATATGTTCCACTATATGAAGAACTATATTCTGTTCCCGCAATAGAAACTGTTAAATCAAACATTTTAGCACAATCTTCATTACTTATCGTTACAGTATTACCTCCACCCATTTGAGAACCAGCATTCGCAGTTCCTTCGATAGTTGTCCAATTATTAGTACCAGATGAAGTTGCATTAGTACATGTTAAAGCAACATTACTAAAGTCAACACTATCCAAATAAGCAGTAATTGAACCTTTATTAAGTAAAGATAATGTATATGTTACTTGTGAACCATAGACCGTTTTAAGAGTAGCATTGGCACCATTTGTTTGTCCAATCGTATATTTAGTAACGTCAACCGTTCCTCCTGCTAATGTATTATCAGCATTAACACCAGTTTTAGTTCTCGCCGTAGTTACATTTTCAATATCAAGACCATCAGTTGAAAAACCTACATTCCAATTATTATCATTAGGTTTAACATCTGAAGTTGTTGAAATTTGAAGACTCGTTGAATAGGCAGCGAATCCAAGAGACAAACCAACGACAGCAACAAATAAAGCAACAAGAGCAATAATTCTGCTATTTCCATTTTTTTCCACTTAATTCACCTCCTTCATTTCATAACAAAATAAAGAATAAGTATTAGATAATACCTCAATCTTTACTACTGTATTCTATTTAATTATGTTTACATTGTAATTTTATCATAATATATTATAATTGTAAAGTAATACTTAAGATTCAATTATTAATTCCAATATTAGCGATGATTATTTTTGAAAGAAACCACTATTTCCATTAACTAGAATACAGGAGTTAACATATAAATAGGCTATTAAAATATTATTTTCTTGTCCTAATACCAAAAATATTATAAACTTTTTTTCTAAAAATATACTTTTATCTTATATTTATTATAAAACATCTAAATATAAGATAAATAATAAAAAAAATAGCAAACTTATTAAATAAAAACTCCCAAAATCATAAAATGTGATATACTATATTATATAGGAGGAAAAGATGTCTTTAGGAGAAATTATTACCAGTTTATTAATTGGTGCTATTGCTGGAGGTATTGCAGGATTTATTATGAATTCTCGTGGCGGTCTAATTCGTAATATCATTATTGGTATTATCGGTGGCTTTGTTGGTTCATATGTTTTTGGTCTTATTGGTATCTCATGGGAAGGTATTCTAGGAACTATAGGAACAAGTTTAATTGGTGCTTGCATTCTTATTTTCTTAGGAAAATTATTATTTAAATAAAAAAATTGTTAGAGAAATCTAACATTTTTTTATTAAAGAAAAACTCTTGTAAAAACAAGAGTCTGAATACAAAAATGGTGGAGCATAACGGGATCGAACCGTTGACCTTCACGGTGCAAACGTGACGCTCTCCCAGCTGAGCTAATGCCCCAATAAATGTTGCTTTTTTCAATCAACATTTAAGATTATACACATTTCTTTTATTAAAGTCAACTATTTTATTACATTTTTTTTAGTAATTTATGATATTCTTGATTATTTTTTATTAAATCTTTATGATTACCTTCTCCAATAACTTTACCATAAGCAAAAAAGATAATTTTATCAACATTATTATTTTTTAATATATCAATATTACGACTTACAACAATAATAGTATGTTCATTTTTCAATTTAATAAGCATATCAAAAATTTGTTTATGAACAGGACGACTAACATGATCTAAAATATTATTTATTAAAATAATTTTACTTTTTCTTAAAAAGATTCTTGCAAAAGCTAGTAAATACCTTACATCATTATTAATATTACTAGCATCACTATTTAAAATAGTTTCATAACCATTAGGTAAACTCATAATATATTCATCAATTTCCAGTTCTTTACAAATATTAACGATATTTTCAAAATTACTATCAAATATTAATAAATTATCCCGAATGGAAGTATTAAAAAAAGTTGGATATTCCATAATAAATCCCATAATATTACTAATATTTTCTCTTGAATAATCATTAATATCAATATTATCAATTAATATCTTACCTGAATGTTCCCTATTATATCTTAATAATAAATCAATAATTCCTTCACAAGACTTAGTACTACCAGATAGAATCGTTAAACTATTTTTGGTAATACTAAAATTAACTTCATTTAATAATGGAGACATTTTATTACCATATAAAATATTATTAAAATTAATATTTCCTAAAACGTCATTATTATTATCTTGATCAACTTCATGATTATTAGCGTATTGAAATAACTTCGTTACACGAATTTCGGATACTTTTTTATTATTAAGACTTTCTGATAAAATAATAATGGAAGTAAATAATTCACTTAACTTCGTATAATAACTATAAATAATTGTAATTGTACCAAGTGTCATATTCCCATCCATAATTAATTTAATACCAATAATTAATGATAATATTTTAAAAAAATCTACTATTCCTAAAGTTGTCTCTCTTAAATTAAAACGATTCATATTAAGTTTAGTATGCCATTTAATATAATCATCAACAATAGTATTAAGTCTTTTTTTAATAACCTTTAAAATATTAAATCCTTTAATGGTTTTAACACTTAAAAAGATTTCTTGAAATAAACTTATTCTTTTATCATTTCTTATTTTTCTTTCGGTATTTACAAGAGAAATAAATTTATTAAAATAAAATAGTATAAAAATTACAATCATGCTAGAAACTAACGTAATTATTCCTATTAAAGTATTAATGAAAAAGAAATAAATAATTATATAAATAAACTCTAATATCTCAACAATTCTAATAACTAAAGTACTATAATAATCACTAATCATTTCAAAGTCTTCCGATAAAATATTACTATATTCTGATAAACTAAATCTTGATAAACTATATAAGGAATTATTAAAAGTTTTATTAATACCTAAATTCATATATGATTTATATAAAGATAAATATAACCAAAAATATATTTTTTGATTAAAGTATTCAATAAAACGATAACTAATTGTTAAAATACCAAAGATAATTGAAAAGAAATAAGCATTGTTAAAGTTAGTTTCAGTTATCGCATCAATTAAATTACTATAGTAAATAGGAATAACTAGCAATAAAACATTTAGTATAATACTAATAATGAATTTCCAAATAAACTTTCCTTTATGTGAAAATAAGATTTTTTTATTTTCTTCTTTTGACATAACATCACCATTATTAGTTTTGGTATTTTACGATAAATTATGTACTATTTATTTAAAATCTTTTTCGTTAAAACAACACTTATTGAATTATTCAAAAAAATTATCAAAAATTTTATTAACATATCTTGACTATTAAAGAAATCATACTATATAATTTATTTTGTTAGAGTTACTTGCTAATTGCTCACAAATTTAATTTAGGTCGATAATTTATCTTTTAGGCAAGAAAGAGATATCTATTCGGGCGTACCACTTGGTATTATGTGAAATATACATAATATTTGTTCGCAAAGTGGGACGCCCTTTTTCTATACATTTAGGGAGGTAATAAAAATGAATAATGTAATTGAAAAAAATGAATTTGACGAAGTAGTATCTATTATTGAGACAAGAAAAAGAAATGCTTATGTAAAAGTTAATGAGGAATTAATTAATATGTATTGGGATGTTGGTAAATATGTTAGTGAAAAAGTTAATAATTCTCTTTGGGGAAGTAAAATTGTTCAAAAACTAGCAGATTACATTAAAACGAAATATCCTAATTTATCGGGATTTGATAGAACAGGTATTTACAGAATGAAACAATTTTATGAAATGTACTATGATGATGAAATTGTCGCACCATTGGTGCGACAAATAAGTTGGTCAAATAATTTATTAATAATGAGTAGAACAAAATCAAATAAAGAACGAGAGTTTTATATCAAAATGTGCATCAAAAATCATTATAAAAAACGCGAACTAGATAGACAAATATCTAGTGCATATTATGAAAGATATATGTTATCCTCTAATAAAGCTAATGAAGGTATTATAAGTACTATTGATGAAGACGATTATCCAAATACAAAATTACTTGATACTTATAGTTTGGAATTTTTAGATTTACCAAATGAGTTTAAAGAAAAAGACTTAAAAGAAGCTTTAATTCATAATATGAAGAATTTTATTTTAGAAATTGGTAAAGATTTTACTTTTATTGGTGAAGAATATTGTATTCGTGTAGGCGATGAAGATTTTTTTATAGATTTATTAATGTTTAATCGTTCAATTAATTGTTTGGTAGCTTTTGAACTTAAAATTGGTAAATTTAAACCTGAGTATTTATCTAAAATGAATTTTTATTTAGAAGCACTCGATAGACAAGTAAAACAAAAAGATGAAAATCCTAGTGTTGGAATAATACTTTGTTCTAGTAAAAATAATGAAGTTGTCGAATATTCAATGAGTAGAAATTTATCACCAACAATGATATCAAATTATACTTTAAAATTACCTGATAAAAAAATATTAGAAAAAAAACTTAAAGAAATAAAGGAATTATTAGATAATCATTAAATTGTCGCACCATTGGTGACACAATTTATTTTGCATACATAAGAAGGAAAAGAAAAATGAATGAATTCAAAGGTAGATTAGAGCTAAATTAGTACAAAGTGTTATTGATAAAAAGGTTGATACTTACTTTGTAAATAAAAATGAACTAACACATTACTACAACGTTGGAAAAAAAATTATTGAGGCTCAAGGTGGAGAGTCAAGAGCAAAATATGGTGATGGTCTTATTAGAAAATTTTCAAAAAGATTAACAAAAGAATTAAATAAAGGATATAGTTATCGCTCATTAAACTTAATGAGAAAGTTTTATTTATTTCAAAAAGTGCAGCCAGTTGCTGCACAATTAAGCTGGTCACATTATATAGAACTATTGTCAATTAAAGATATTAATGAAATAAATTATTATATTGATATTTATCTTAATCAAAATTTAAGCCGCAATAAATTAAGAGAAAAAATTAAATCAAAAGAATATCAAAGATTGGATAACAAGACAAAAAATAAATTAATAAATAATGAAGAATTAAATGTTTATGATAATATTAAGAATCCAATTTATGTTAATACATATAATAGTAATATTAATAAAGAAGATATACAGGAAAAAGCACTAAAATCATTTATATTAAGAGATAAAGATCATTTAGGACAAATTCAAGTTTATATGAATTATGTAGATAAGCACATAAAAAATAATAATCAAAATAAAACTATTGGAATCATTGTATGCAAGAAAGATAATAAATATTTAATTGAATACTCATCTGATGAAAGAATAAGAATAACAACTTATGAGTTAGTTTAATAATCTTAATTTCATAGTTACTATTATATTAATCTAATTATGAGTTTAAAGATTTATTTTTACACATTCATTTAACTTTCTGGTGCAAAAGAATCATAAATAAAAAGAAAGATTTACTCTTCCCTTTCATCTTTATCAATAGTTACTTCTCTTTTTTTAATACTATTATTAGTATTAGAACTATTATTTTCAACTTCTATTTTCTTCTCTTCTTTAGGTTCTTCTTTTTTAATAGAATTGTCTATTTTATTAGTTATTCCTTCTTTTACTGTTTCGTTTTTATTAGACGTAATATCTCCAACATTTTTTTCTTCTTTTTTTATTTTCTTTTTCTTATTAACTAGTTTTATAATTACAAATGTCACTAATGCAAGTATAATAGCACCAATTACGCCAAACAATATTATTTCTTTGGAATTATTCTTTTCTACTTTTTTAGTATCTGGTTCCGTTTTGGGAATATCTTTTATTGGTTCTTTTGGAATATTATTATCATCGTCCATAAAAACAATTACAAATTCATTTTGATATTTTACGATATATAAATCACTGGCATGCTCATGATTTTCATTCTTATAATACCACCAATTGGTATATTTATATAAAGTTGTTCCTTTAGGAATAACTCCTTTATTATATTTATTCTTGATATTTTCATCAACAACTTCACTATCATTATTTTTAAGATAATTATATAAATCAATATTATACATTTTGATTTCTTCTTTAGTTACAATAGTATCTGGTTTTTCATCTTTTCCAAATAAAATAACATTTTCATCTTTAATAAATCCTTTAGTTCCTTTATATTCAACATAAAAATAACAGTTTTTGCCAATACATACTGGTTCTTGTGGACCATCCCAAGTAATATCTCTGTAATATACTTTATCAATAATTTCTCCACCATTAACAGCGGTTCTTACTTTTCCATCTAATGTAGTAATACCAACACTTTTTAATATTAATAAGTTATAATACTCACTTAAAATAGCATAATCAAAACTATATAGGTATCCTTTATCACCATTTCTTACACCAATATAACCTTCTTCTCCATTATAATTAACTAAATACTTACTTCCATCAGTTAAATAATAAAGATTATTTTTATTAATTAATGTTTCTTTTGGTATCGTAGAAAGATAATTATTATTATCATCAACCATTTTAGTATCAGTAAGTAATAAAATATCTAAATAATTACGTAAAGCAATTGTATCATCAGTTGATACCCATCCTTTATATTCTCCATCATCAACATAATACCAATAACCTGCTTCATAAGTTACATTTACCTTTGTTTTATAAGGAACTATTTTATCGTATTTTTTATATATGGAAGATGGTCCTTTACTTAACTTTAAACCATTTTTTTCATATATTATTATATCTTTTGATATTTTCTCTAATGACAATCCATCATAATAATCTGTACTTTCCTTAATATCTTTATCACTCGGTATATATTCTTCACGATATGGAGCAATATCTTTTTTATTTATTGTATAATCTTTTTTATTATTCCATTCTACTTCTACATAATCTTCATATTCATTATAAACATGTATTTTCGCATTATAAGGAATTATGGTTTCTCCATAACTTTCTTTTGCTCCATTCTTATTAGTTACAATTGCATCATATCCCATAATTGTTGGTCCGCCAGCATCTGCTAATACCAAATTTGGCATCAACATTAATATTAACACTAAACAAATTATTTTCTTCATATTCTTCACTTCTTTCCTCTTTTTAATAATTTTCATTATAGTTATTTTGTTTTTTTAGTTTATTAATTCTAATACCTAAAATAATGATAATAATAAGTAATAACCCTATTACTCCTAAACCAGTATAAACAATATAATCATCCAAGACAATTTCATTATGGCTAACATCTTTACTATCATCATTATTAACTACATTGGTATTATCATTATTACCTAGTTCAAAAGAAAACTCAACATTATTTTCTTTATTATATAAAAGATTCCAATTTAATCTTCTTCCATTATCTTCTATAGTACTAGCATTACTATTTAGAACACGATTTGGTAAAATAATACTAAAACTTAAATCAACGCCATTTGCTAACATATTTTGAAGTTGTTCATCATCTATTGAACTACCTATTGCATTATTATTTTCTAATGAATCTTCAGAATCTTGATTGTTATCAGTAATGTTTTCATTTTCTGTAATACTTTTACTAAAATCAATTTTAAATTTAGCATAATATGTATTTTTATTATTTCCTCTTTCAATTTTAAACATATATGGATTATTGTCCATACCTTCAAGCATTTTATTTAAATCAAAAACGACATCACTTGCTGTACTTATAGTATCAATATTAGGAATCTTTTGAGTAAAAACATAACCCTTCATATCACCATTATCATAATCTTCTAATTTAAAGCCTGCTTTCTTCATGCTTTCTAATGATTCTTCATCAATTAATGATTCTTCTTCAGTATATTGTTCTAATATTTCTTTCTTTATGGCATAAAGCATTTTAAATTCCATCGATTTATCATCTTTAATTTCCATACTTAAATTCATTTTCATACAGCCAGTTAACAAAACTGTAACTAATAACATTCCTATAATTAATTTCTTCATATTTACCTCTCTTTATTTTTTTCTTCTTTTTTTATATTTTCAGCAACTTCTGTTATATAATGAATAGAATTAAGATACTCTTTTTCAATAGAACTCAATTCTTTTACTTGGTATTTTTTATATTCACTTGTTGCTTTATCCATAGCAACTTTATGGCTTATATTACCTGCATCCATTAATACTTTCGTATCTAGTGATGCTAATATTTTATCAAGTTGATTAATATAATCTTGCATCCTCATTGGTTTATGTTTCATAGCTTGAAATTCAGCAAAATCAAAGTATCCAGACACTAAATTATTTAACATCAATAATTCCTCTTCCGTCAAATAATTTTTAGCAATAGTTATATCATTAATACTCGGCAATTCTCCTTTAAAATTAGTTAATCCCATAAAAGGTTTATTAGCATCTGCTCGTTCATAAATTACTTCAGCGGCTGTATGATTATGTGCTGCATAATGAAATTTATTTTGAACTATTTTAAAGAATTTAATTGTTTCTTCTGCCTTTGGATTATAATCAATTGCAGTAGCATACAAATCTAGTACTTGGCGATATAATACTTTTTCGGATGATCTTATATCTTTAATACGATTAAGAAGCTCATAAAAATATTTTCCGCCACCAAGATTTTTTAATCTTTCATCATCCATCGTATAACCTTTAACAATATACTCTTTTATTCTTTCTGTTGCCCATTTTCGAAAACGAATGCCTTCATTTGATTTAACACGATAGCCTACACTGATTACAACATCAAGATTATAATAATCAATATTTCTTTCAACTACTCTTTCTCCTTCTTTTTGAACTGTTGCAAATTTTGCAACAGTTGATGCTTCATCTAGTTCTTCTTCCTTAAAAACATTTTTTATATGTCTTGAAATAACTGATTTATCTCTTCCAAATAACTTAGCCATTTGTTCTAATGATAACCAAACAGTTTCATTCTCTAAATTAACATCTAACTTAATGTTTCCTTCTTTTGATTCATAAATTATTAATTCTCCTGTATTTTCTTGGGTCACGTTGTTCATTTTTCACCTCATCATGAATATAGAAAAATATATTTTTTGATTAACGATATACTAAAATATTACTTTTTTCATAAATCATCATGCTTACAATATAATTTTATCACAAAACAAATAAAACACCAAATAAATATAATTAAATTTTTAAATATATTTGGTGTTGACATAATTTTACATAAATAGTTTTTTCAAATTAAGAGAAGCATCATAAACAATATTTTTATTATAATGATATTTTTCACTAACAACTTTAATAGCATCCTTCATAGTAATCTTATTTTTAATCATTTCATCGATGATTAATGATTCAATAGTATTCTCTTCTTTAGTTTCTATCTTTTCTTCATGCTTTTTTTCTATAATTAAAACATATTCTCCTAATTCCGTATTAGGATTATTATGAAGAGTATTTAAGACATCACTTACTCGACCATAATATTTCTTTTCAAATTTTTTCGTTAAGTCATTACATAAACATATATTAGGATTATCTAGTATTTCATTTATTATTTCTAAAGTATTTATTATTCTTTTGGGAGATTCATAAATAACTGATAAATTACTAGGAGCATTTTTTATATTAGATAACTCTTCTTTCATTTTTTTCTTTTCTCTATCTAAGAAACCATAAAAACTAAAACTAGATGTATCCATACCACTACACATTAAACTAGTAATGACTGCCGATGGACCTGGAATACTTATAACTTCAATATTATGTTCTATAGCATCTTTTACTAAAATATAACCTGGATCTGATATACAAGGACATCCGGCATCTGTTATTAAAGCAATATCTTTATTATTTAGTAAATCATGAATTAAACTACTACTTTTTTCTTTTTCATTAAATTTATGATAACTAACTAATCTTTTATCAATATCAAAATGTTTTAATAAAACACTAGAGGTTCTAGTATCTTCACAAGCAATTAAATCAACATTTTTTAATGTATTAATCGCTCTTTCACTCATATCTGATAAATTACCTATCGGTGTTCCAACAATATATAAAATTCCCATAAAAACCTTCTTTCTCATTAATATTATAACAAAATCTATAAACTAATGCTATTTTTTGATTTAATAATTGATTAAAAGACCTTAGTATTCTTGACATTTTTGTACAAAAATAAAGGTAAATTTCAAAAATAAGTAGAAAAAAGATAACAAATATAGTATAATTTAACGTAGGTGATGTTGTGAATTATCCAAATGGTATAAAAAAGTCATCGAATAATATTATTTCAAGTAAAATAGATTATAAAAATCGAGGAATGAACTTAGAAGATGATTTAAATAATACCAATAACTATTATATTGAAAAAGAAAAGGCATATATTTATAAGAAACCTACTCCTATTAAGTTAGTAAAGGTTGATTATAAAAAAGGGAAAATAACAGAAGCTTATTTTTCAATGCCATCAACAACTGATTATAATGGTATTTATAAAGGAAAATATATTGATTATGAGGCAAAAGAAACAAATAATATCAAAGGTTTTCCTCTTATTAATATTCATGAACATCAAATAACTCACATTAGAAATATATATAAAGAAAATGGAATATGTTTTTTAATAGTGAGATTTACAAAATTAAATGTAACATATTTATTAATGGCTAAAGATTTTTTATGGTATATTGATAATAATAAAAAAAGTTATATACCAAAAGAATATTTTATGGAAAAAGGTTATCAAATAAAAGATAAGTTTATTCCACGAGTAGATTATTTAGAGATAATAGATAGTTTGGAGGATGTAAAATGAAAAAAGAAGAACCAAAAAAGAAAAAGAAAGTAATGGAAGAAGAACCTAAATTAAAAAAGAAAACTGTAGTAAAGAAAAGTTATGAAAATACTAATCATAATAATATCAATTTTACTGGTCTTATTGTTTTAGCAGTAGTACTTGCAGTTATTGGTGGTCTTTTATATTATTTCTTAGGATTAATTGAAAGCGCTATTATTATGGTTGGCTTATTATTAGTCTTATTGATTGGATACTTTCTTGATAAACCAAAAACGAAATCTAAAAGAAGAAAAGTAATTAAGATAATATTAATTATTATGTTAGTTGGTATTATTCTTGTTTTAGTCGGTGGCTGTGCTTTTATATTTTATGTTATTAAAAAAGCCCCTGACTTTAAAGAAGAATTATTTAAAGCAAGAGAATCAACAATTATTTATGATAGCGAAGGAAAAGAATACGCTAAATTAGGTAAAGAATTACGTGAAAATATTGAATATGATGAATTATCTGAAGTCTTTATTGATGCCTTAATTGCAACGGAAGATTCAAGATTCTTCCAACATAATGGATTTGACTTGATGCGTTTTACAAAAGCGGCTGTTGGACAGGCTTTAGGTCAAGGAGATTCTGGTGGTGGTTCAACCCTTACAATGCAATTATCTAAAAACACTTTAACAAATAAAAATGATAGAGGTTTTGCTGGTATTGTTCGTAAATTTACAGATATTTATATTTCAATCTTTCAAATTGAAAGAAACTATACCAAAGAACAAATAATTGAATTTTATGCTAATAATCACCCACTTGGTGGATTAATCTTTGGTGTTCAAGAAGCATCACAATATTTCTTTAATAAAGATGCGAAAGACTTGAACTTATCAGAAGCAAGTATTATTGCAGGTATGTATCAAGCACCTACATCTTATAATCCATTTAATCACCCACAAGCAGCTGAAAAAAGACGTAATACCGTATTATATTTAATGTTACGTCATGGTTATATTACTGAAGAAGAATATAAAATAGCATCAAGTATTCCAGTTGAAAGCTTATTAACAGAAGAAACTGGTTCAACAAATGAATATCAAGGATATATTGATTTAGTATGTCAAGAAATGGAAGATAAATATGGTCTTAACCCTTATGAAACACCAATGCTTGTCTATACTAATATGGTACGTTCTAACCAAGATGGAATTAATAAGATATATAATAATGAAAAAACCGGAAGTTTCAAATGGAAAGATGAAGAAATGCAAGCTGGTGTTGCCGTTATTGATTCAACAAGTGGAAAAGTAATGGCCATTGGAGCTGGAAGAAATCGAAATGGTCTTCGTACATTTAACTATGCAACCTTTGATCCTAAGAAAAAGTTAACCCAAAGACAAATTGGTTCAACCGCTAAACCATTATTCGACTATGGTCCGGGTATGGAATATAATAATTGGTCAACGTATACTTTATTTAAAGATGAACCTTATTCATACTCTAATGGTAAACCAATAAGTAACTTTGATGGAAAATATTATCATGGTGATAATGGATGGTTAACATTGCGACAAGCATTAGCCAATTCATATAATGTTCCTGCTCTTAAAGCATTCCAACAAGTTGATAACAAGAAAATCGTTGATTTTGTTACTAAAATAGGAATTACACCAGAAATTGATAATGGTTATATTCATGAAGCCCATTGTATTGGTTCCTTCACAGGAAGTAATCCACTTGCAATGGCCGGAGCATATCAAATCTTTAGTAATGGTGGATATTATTATGAACCATACACGGTTAGTAAAATAATTTTCCGTGATGGTGAAACAGAAACAATTGAATATTCTGCTCCTAAGGTAAAAGTCATCAGTGATTCAACAGCATTTATGATAAGTGATATACTAAAATATATTGGAAGTAGAGTTACTGGTTTAAGCCGTGATCATGTTGCCGCTAAAACAGGAACTACCAATGTTGACTCTGCAACTATTAAAGCCCAAAAATTACCATCAAATATCGTTCGTGACTATTGGATAATGGGATATACACATAATGTTGTTGTTGGAATATGGTATGGATATAAAAACTTAAGTAAAGAACATTACTTAAGATATGGTGGCGAAGATAGTGCTCTAAGATATTCTTTATTAAGTGAAGTTGGAAAAGTTTCCTTTAAACACGATGGTAAAGACTTTGTTAAACCAAATTCTGTTGTAGCATCTAAAGTTGAAAAAGGAAGTAATCCACCAAAATTACCAAGTTCAGCAACTCCAGAAAATGAAATAATTACTGAATACTTTAAACGTGGTACTGAACCAACCGAGGTGTCGACTAAATATCTCTCCGTAGGCGTACCTACTAATTTATCAGTTACAAATCATGGTAGTTACGCAACAGTGAGCTGGACAGGAATTCCAAACCCAGATTATGTAGAAAATGGTATTTTTGGTTATTATGTAACGTTTAATGGAAAAACAAATTTTACAACAAATACAACTTATACAATAAGCAATGAATCATCTTATTATGGTACATATTCAGTACGCGCTGGATATAAAGATACTAATGCTTCAATGGGAAATGCCGTTTCTTATGAATTAAAACAAATAACATATAATTTATCAGCTCCTTCATCAGTAACTTATACTGTTGGTGATACTGTTAATCAAACATTATATAATGGTAATGGTGTTAGTTTAACAGCAGGAGGTTCTCCTGTAACAGGATTTACTGTTAATACGACAATAACTGATAAAAATGGTAATGTTGTTCAAAGTGTTAATTCAAATGAACCTAATACTTATAAAATAACATATAGAGTAACTTATAATGATTATACTGGTACATGTACTAATACAATAATTATTAAAGAAAAAGAGGTTGTTACACCTCCTCCAACACCAGAAAATAATCAAGAAACACAAAATAGTGATACTGAAAATTAGTATCACTATTTTTTTCTTTTAATTTTAAGTAACATCATTTTTTTAATATCCATAATTAATCCTTTATTAGTTATATAAACATAAATAATAGAAATAACTAAAGAAACAATATTTAACCAAAAATTCTTAACATAATATAATCCTGTTATTAATATTAACATTAATATTGCTAAATAATAATTATTTAAGCGATGTAAACTTAGATAATCTTTTAACTTTGTTTTACGATATAAGCAAACAGCATAATTAGATAAAAGTGTGGAAATAATAGCTGCATAAATACCAATAAATTTAATTAAAGATAAATGAATAACTAAATTAATAATCGCTCCCACAATCGTTGATTTACCAATTATTTTACTTTCTTTAAAAGCCGTAAATAAAGTTCCATAAAACCCAGCCATATTACCATAATAAAGTGCAATAACTAAAAGTGGAATATAATTAAAGGCTTCAATATAATCTTTTTTTATAAAAATATTAAAGATAAACGGAAGAACAGAAATGATTAATAAAGAAATAGCAATAAAGGAATTATGAACTATATCGTAAATATTATTATAGTATTCTTCATAATTTTTTCTTTTTATTGCAATAGCAACATTCTCTTTAAAAGCTGTAAAGAAAAAACTTGAGAAATTATTCATTATGTTAGGAAACTTATTAGCCATAGCATAAATTCCATTAACAGCACTTCCAAGTACTGATACAACGATAATACGATCAGAAATATTAATAATATACCAACTAATATTATTAGGAACTAAGGGAAAAGAATACTTAAGCATTTCGTTTAATCTTTTCTTTTCAAAGTATTTAATTCTAATTAACTTATAGACTTTTAATTTAATTAAAACAAATAAACAAGTTAAAGCATTAGCAAGTATTGTTGAATAAAGAAGTCCATAAACTCCCCAACGGAAATAAGCAATAAATAAAATATTTAGTCCAATAGTTAAGATACTTAAAATAAAATTAGATAAAGAATATACTTTTATTTTAGACATTCCTCTTGAAATACCATTTGTCAACTTCATTAAAATAGATGATATCATATAAAGAAGAAAGACATCACGATACTCATAATGTAAAATACTTAAAACAATAAAGCCTATACTACTCCAAATTAGTGTTGATATTAAAGCATAAAGACAAGCCGTACTCATTACTTTTTGTTTACCAACATCAGTTTCTTCATCAATTAAGAAGCGAAACATGGATTCTTCCATCATGATAGTAATTAAAGGAATAACAAAAATACATATCGTTACTAATAAATCATATGTACCATATTCGCTTGTTGTTAGAATTGTTGTATAAAGAGGTAATAATAAATAAGATATTACTTGGGTACTAAACTTCCCTATTGCAATAATAATAGTATTTTTAAATAAATCTTTTTTCATCACATCACCTTAGTTGATTATACCATTCTTTTTAATAATTGTGAATTATCTAAAGAAAAAAAACATATTTGACACTACCTATTAGACATTTTTTATTTATTGTTTTATAATTTTATTGGTGACTTATGGATAAAATAAAAGAAATAATTAAAGAATTTAACTTTATTGGTAATTTTGTTAAATATGAAGAAAATAACCAAGGTAATATTAATAAAACATATATTATTGTATATGAAAAAAATAATCAAGAACATAAATATTTATTACAAAAAATAAATTCTAATGTTTTTAAAGAACCTTATTTAGTAATGAAAAATATTGAACTTGTTACTAATCATATTAAAAAGAAATTAGAAGAAAATAATGATACTGTTCACAAAACCTTAAATATTATTAAAACAAAAGATAATGAAAACTTATTTACATATATAAATAGTGCTGGGGAAAAAGAATATTTTAGAGCGTTTGATTATATTGATAATTGTATCTCATATGATAATTTAAATGATGGTAACGACCCTCAAAGTCTTGCTTATGAAGCTGGTAAAAGTTTTGGATTATTTGGGAGAATGTTAAATGATTTCCCTGCAAATCTATTAGGTGAAACCATTAAAGACTTTCATAATACCAAAAAACGATTTAATGATTTATTATTAAGTATTGAAAATAAAGTTACTAATCGGTCTTTTGAATATCCTAAAAAAATAATAGATTTAATATCTATGTCTAAAGAATGTAGTGTTATTGTTGAAGAACTTGGAAAAACTATTCCTTTACGAGTTACTCATAATGATACCAAATTAAATAATATCTTAATGGATAAAAATAATGGTACTGGTATTTCTATTATTGATCTTGATACTGTTATGCCAGGATCTAGCCTTTTCGATTTAGGAGATGGCATTCGTTCTGCTTGTTCTAATTCATTTGAAGATGAAAAAGATATTAATAAAATATATTTAAATCTTGATTTAACAAAATCCTATTTAAAAGGATATTTAGAAGAAATGGCTCTATATTTAAATCAAAATGAAATAAACTATATTGGTTTATCTATTAAAATATTAACTTATGAACTTGCCCTACGCTTCTTAACTGATTATATTAATGGTGATACTTATTTCAAAATAAAATATGCTAAACACAACGCTGATCGTTTTAATAACCAATATATTTTATTAAAAGATATTGATAATAAATTAGATGAAATCAATAAATTTGTTAAGAAAACCGTTAAGGATATTAAAAAGCCCCATCTTTCATAAAATATACTAAAAAAGAAACTTTTTACTTAGTTTCTTTTTCTTTATCTAATATCCATTCATTAAAAGAATTAATTTTAAATTCACAATAATCACAATGTCCCTTTGTTATATCAATAGATGCACCACAATTAGGGCATTTATGATAATTAGTACCATTATTAATCTTTAATACCTGATTATTTCTATTTAAATACAAAACTTCTTCTTGATAATCACTAACTATTCTACCATTTTTTAAATATATTAATCGTATATCTAACTTAACACTAATTTTATCCTTGGTAATTTCCTTAAATTCTAAATAATCAAGAATATCATAATCAATAATGTTTTTATCAAAACAATATTTTGTTGTTAACTCATAATTTAAATTATTATAAAACTTCTTTTTATCAATTTTAGTTTTATCCCAAAATAATTTTTGCTTTTCATTTTGTTTATTTTTATATTTTTTTATTGGTTCTAAAATGATATATCCATCTATTATATAAAAGAAATAATATAAAACTATTGCAAGAATTATTCCATAAATAAATATTTTTGAAATATCATAGTTATTAAATGTCCTAGAAGTTAACTTAATAAAAATAAATGATAATAAAATACTTATGATAATGTCAACTACTAAAGTAATAATACGGTATGTTTTCTTTCTAATTACTAAATCATAATGATATTTGCCACCTAAATCCTTATCTTTATAATCTATATTATAATATGTACCACAATATGGGCATCCATCAATAAAATCTTTCATTTTGGATTTATTACCACAATTAACACATTCAAAATCTTTATCGTTATTCTCTTTATTAACGAAAGTGTATTCTATTCTTGAATCAAAGATTGTTTCTTTTTTTAATAATTTATTATTAAAAAAGTAATCTTTTTCACAAATAATACCATTTGCTATATCATCACAATATGAGTTATCACTATTTCTTTCTAAAATACTATTACCAACAATATATTTTGTTTTAATATTAATATTATGTTTTTTTAAAATATCTTGGTGTTCTTTTTCTCCTATTAAAGCCATTTGTTCACTTCCTATCTATTATTATTGTTA
This sequence comes from uncultured Erysipelotrichaceae bacterium, assembly GCA_902801795.1. Lineage (GTDB taxonomy): Bacteria > Bacillota_I > Bacilli_A > RF39 > UBA660 > RUG12783. Next base: position 23,171 of record CADCJQ010000005.1, read on the forward strand.
TTATTATTGTTATTGTTGTTATTGTTATTCGAAGAACTTCCTCCAAATGACGAACCACCATTTGATGGTGTATAATGTGGAATTATCTTTAATATAGTATTACTTAATAATAAACCATCAATAGCACTACTAATACATTTACAGTTAATAACAGAATTTTCTTTTCCATTAATAAGAGCTATACCCTGATTATTACCTTTTATTTGCCCATCTTTATTATTTTTTAAAAACTCATATACTTTATCTAATTCTTCTTTGGTTAAATTATAATATTTTGTTAAATCAATACATCTTTTTTTACGTATTAATTCTTCATAAGTTTCTGGTTCTTTATCCATTTTCTTCCTCCTTTACATAATAAAATTCTATATTTTGAAATGGTAAATTAATTGCTTGAATATGATAAAAAGCATTATTCTTTTGTTTTGTATAATGATAATCTCTTAATGAAGATGTTGTAAAGAAAATATTATTTAAAGAAGAATATTCATCTTTATATTCTTTTATTAAATTAGATATATCAACTACATAATAATCATCATCTATATTTTTTTCTAATACGCCTTTATATATTTGATGTGTTGCAACATGTCTTTGTTTATTTCTTTCTTCATCACCATAAGTAATCATATCGCCACTAAGAATCATAATATATAAAGAATTATTGTTAGGATAATCACAAACTTCATTTATTAAATGCTTTTTCATATATATCTTAACAACACTTTTATCACCAATATAAATAATATCTCGAGTTTTTTTTAATATTTGCGATTCTAAAAAATGTTTTACACTGTCTATTTCTAAAATAAAAGAATTCGAATCATAAATATATTTTAAATTCTCGTCTTTTATGATAATACTTTCTAAAGATGGATATTCATTATTAACTTTATTTGGAATATAATTACTAACGTCTTCTAAACGCATCTTATTAACATATTGATAAACACTTTCTTCATTAAAATTATCTTTTAAATATCCTCTATCCAAGTACATTTCTTTTTGTAACTTACAAGTATAACTTTTATTAGAATGATAATTATTCTTTACAAACGGACATCCTGTTTTGCATAAATATAAATATCCACATTTAATACATTCATCATTTAATTTCTCTTTATTATGATTAAGAAAAATTTTTTGAAAGGCTGTATTAAGTATTTCAGAAACTGTATTTTGATAAATATTACCATAATAGTAATCTTTATTTTTTTGTCCTCTAACACAAGAATAAATATCACCATTTTTCTCTAATAAGAAAAATTTTTCACCGCAGTTATCGCAATTAGAACAATATGTTGGTCCAAATTCATCAAACCAAGGACCATTCACCCCATAATCTAAATCCGTTCCATCAAATTCTTTGTGCATTCTCTTATAAAAAGCAACTTGTTCTTCTTCGTTCATATGATGAAGAATACCATTAGAATTATAATCAAAGCCAATCATAAAATTAAAATCATTCATGTCAAGACAAGTATTTTTATGCAGATATTTAATATCTTCAATAATTTCATCTATTTTATCATAATGTTCTTTAAAAATTGTTGCTGATACTTTCTTTTTATTCGGAATATCTTCTAATAGTTTAATATTATCTAAAATCTTTTCTAATGTTTTTTGATTACCTTTTGTTACCCTATAAGTATTATGTAATGAAAATGGCAAATCCAGACTACCTGATATAGAAACATTAAATTTTTTTATTGTATCTAAGTGTTTTTCTATATTATATAAGTTTGTTTTAATATGTACATTTCCAACTTTAAAACCATTAGCCTTAATAACATCCTTATTTTGATTATAATAATTATCTATATATTCAACAATTTCATAAAATTCATTTTTAGATAATGTGGTAACCTCACCTCCATGAAGTGATATATTAAATGGCATAACATTACTTTTATGAAATTTATCAACAGCATATTTTAACGTATCAATTGCTTTATATTTTTGATATTCATCTTTAGTGTTATCTTCTAGATAACAATATTTACATGCCATATTACAATTCATTGTAGGAACATATAATAAATGTATAAATTTTGTTTCAACCATAACTTTTCCCCTATTAATAATACTCAATATATGTTGGACTTTCTTTAAATGCACGTTCATTTATGATAACATCTCGAGGTAATGTAATCGTTTCTAAACTATCACATCCCCTAAATGCCGATGATCCAATTTCTTTTAATAAACTATCACTTGGAATTGCAACTTCTTTTAAAGATATATCTCCATAAAATGCATGAGCTGCAATTCTAGTTACATTCTTAGGAATATTAATCGATTTTAGTGATATGCAATTTTCAAATGTATTACCTCTAATTTCTGTTATTCCAGAAGGAATATTAATAAATTCTAAACTTGTGGCATTATAAAATGATTCTCCTCCTAAATATGTTAAAGTGCTCGGTAATTCCACCTTTTTTATTGACGAGCAATTTTCAAATGCACCGCCACCTAAATATTGTAAATTCTTTGGAAGACGTACTTCCTTTAAACTAACATCATTGTAAAATGCTTCACCACGAATTTCTCTAATTGAATCTGGCAATGTTACACTTTGTAATAAAAACATATTAGAAAAAGCGTTTCCTCTTAAACTTATTACACGTTCTCCTTTATATGTTTCAGGAATAGAAACAGTTTTAAAATTGCTTAACCCAAAGACATAATAACGAACAGCATAACCTCCATCTACTTTTTCATATAATATTCGAGGTTTAATAAATAATAGCAACGACAAAACAATAGCTACCAATATACCACTAAGTTTTAAAACAATTAAATTATTTTCAACCAAAGAATTTTTAGTATTCATAACAATATTACTAATCTTTTCATTTGGTCTTGCCTTAACTTCTTTTTTTAAATATTTTAATAAATCATATTTTTTAGTAATTTTAGAAAATATGATTAAAATAATCAATCCTATTAAATAAGTTAATATTGGAAAATGAAAAAATATCATAGTTAGATAAACAAAAACCAAAAATGAAAAAATAATTGTTAATATTCTTTTTCTTTTTATAACTTCTGAAGGAATAAGTTTTTTGCTTAAATCAATACCAGCCTTTGTCATTTCTTTCTTTAAAAATTCTTCTAATAATAAATCTTCAGAATTACTATATATTGAATCATAATCACTGCTTTTGGCAAAAGTAACTGGAATTACTTTGACATTATCATTTTCAAAAGGCGCCCCACATTTAGAACAAACTTTATCATTTACGTCTAAAGTATTTCCACAATAAGTACATTTTAAGGTAACTCGATTATCATTTGCATCTTTAATTGTATTACTTTTTAATTTATTTAAATTACTACCAAAAGGTGATTTTTTGGTTATTAATGCCGTAATTGGGACAATAACAAATGCTCCAATAAAAACTAATCCAAAATCAAAAAAAGCTATTGATGTAGTTACAAAGAAATCAAAAAATAATAATATTCCTACTCTTATACCAAACATTATCCAGAATAATCTCTTCGAATTATCTTTAGCTAACATTTCCGAAAGAGGTTTTAAAACAAAAACAGACATATGAATGGATACAAAAGCTTCCATCATTATTGCCCCTAAAACACCAATTGATGAACCTTCTAAAGAAGAGCTTGCATTAACAATTTGAGGGATAAACATTAAAAATCCAATTAAAAAATACTTTATTTTTTTCATACTACCACCTACATTATATTAATAGTATAACATATTTTTTCTTAATTTTAAAAAAAAGATTTAACTAAATGCTAAATCTCTATATTTTTTTATATTTACTATCTATAATTGAATATAAATAAAGATTAACTTTTTTAGAAGATATTTTACTTATGTAATCACGATAACCAGATAGTTGCTTTATATAGGCTTCATCATCAATATTTTTTAATTTATAATCAATAATATCAATATAATCAGGATATTCTAGCATTAAGTCAATAACTCCATTTTTTTCCTCTTCTAAATTATTATCAATAAATTCATATTCTTGATATACTTTAGCCTCTTGAATATTCTTCATTAATTCACTATTCATCAATTCTTTAATTTTTATGACATATTCTTCTTCAATTCCATCATAATTAGGTTCATGAAAATCCATTGTTTCTAAATAATAATGTATTTTAGTACCAAAGTCCATTACTTCTTTTTGGTTTTTATCAATTAAATGAACATTACTTTTTGAAAAATGACTTTTCTCTTTTTCACATTTCGTTATTTTAGGATAATTTACTAAATTTATTTTTTGATTACTCTTTTTCATATTATTAAATAAATTATTACCATTAATTAAATTATAATCTTTGGTTAAATTTAAAGTATTTACATCTATTTCTTTAATATAAGTATTAACCTTTGATTTAATAGATTCTAAGATATCAGAAAAACAACGATACCCTTCTCTTACAGAACTATCTACAAGACCATCATTATCATATATTTCATCTTTATCTTTTAACGGAAGAATAAAAATCATTTTTTCTTTCGCTCTTGTTAAGGCAACATAAAATAACCTTATTTTCTCACTTATCTCTTCTTGTAAATATTTCTTTTTAAATAATTCACGATAAATAGTACTTCCTATTCCTTCATCAAAAAATGGTGTAATAATACCTAATTCATTATCAAAAATAATACGATCTTTTAAATCACTATCATTAAATTTCTTAGTTAAACCAGGGAAATAACAAATATGATATTCAAGTCCCTTTGATTTATGAATCGTCATTATTTTAACACTATTACCATCTTCTTTATTTAATGGAAAAGTTATATTAGTTCCACTATCAAAAATGTTATTTAAGAAATCAACAAAATGAGTATAATCATATCCCATACTATTTAATGTTTCTGATAAAGTATATAGGTATTCTACTTTAACTAAATTTTCATTAAGAGAAGATATCTTTCTTAATTTATTATAAATATCAAATTTATTAATGATTTCATCTAATATCATTGATATTGTTTTTTCCGAAACATTAGTTGATATATCACGAATAATTTTAAATATATCTGTTTCTTCATAACTATTATTTCTTATTACATCAAATAAATAATTATCATTTAAATCACATAAAAAACTTCTTCCAATGGATAAAAAACAATACTCTATTTCTTGTTTATTACCATTATTACTTAATAAATTAATTAAACGAAAGATATTCTTAATAACTAAAAATAAATTACTATTCGTTAAATATTCATCTTTATAAATACTTAAAGGAATATGCTTGTAAAGAAAGATTTTTTTATATAATTCAAACGTTGTACTTCGATCTATTAAAATTGAAAAATCATTATAAGTAATATCTCTTAATATTTTATTATCTTTATCAAATACTTGATAATGAGAACTTATCTTTTTATTAATATCATCTGCAATAATAAAAGCTTCGATTTCATCTTTATCAAAACCTATTTCTTTATCATACAAATAATTATATATTTCAAAATCATTATTTTGGGAGGTTTTACCTTCTTCATTATAAGTAATATTACCAAAATTCATTCGATGTGATTTAATATAATCTGCTCCTCCAATACTATCACTCATAATATAATCAAAGATTAAATTAATATTATTTAATACTTCTTCACGAGATCGAAAATTCTTTAATAAATCTATTTTCATTCCACCATTATTCTTTTCATAATTATTATATTTTTCACGAAAGATATTCGGGTTAGCATTACGAAAACGATAAATAGATTGTTTAACATCACCAACCATATACAAGTCATCATTACAAATAAGTGATATAAAAGCTTCTTGCAAATCAGAAGTATCTTGGTATTCATCAACTAATATTTCTAAAAAATAATTTTTTATTTCATCACGAATATTATTGTTTTCCATAACTACTTTAATAGCCATTTTACTAATATCAACAAAGTCATATAAATCATTTTCATGTTTATAAAATTCTATTTCACTATCTAATTTATTAATAATATCAATGATAGTCTCAACATAAGGTTTAGTCATTAAGATATTATTTTTTATTTCATCAATACTTGCAAAAGAAGTTAAACTCTTTATTTCATCTAAAACCCCTTTTAAATCATCCTTTGTTTTTTTAGTAAATTCATCACTTCCTCTTGGAAGATTAGGAAGTCTTGTAATATTATCAACACCTGTTTTTATATCAAGATAATTATCACTATTAATTAAGCTATTACACATATCCATTAGTTTAGTAAAATAATCGGTATCTACCATATCACCTAGTTTATATAAAGTAATATCAAATAATTTAACCTTACTTTTAAGTAATTCTTCATATTGTTTTACTTTATCCATAATGTATTCTTCACTATAATATTTTTCAAGATAATTATCTAAGTATTCTTTCTTATCATATTTCATATTAAGTTTATTATTTAAATTTAAGATAGATGCTTTAATATCATCATCATCTTTAATACAAAAATCATTAATAAGTTTACAAAAATTATCATCTTTTTCTTGATACTTTTCTTCCATAACTTCATCTAAATATTCTTGTGTTTTAATATTTAATACATTATTTTCGATAATATTAACATTCTTTTTAACATTTAATAAATAATGATATTTCTTAACTATCGATAAAGAATAACTATCAAAGGTTGTTATATAACTATTATCTAATTTATTTAATTGTTCAACTAAATTATTTTTTTTTATTTTCTTCCTTATTCTTTCTTTCATTTCAGCGGCAGCGGCTTTCGTAAAAGTAAGTATTAATAATCTATCCACATCCGTTCCATGCATAACTTTTTCTAATACACGTTCGGACAATACTGCTGTTTTACCACTACCGGCTCCTGCAGATACAATTATATTTTTTCCACATTCATAAATTGCACTTTCTTGTTCTTTGGTCCAACTTGGCATAACATCACCTTCTTTTATATCTTATCATAAAATGATATTTTTTTATTAAAAAACTTTTGTCACTATTAATAACAAAAGTTTATATTAATACATTAATTTATTTAATTACATAAGGTTTACTTGCAGTTCCATCGGCATCATTATCAACGATTGTAATGCCATTTTTAAGGGATAAAACTGGACGAAGACCACGACTCTTATTTACAATGCCATAATAAATAGCTCCATTTAGTGTAGAAAAGTCTGCGGAATTATTAACACTAGTAAAATTGTAAGGCGACATCAACCAATAATCTGTTCCATTATTCAAATAGCTTATCACCGAACCTAAAACACCTCCACCAGATAAAATCATTTCATCTGAAGATAATAATGCTACCGGATAATCTAAAGCTCCATTTCCTTTGCCATTTTTAATTGTAAAAGCATCATTTTTTCTACAAGATAAACTCGGCCTTTTTATCACATTTTGTCTTTCATATCCAGAATAATATACAGTACTATTACTTATTCCTATCATTCCATCATTTGGATTTAATCCACCTAAAGAATATATACTTCTATCATTACAAAATAATGTATCTTCTAATTTGTTTTCATAACTAGTATTATCAATATTATCCTCATACCAAGAATCTATCATTTTTTTTGCATTAGAATCATTATTGTTTTCTTGCATTTCTTTTAGTGCATCTTCAATGCTTTTTCCATTAATTAATGTAAAGTACAGATAATATTGTTTTCCGTTTCTTGTACCATACGCATAATAGTATCTTATATTTTCGCAAGTTCCATCAGTTGTTGTTAAATTGCATGTATAGTGATGATTATAATCTATCCATTCTTTAACATTTGTTAATGTATATAAATTATTGGTACTATCATAAATAAAACTATTACCAAAATATGCACTATCTTCTGCCTCTCCATTTGTTACCTCATACACGCTTCCATACATATAGCCAACATATGCTGGTGAATTAGCATTTTCGTTAAATGCAAATGTATTTACATCTGTTCCATCGATATTCAATGTTATTTGAGAATCAGTTCCTGTATTATCGCAATCTGGTACTTCACTTGTTCCTTTATTTTCGCCATTATATATTAATTTAACACCACCAGTATCGGTTGTTCTTACCATCTTCCAACATTTATTAGCAAATAATACATTATTGTTTTCTACTGCTCCTCGATAATACATTACTGGATATGCATCATTTGATGTACTACTAAATGTATATACTCCTTTTCCATTGGTATCACTTGATATATTACTAAAATCTATTCCTGGCGTTGTATTATTTACGTATGTACTATTAATATTATCCATTACTGTTTGTCTTTCTACTACATCATATAATGTTTCTTCTACCCAGATATCTTCATTTGCTTCTACTTTTACTTGGAATGATATTCCATTTTGTTGTAAAGAATTCCATTCATCAGTTGTTAATACTACTCTTCCATCTACCCAATCATTAGTTGTTCCCATTAAATCTGTTTCATTTCCATCATAGGTATCTGATATGGCTATTTTATTTTTATCTAAATAAGCTTTAATGGTTATTTTTCCATTTATCCCACTTGGTGTTCCTAAGGTAGTATTCTGTGGTATATATCCTACTAAGATATTACCATCTCCCATAATACCATTACCTGATAATCTTTTATATATTTTAGTATCTTTACTTTCTCTTTCTTCAAAATAATTATTTTCATACGTTCCAAGTCCTTCAACACTTATATCTAAACTTATCGGTACTATTTGACCTGTTGATGTTGTAACATGAGAGTTTACTGCTGATACTAAATATTCAATACCACCTACATAATCAGTATCTCCTTCTACTTCTATTTCAAATGTTCCAACTTTAGTTGTATCATTCATTATTCCTGTTTCTGTTGGATCTATTGGAAATAAATTAGTTAAATTAATTGTTTCTGTTTGTCTTGAAATAAAACTTATTCTTCCTGTCTTAATTACATTAGCTTCCCCTGTTCTTGTATAATTAAAGAATGCATACGTTACACTACCTACTGTTAATATTAACGTAAATATTGTTATTACTAATAACATTTGTTTTTTACTTTTTATCATTTTTACTATCTCCTTTTCTTAATTAATTATTATCTTATATAATCATATATCATCAACTATCATTATAAAAAAGGATTACAACTATCATTATAAAAAAGGATTAATGGTCTATAAAAATGACCCCCCCCCCAATATTAGTATTAGTTAACATTGCTACCTCCTATTTTTATACTATAATCTTAGCACAGTTTTTAATGGTTGTAAATAATGAAATTATAAAAATGATATGAATATTACCAATCAATATTCATATCATATTTTAATAAATAACTTTATTTAATTACATAAGGTTTACTTACTGTTCCATCTGCATCATTATCAACTATTGTAGTGCCATTTTTTAGGGATAAAACTGGACGAAGCCCCCTATTATTCACCAAATTATCACTATATATTGATCCATTCGACAAAATTCTATTCATATAAGACATTCGATCAAAGCTTCGGGGTGACATTAGATAATAACTTGTCCCAATTGATAAGTAATATGACTCATTCGTCGTATTTTTTTTTCCTCCTGCTAATATTGCTTCATCATCTATCAATAATGCTATAGGATAATTCAACATTCCATTTCCTCTTCCGTTTGTCAAAGTAAAAGCATCATTTCTTCGACAATAAAAATTAGGTTTAAATTTCAACGCATCTTTTGAATAAATTAATACTGCACCTGAGCTAGCATTACCTGCATAACCTCCATTTGGATTTAATCCTCCTAATTGATAAATGCTTCTATCATTACAATATATAGTATCTTCTATTCGATTATCAAAATCAGTATTATCAATATTTTCTGCATACCATCTTTCAATTTTATCTTTAGCATTTGAATTAATTATATTTAATTGCATTTCGTCTATCGCATCTTTTATACTTTTTCCATCAGATAAAGTAAAATACTCTAGTCCCCAAAAATAATATCTTATACTTAAACATGTTCCATTGCTTGTTGTTTCATTGCAAGTATAGTGGTGAAATTCATCTATACCTACTTTTGCATCTGTCAATGTATATAAATTGTTAATGTTATCGTATGTATATCCACTTCCAAAGTATACATTATTTGCTGGTGCTCCAATATTCGTGTCATAAATAGCCCCATACATATACCCATTATATGCTGGTGAATTATTCTTTACATTAAAAGCAAATTTGTTTGTTTCTGTTCCGTCTATGTTTAATGTCATTAATGTTTCTTCACCAGTATTATCACAATTAGGTGCTTCTTCTGTTCCTTTGTTTTCTCCATTATAAATTAATTTAACACCACCTGTATCTGTCGTTCTTACCATTTTCCAACATTTATTGGCAAACAAGACATTATTGTTTTCTACTGCTCCTCTATAATACATTACTGGATAGGCATCATTCGCAGTACTACTGAAGGTATATACTCCTTTTCCATTAGTATCACTTGATATATTACTAAAATCTATTCCTGGTGTTGTATTATTTACAAAAGTACTATTAATATTATCCATTACTGTTTGTCTTTCAATAATATCATAAAGTGTTTCTTCTACCCATAATCCTTCATTAGCTTCAACTTTTACTTGAAAACTGATTCCATTTTGTTGTAATGCATTCCATTCTTCTGTTGTTAAATTAACTCTTCCATTTACCCATTCATTCGTTGTTCCCATTAAATCTGTTTCATTTCCATCATAGGTATCTGATATTGCTATTTTATTTTTATCTAAATATGCTTTAATAGTTATTTTTCCATTTACTCCATTTGCTGTTCCTAAAGTAGTATTTTGTGGTATATATCCTACTAAGATATTACCATCTCCCATAATTCCATTACCTGATAATCTTTTATATATTTTAGTATCTTTACTTTCTCTTGCAGTAAAATAATTAGTGTTTTGAGTACCTAATCCTTCTACTGTTACATCTAAGCTTATTGGTACTATTTGACCTGTTGATGTTGTAAGATGAGAGTTTACTGCTGATACTAAATATTCAATACCACCTACATAATCAGTATCTCCTTCTACTAATTTGTTAAATTAATTGTTTCTGTTTGCCTTGTTATAAAATTAATTCTTCCTACTTTTAATGTATTTGCTACTCCTGTTCTTGTATAATTAAAGAAGGCATACGTAATGCTACCTACTGTTAATATTAACGTAAATATTGTTATTACTAATAACATTTGTTTTTTACTTTTTATCATTTTGATTCTCCATATTTTTATAAATTAATACTATCATATTTTGGAATTAAAGTAAATATTTTTTATTATTCTTCGATTAATTCCTCATCTTCATCTTGTTCCGAATCACTTGTTAAATAAACTTTATTCTTTTCTTCCATATAACAAATATCTTTAAATTCACAATATTTACAAGATTCATTTTTTCCTTTAATTATTTTAGGATTAATACTAAAGTCTCCTTCTAAAATATTATTCATCGCATTAATTATTTTATCTTCGGTAATCTTTAAAATACTATTTATGGCTTCATCACTTAGTGGATGAGCAGAACTACCTAAATTACCATCTTTATTGACTTTCATTCCTTTAATCATTTCACTATTTTCATAAGTTGCATCAAATACTTCTAGTCTTTCCATATTATCAGAACTATATCCAACTAATTTTAAATTATCATATTTTTGATCAAGATAACTTTTTTTACCTTTTTTAATATTTATATTTAAAATATGTTGTAAGTAAAAACCTGTAAACTTCATATTATTTAAAAGATTACTATTATTAACTAAATATAAATATATTGGTAACTGCATGGATAAACCAAATTCTAAATTATCAATTTTAATATCAGGATTACCTGTTTTATAATCAATTATACTTACTAATGTTTCCCCATTTTTTTCTTTATACATTATTTTATCGACAAATCCTTTAAAATGAACATAAGGACTATTCTTTAATGTAATATCTATCTTTTCTTCATATAACATTTTATTAAAACCTGTAATAAACTGATGTTTTTTTATTACTTCAATAACGTAGGCTAAATCATTTTTTAATTTATTTAAAAAGAATGTTTCTTTATTACTAAATACACGATCTTTTAAAAATAATTCATATCTTTTATCTAAATCAAAGTCATCATCATTCATATGTCTTAATACATCATGAAATAAATTACCAATAATAGTCATAAAGGTTTCTTCAAAAATATTAATCTTTAAAATATTACTTAAATAATATTTAAAACCACATTTATAGTAATTATCAATACTACTATAAGATAATGTTAATTCATTATTTAGGTAATTAATTAAATTATCTTTATTTATTCCACTAAACTCATTATCATAACTTAAATAATCATTTTCACCATAATTATCATATAACATATCCATATTATTGTTTTTAATACCAAATTTAACATAATCATCTAAATATGTTGTATATAAGTTTTTATTAGACATTTCAGAATAATTAAAACTTCTTTGATATTCTTTTTCTTCATAATCCATATCATCTAATAAAATACTAGGATAATATGAATTAAAGGATGATGTTTCTTTATAGGAAATAGTTAAGTTATTAATACTACTTAGATAATTTAAAGTATTTTCTTTACTTAATTTATTAATATCACTAACGAAAGGTAAACCAACTAAATCTTTAATATTATCTGTGATATATTCCGTATCTAACATTAATCTTGGAATACTAGGATTATTAAAACCAACTAAGAAAATATATTCATCATCACCAACATAATCAAAAACATTTTTTATTTTAATGGTATTATCATAGTTTTTACTACTTACTTTAGTATTTAATAAATCATACTTTATTAACTCTTTAATATCTTTTAAATCAAAATCATGATATTTATTTAAAAGATTAATTAATATTCCATAAAGATTATTATCTTGGTAATTATCTAAAAAAGAATTTATTTCTTCCATACTTTTTTCTTCAATAATCATTTGATAAAATTTATTACCAATAACTGTTCCTAAGATATTATCAGTATTATTTATAGAAAGAGGAATTTGGTAGTAAATAGAATATTTTTTTAATAAGGTATTATATTCACTATCTATATTCATTAAACTAATTTTATTAATATCAATACCTTTATTTAGTAAATCAATTATTTGTTGAAAAACCATTTCTACTTCATCATTAATATTTTTTATATTATAGATAGTAAATTTATCATTTTTCTTTTCATAATTAATTATTTGAGGTTCATTAAATAAACTTAGTTTCCATTTGTCTAAATTACCATAACCATAAATAACTACTTGATATTTCTTTAATGTTTTAGAAAATAATTTATCATAAATAAGTAAATGATTATCATCTAATTCTTTTTTTAATTTTACTAAATAATCTAGTTTTTCATTATGATATTCTTTATCTTCAATATATAATAAATTATCTAAAAAAGTAATGGCATTATCAACTTTCATTCCTTTTTTTACTAAATAATTAATAGTTTTAATATCATAATCAAATTTTATTTTTTTAATGTATTCTTCCATTGTCATAAACTTAAGAACAAGAAGTTTTTTATTATTACTTAAGTAATTTAAAATAGCTTTCTTATAACTATTAGGACATATAATTAATAAATTATTTTTAAGAAATTCAAACATCATTATCACCATTAATATTATACAAAAATAGTATAGATATTTCTATACTATTTGACAGAGATAATAATAAACATAAATATTAATAGTATTTCTTTATTATAGTGTAAGAAAGAACACTTGTAAATTTCACTAATATTGCTTGACGAGGACAAAAGTAGTTTCTATAATCATATTAACAATTGCAAAGGGGGAAAATAATTATGTATGAGGTAATTGAAAAAGAAAATGTTGATATTAAAAATTTAATTTATGAAATTAATGGTGTTCAGTTCATGCTTGATTCTGATTTAGCAAATCTTTTTGAAGTTGAGACAAAACGAATTAATGAGGCAGTGAAAAATAATCTAGATAAATTTCCACAAAAATATTCTTGGGTTTTAAATAATGATGAGTGGAATTTTCTAAGGTCGAAATTTTCGACCTTAGAAAATCAACAATCTGGACGAGGACATTATAGGAAATATTTACCTAGAGTTTTTACAGAGCCAGGAATATATATGTTATCAACAATACTTAAATCTAAAGTAGCAATAAATGCTAGTGTTCGTATTATGGATACATTTACAAATATGAGAAAATTTATAAATGAAAATAAAGATGTCTATAAATCAATTAACATCATAAATAATAAATTATTGGAACACGATGAAAAATTTAACTACTTGTTCTCTAAATTCGACAAAAAAGAGCAATTATTTTTAAAAGACCAAACATATACTGCATATGGAAATATTTTAGAGATATTAAATAGTGCTAAAGACAACATAATTATTATTGATGAATATGCAGATATTACCTTTTTAGATTTAATTAGAAGTATAAGGTGTAATATTACATTAATTACAAGAGATAGCAACAGATTAAGTAATATAGAAATAGAAAAGTATAACAAAGAATATAATAATCTTACTGTTTTTCGAAATAATTCTTTTCATGATAGATTTTTTATATTATACCTTAATTAAATCTTATTGCCTCATCATTAAAATATCACTTTATGCCCAAGGATTTTCACTTTCAGGTTTTCTAATATCTGTAAGTAATCCTATCATCGAATCACTCCATACATAATAATTACCATCTTTTGCAAGACGTAGGGTAATAGGCCTTTGGTTATCCGCTCCACCACTAGTTAATAATAATCTTTTATATCCTTGTTCACTATCAGTATAAGCATTATCACTAACTTCTATTTCATAAGGTATTGTTGGATTATAATCATTACTTGGAATCGCTCCTACAAAATAAGATTTTCCAATATAAGGATATTTATTATTTTGTAGCATACGATCTTTAATATTTTGTTTCATTAATGCACTAATTGGTTGCATATCTCCCATTAAATAAGTAAGCATATCATAGAAATTATTAGTGTTATTTATATCATAATTACAAATTGTATGTACTAATAAAGCCGCTACATTATAGGGATTAGTTCTATCAATATTCATTATTTCTTCTTTATTCGTTAATATTTTATCAAATTTAATTCTCATTTTCTTCTCCTTTATAAATACTTTTTTAATTCATTTTCAAATTCATCTTTTATAACATCTAAACGTTCTTTGGTTTTTGCTTCAAACCTCATTGTAATATTAGGTCCTGTATTCGAAGCTCTAACAAGTGCAAAACCATCATCATATTTTACTTTAACACCGTCAATAGTAATAAAATGATAATCTTTATTTTCACAATAATCTTTCATTTTATCAATTATGAAGAATTTCTTATCATCATCAACTTTTATTTTTATTTCTGGTGTTGAATAATATTTCTCTAAATTTTCTAAATAACTACTAAGTGGTTTATCACTATTTGATAATAATTCAATTAAACGCATTCCAACATAGATTCCATCATCATATCCTGGCCATTTATCTCGAAAATAAACATGACCTGATAATTCTCCACTTAATGGATAATCTCCTTTACTTGAAGCCATTCTTGTATAAGAATTCCCAGTTCTGTATTCAATTTTCTTAACACCTAATTTATCTAGTTCATCTTCAAGAGTTTTGGAACATTTAACATCATATAAACATTCTTTTTTATCAACTTTATCATATAAATAATCCCACATAATTGCAAGAAATTTATCTATTTCAATAAAGTTTCCTTTTTCATCAACAAAACCAACACGGTCTCCATCACCATCATAACCAATACCAACATCGGCTTTTTCTTCTAAAACTTTTTGTTTTAATAATGTTAGATTTTCTTCAACACATGGATCTGGATGATGATTAGGAAAATTACCATCTGATATATCAAATAAAGGAATACTATCAATCATTGGTAATCTATTAAAAATATCTCTTGCAATAACACTTGTTGTTCCATTACCACAATCATAAACGACTTTAATACGTTTATGAAAGTATAATTTATTAATTACTAAATTAATGTAATCTTCTCTTATATCAATATCTTCTACTTTTCCATGACCATTTTCATAATCTTGTTTATCAATTAAATCATAGATTTCTTTAACGGATTCTCCATATGCATTATGAATACCATTATAAGAAAACTTAAATCCATTATATTCTTTGGGATTATGTGATGCTGTAATCATCATACTTGTATTCGTTCCTAGGAAATTAGCGGCATAATAACACATTGGTGTGGTAGCAAGTCCTATTCTTTTAACAATAATACCAGTATCTATTAAACCTTTTACTAAACTTTTTTGTAAGTTATCACTTGATAAACGATTATCATAAGCCAATACTGTTTCATGAAGATTTTGTCTTATAAGTTTAGTACCAAAAGCTCTTCCTATATGATAAGCCGTTTCATCATCCATTTCTTTTCCATATATTCCCCTTATATCATATTCTCGAAAAATATTTTTTAAAAGTATCATACTTCCATCCTTTCATAAATTTATTGTATCAAATTTCTAACAAAAAGTCTTTACTTTTAACAAAAATTTAACTTAACAAACTACCTCCATATACTTGTGGTACTTTTCCTTGAATTAATTTAATTGCAATAGGAACATAGTTAGTAATATTAACATAATCGGTACTAAAAGGTAAAATAACCATTAATTCTACTTTTATTTCAACAGAGACGGTTATTAAAGAATTATTAATACCATACTCCTTAACATCTGTAACAATACCACTAGTAACATTCCCAATCATTTTTAAACTAACTGGAATCTTTGGTCCTATTGAACTTATAACACTATTATTAAATAAAATACCACTAGGAACTAAAAAGTATTCTTCACCAATATTAAATTTCTTTTTTAATTCACTAAATTGATGTTCTTCCACAAGTCTTAAATTATCTTCACAAGCATCACTAATTCGATTAGTTATTTTATTAACAATTCCACTATCTAACGTTATTGAAATAACTTCTTCTTCCCTACTTTTACTCACGATAAACATCTTATCCAAATCATCTTGTGTTAATGTATCATCTCTAATACTTCGATTAATAATTGTTGAAGCTACTCTTTTCATTTCACTAATACTATAATCCATTATACGAGGTGCTATTTTACTATTTATAAACATAATTACTAAAATAGATAATATAAAAATAATAACAATAATAAAAATAAATATTCCTACTTTTCTTTTCATATTAAATTATATGTTATCTTTTATTACTTTTTCTTAATAATTTATAAAGAAAAGAACTAGACAATTACATCTAGTTCTTATAAATATCTAATCTTTCTTTTTAAAACAATAACTATAGAGAATAAATCCGGTTCCTGCAACTGCTAAAAAGGCAACAGCAATATAAATGATTTTACTAACATCAAAATCTGTTTTTGGAACTTCGGTAATTGGTTCATGACACTCATCTTGATTAACACCACTAACAAGGCTATATGCACTATCTTTTTCGTATTTTCCCCAAACATATTTACCTGTTGATATATTCTTGTAACATGCTTCTACTTCCTTTTTAACACAATTAGTTTCAACATCAATTGAATCAACTACTTTATAATCATCTGATGGTGGTAGTGCATCCCACTTATAGTCATCATCTTTTGAACTATAATAACAGAATGGCTGACATTTATCCTTGGAATTAATTTGAGTAATTTCAACTAATTCTGGAATTGTTATTTCTGATTTTCTTTGCCATATATATTCTTTTTTATTATTATCATAGTAGCAGACATCCTTACAATAATTCACAGAAGAAACACCTTGAACTATTTTATATCCAGTTTTTGGAGAATTAGTCCAATCATATTCTCCTGTACTACTATTGTAATAACATGCTTCTTCTTTTTCATTTTTTATTGATAAATATGCACTCCTTGTGGCTGACGTTGATCTATTATATAAATTGCTTGCATTTGCTATTGTCATTGTACCTGTACTAGATACTGTTACAGTAATTTCCGTTTGATTTAATTTATAACCTGTTGGTGCTTCTATCTCTTTTAGTTTATATGTTCCTGGACTCAATTTTGATAATGAAAAACCAAACCCTATACCTTTTGTTTCATTATAATTATTTGGTCCTGTAATTTTTATTTTGGCGCCTGTTAAAAAAGCTCCTTTCTCATCAACTTTTAATATAGTCAATACATTACATTGTGCTTCTTGTGTATTAGCAACTAGAGTATAATTTGAATTACCTTCATATTTCCCCCAGACATATTTTGCTATTTCACCATCTCCTGTTTTTTCTTGATAACATGCTGGAACTTCTTCTAATTTATTCTTTATTGATAAGTATGCATTAATTGTTGGTGTTGTTGATTTTTCATATAAATTGCTTGCGTTTGAAACAGTTATTTCTCCAGTATTTGATACAGTCACTTTAATTTCCGTTTGATCTAATATATAACCTGTTGGTGCTACTGTTTCTTTAATATAATATTCACCAGATTCTAAGAATTCTTGTGTATATGGTATTACACCAGTATAAATTGATGTTCCATTTTTTGTTATTGTTACTTTCGCACCTGTTTTTTCAGTACCATTTTCATCAACCTTTTTTATATACAATCTATTACATTCTGATTGTTGTTTATTCTCTACTAAAGTATAATTCGAATCGCCTTCATATTTCCCCCACACATATTCAACTATTCCTCCTGGTGCTGTTAACTTTTTATAGCATGCTGGTTCTTCCATTTTTGTGTTTTTTATTGATAAAGTAAGATTATTCGTAGCTGACACTGATTCACCACTTACCGATATTTCCCCGTCAGGATTTACAAACAATCCAATTGATGTATTATTATTTTCATAACCCGTTGGTGCAACAGTTTCTACTATTGTATAATTACCAGGAACCAAATTATATAATGCAACACTTCCTATCGTCGCATTTCTACTATAGTTTGGTCCCGTTATTGTTATTGTTGCTCCACTTAATAAAGTATTCTTATTTTGGCTATCTACTTTTTTTATAATCAAACTATTACATTGTCCATGCGGTATACTTTCTTCTTTAGTATATCCAGGAACACCGTAATAATTCCCCCATTTATAAATTTTCGTACCGCTAGTTGTAGTAGCACTATAACATGCTTCTTCAACAACAGGATTATCAGGATTACAATCATCACAACAATCGCTAAGATTAGGAAGTTGATGCATACCATCTGGACAACTGGTTAATCCAGTAGTCGCTTGTGAAATCATTTCTTTATTTGTACCGTCAGTGCAACATCCAAGCCATTGATTTTGACCACCATCTTCTGTCCAACATTGATCATCATTATCAGCAACTTTTATTTCTGAATGATAATTATTATTAAACCTTAATCCTATAAAAACACTTATAAAGAAAATCATTACCAAAACATACTTTTTCATTTTACCTCCAATACCTTAATTCTCTTAAAAATAATAACATTCTGCTATTACAGTCACTATTACTATAATCAGTATAGCATAAAAATAATATATTTACAACTTTTTTAATAAAAGTAAATCCTGGCAAAAAATGCGGTAATAAATAGATTTTGTTAAAATAATTACTTAATAATGATATCCATAATAATAAACTTAATAATATTATTTCATATTAAAGTATTTATTTAATACCTTTTTTTCACATTGATAATTAATAAAGTGTTCTCTATCACGATAAAAATCTTTAATACTTTTAATGTATTTTATTTTAGAAAATGAATAAGAATATAAAAAACGTTCTAATAACAACCTATTATAATAATAATATCTTTTTTGATATACTTCTAATAATTTTATTAATAAAACAATTAACATCATTAACATATTTAAATTATAATGAACAATATGATAATAAAATAAAATTATAATCCCTATTATGGAAACAATAACTGTAATATAAATACTTCTTAAATAATTAAAGGAATAATTACATAAAATATTAAATATTTTTCCACCATCAAGTGGATAAATTGGTAACAAATTAAAAATTAATAAAGTATAGTGTAATACTTCCATATTATTAAAATAATTTTTTAAAATAAAATAACCAACTACTTGCATTAAAGGTCCCATAATTAAAATTAAAAATTCTTTTTTTAAAGGAATATTAATTGGTAAATTAAAAGAAGTCACACCTCCATAGGGATAAATTGTTATTTTATCTAATTGATAACCTAATAATATCCCGGTTATGGCATGACCACTTTCATGAATTAATAATAAGATAAAATATGGTAAAAAAGGATTAAAGTTCCCTGTTAAAATAATAATTAATAAAAAGAAAAGAAATAATTTATCAAGATAAATATGTTTCAATATCTTGGTATTCTCCATTTCTTAATATTGTTATATATAATGTATCATTATCTACTTCTCCTAAGAATTTCCCCTTATTTACAAAATCATATAATTTTAAATCGGTATTTTTAATATTACCATAAGTAATCGTAGAATTATCTTCTCCTTCTATAGTTATTACTTTGCCTATATCTTCTTTTTCACCAATAAAGACAATAACACCACTTGTTATTGCAGGAACTAAATAATTATTATTAACTTTTAATTTATAACCATCTTGATATACTTCTTTTTCTAAATAATTTATTTTTTCATTAAAAACTGGAACTTCATCTTCTTGCTTTTCTGGTAATACTTCACCAAAATATTTATGATATAAGTTTCCTAAAAAAGCGAATGAAATATTTTTATCTAATACTTCTTCATGCATAAAAGTTTTAAATTTTGGACTATATTCCATAACAATAAGTGAAATAATCCCTAAAAGAATAGCCATTAATACTTTATTAATAAAACGAATTGCTTTGCCACCTTTTTTATTTTCTTTATTAACTCCAAGTTTTTCTAAACATTTATATTTCATTCTTATCACCATTAAATAATATGCTTTATATCTCTTTTTTTGAATAAAAAGTAGTAAAAAAAACTCGACATAATATTTAATAATAAACTATTTTTTATTTTATAAACTAAATCACTAAAAGAAACTACTTGATAATTAGTAAATTTAATTAAAAGAAAAAACATGGTATCATAAAGAAGAATATTTATAATAACTAATAAAAGATATAAACCTAAATTATTTTTTATAACTTTCATTATCTTACTATCAACTTTACTTAAAAACAAAAAAAATAAAGCATGGTAAAGAAATAAATTAGAATATAATAAGTCATAAAGTATTCCCATAAAGAAACAGAAGCGATAATATTCTTTCATATTATTATCTAGAAGAAATGGTATTAAAGAAATAGTTAACATTGGATAAAACATATTTAATTTGTTAAAAGAACTGGGAAGAAAATATGTTAATAAACCATCAATTATTAAGACAATAAAACTAATTATCATGTACTTCTTTTCTTTGTAAAACACTAACATAACGTTCTCCTTCGATTTTAGATGATGGATGAACACGTACAATAGTTGTTACATCATCATCTCCTATTATCATATCAAATACTTCTCCTATTAAAATTCCTTTGGGATAGATTCCCCCCATTCCTGTTGTTTCTACTCTCATTTTTTCATATATATCTATCTTCTCATTAATAATTATTTTTAATAAATCTAATTTTTCATCATAACCATTTATTATTCCATAAACATCTTTATCTTTATTTTTAATAACCACACTTATTTTATTTGTTACATCATTAGTTGTAATTAATTTAATATCTGAAGTAAATGCTCTAACATTAGTAGTTCTACCAATTAATCCATTACTATCAATAACTGCCATATCTTCTTTTAAACCATTCTTTTTTCCTTTATCAATAGTTATTGTATTAAACCAATATTCTCTATTTCTTGATATTATTGTGGCATTAACATAATTAAATTCTGTTAAGACGTTTTCAATATTATTTAATTCTTTCAACTCATTGATTTCATTTTGTAAATTAGTAATAATACTATCATGAAAAGTATTAGAGATAACTAATTCTTTATTATCTGTTAAGGCATGCACGGGATATAAAATAATATCTTTAAATAAATAATATGGATATAGTATGTTAATATTAAAAGTAATTGATAAATAAGTAATAACATAGATTATAACAATAAGTATAATTGTCCGAAGTTTAATCATATAAATAAATCCCTTTGATTATCGTAATAACTATAATAACTATCATCACCTATTATTATATGATCAGTTATATTGATACCTTGTATTTTCCCTATTTTTATTAAGGAATTGGTTAAATAATCATCTTCTATACTAGGTCTTATATCACCACTGGGATGATTATGCATACAAATAATTTTGGATGCGGAAGTTAAATAAGCTTCTTTAAAGATTTCTCTTGGATGAACAATACTACGATTAATAGTTCCCATAAATAATAATTTCCTTTCAATTAATTTATTTTTATTATCTAAATATAAGCAGTAAAAATACTCTTGTTTTTTTCCTTGAAATAAATATTTATTGTTTTCATAAATAATATCTGGACTATTATAAGTAATATCTATTTCATTATTTTTTTCTAAAAAAATTCTTTTACCTAATTCAATTGATGCCATTATCTCAATAGTTTTAACATCACCTAATCCTTTAATATCACTAAAAGTATTAATAGTAATATTAGATAAATTATTAACACTTTTAATTTTCTTTAAGACTTCACAGGCAATTTCTTTAACTGATTTGTCTTTTGTCCCTGTTTTAATTATAATTGCTAGCAATTCTTCATTACTAATATTTTGTATTCCTATTTTTTTAACCCTTTCTCTTGGTCTTTCTTCAATAGGTAAATCTTTTATTCTCACAACCTCATCCCCTTAACTATTATTTTAAAAGTTTTAATATTTCTTTGTTTTTTTCCATTATTATATTATCATCTTCTTCATTAATTATTTCTTTATCAATTTTTTTAATTTTATTCATAATATCACTATTATCGAAGTAATCATTTTTAATATATGTATAAATACCATTTTCTTCATAAATCTTTTTAAGAAGGTCAGCATTTTCAAGAATTGTTGATGCTCCAACGTATATATAATACTTGTTATCACTTTCTTTTATAAGATAGTTATCTAACTTTTTAATACTTTCTTCCATTACATCTTTTTTAGTAAAACTTGCGTATTGTAAATAGTAAATGTTTCCATCAGATGTCATTACTTTTTCTATTTCATATGTTGAAAACATGGCTTTTGAAAAGACAATACATAAACTTATTGCTAAAACTATAATGCCAATATTCTTTTTTATAATTCACCTCCATACACGATTATCTTAACAAAGAAGAAGTAAAAAATTTGTCGAAAAATAGTTTTGGTATAAAAAAACATTATTTTGTTATAATAATAATGTTAAAAAACAGAAAAAATTTGAGAAAATACTTGTAATAATTTATCATTTATGATAATATATTCAAGTAACACGGCGAGATAGCTCAGTTGGCTAGAGCGATTGGTTCATACCCGTTAGATCGTTTTGGCACAATTGATAAATGGCGAGATAGCTCAGTTGGCTAGAGCATGTGGTTCATACCCACAGGGTCGAGGGTTCGAATCCCCCTCTCGCTACCATGTGAAATTTTAAAGAGTGTCAAAAACGCTCTTTTTTTTGATTTGTGCCGAAAAATTGTGCCATAGGTTTTTGTGCCTTAAATACTTGTTGATTTTTCATATAATTCATCAAATATTTTGGCACATTTTTTCTTTTCATCATCAAAAGAATGAGTATATATATTTAATGTAATATCTGCATTTGCATGTCCTAATTGCTCACTTATTGTTTTAGGATCAATTCCATGACTATTTAATATACTTGCACATGTATGCCTTAACTCATGAAAAGTAATTTTAGGTAAATTATATTTTTTTAAAAATTTTTGTAATAGTTTATTAGGTGTATCTGGATGCATGTGTTCACCATTAATAGATGTAAATAATCTATCAGTGCCAATCCACTTTTCACCCATTTCTATAATATAACAGTTTTGCCACTCTCTATAATCATTTAATAATGATAATATATCATCACCTAAATTAACATATCTAACAGAATATTCAGTTTTCGCTTTTTCTTCATCAACTATTCCATTTACAACTTTTAATGAATTATCTATAAATAGTGTTTTTTTATCATAATCAATATCAGACCAGCGAAGGGCACATAGTTCCCCTTTTCTTATTCCCGTATATAATGCAAGAGTTATTATAGTTCTTACTTTAATAGTTTCTTTTTCTAAACAATCTAAAAGAGTTATAACTTGTTCATTATCATAAAAGTTTCTTTTCTTTCTTGTAAGTTTTGGTCTTGTAGCTTCTTCATTAGGATTATTATCAATAAATCGCCATTTTTTTGCTTGCTTGAACATTAAAGTTAATAAATTATAATAATGAATCATTGATTTAGGCGATAATCCTGCTTTTTTTCTACTACCATCTCTTAATTTAATATACATTTTATCTAACATATATGAATCAATATTTCTAAGTTTTATATCGCCTATTAAAGGTATAATTTTACTTATCATATGTTTATATCCTCGTGTTGTTACTTTACTTACATTAGGAATACAATAATTCTTCATGAAAACTTCACTATACTCCTTAAAAGTTAAAGTCAAGACTTTTAAATTTTTACATTTATGATAACATTTTATTTTACCTGATAAAGCATATCTCATATCAGTTCTTGTATGTGTTTTATGCATAACAGAGTTTTATCTAAAATTTTATTACATCTATTCCACAATTCTTCTGATATAATAGGAGGACAAGTTTCATTATCTTTATAAACTATCCATTCATCAGGTTTAAATTTTATCCTTTTTTTGAATAATAATCAATTGTAGTTTCTTTATGAACACAAAAAAATCCTTTATATTTGGGATTTCGAATAATTCTCCCAATTACATTGCCTGCTAATGCTTTATTAGTTTAACTTTTAATATTATGTTCTTTATATAAATATTGACCTAATCTAGATGCTCCCATTTCTCCTTTGGAATATTCATTAAATATAAGTCTTATTAATTCTGCTTCTTCAGGAACTATTTCTAGTTTACCTTTATTTTTTCTACAACCATAAAAATTATTATTTCCTGGTACTATTCCTCTTTCAACACTTCTTTTATAACCAAATCTAATTCTTTCAGATAGTTTTCTAATTTCATCTTGTGCAATACTTGACATGATTGTTAAACGAAGTTCTGAATCCGAATCAAAAGTGTTAATATTATCATTTAAGAAAAAATTCCAACACCATAAGACAATAGTTCTTGAGTATATTGAATACTATCAACAGTATTTTTTGGAAATCTTGATATCTCCTTTGTTAATATTAAATTAAACATTCCTTTTTTTTCATCATTAACCATTTTAAGAAAATTATCTCTTTTATTAACACTTGTTCCACTTATTCCCTCATCAACATATCCTGAAACATATATCCAATTTGCTTGCAATTTAATATAATTTTCAAAATACATTTTTTGATTTTCTAATGAATTTAATTGTTCTTCATGATCAGTCGATACACGAGCATAATATGTAACATGAAGTGGTAAGTCTATTAATTTTTTACCCTGTGCTAAAATATTCCTAATTGTATACAGATTTAGAACCATAATATCTCCTCTTTTTTTAAACTGCAATTTTAATTATCATCTTTGTCATATCTTCCTTTATATTTAATTTGTCTCTTAATTTAACAATATCTTCATGTAACTTTTTTAATATATTATTACATTGACAAAAATCTATTAAACCTTTTTTATAAAGCTCATTAATAATTTCCTTTTCGATTTTTTTTTGCAATATTTGTGGAATGATTGTTTTTCAATTTTTTCCTCCTCATTTAAACATATTAAAAAAAATGAAAAAAAAGAAGTCATATTTTGAATTCTAAAAGGATATTTAAAAAACTCCATATAAAATGAATATATAAATAATTTATTATAATATTACCATCATTTATTGCAAAAAGACAAGTTGTGTTAACTTGTCCTCTTTACTTTTTAATCATATTCTCATCTATCATTCTTAAAGCCAATGCTTCCTTTATAGCATCTTCTGGTTCTATACCACCACCAGCACTACTTAACAAGAAAATAAACATTATTACAATTATAAGGTAATATAGCTACTATCCTTTTTTATTTTTTTACTAATTATAATTTAATTTGTCTTAAGTGTTAAAAAGCCTTGCTGTCCTAACTTATCAATAACTGCATAGTCTTTATCAATATAACTTGTGCCTACTTGTGCAGAATTTGCTATATCAACATATTTAGTTCCATTTCCACCTACAAGTGAAGTATTATTGTAAAACATTGCGCCAGACGTTACTGAATTAGATGGATTCCAAACATTAGACACATAAATTGTTGTTAATTTAGGGCAATCATAAAACATAGTTCCTAAATATGAAACATTATTTATATTAAATGAACTTAAATCTAATGTTGTTAAATTTGTGCAGCTATTAAACATATCAGACATATCGTTTATATTTGATGTATTCCATGTATCTAAACCAATAACGTTTTTTAATGATGAACCGCTACCAAAAAGTCCACTAATATTTGTTGTTAAACTTAAATCCCAGCCTGTAACATCAACTGTTTCTATAGTACCAGCTGCCCACTGGCGATATAGCCAATTAGTAAATTGACTAGGAAGTTTCCAATATCTACATATTAATGTCTTTAAAGAAGAAGTTCCACTAAAAAGTCCTCCAACCGAGCTATAATTTATATTACGCAAATCCCAGTTATTTAATTCAATACTAACTAAATTACTACAATTTTGAAATAAGCTAGATATATTACTTATTTGACTAAAATTAGGATTATTTAAATAAATATGTTCTACGCTAGTAAGATTATAAAATGGACTTTTATTTCCATTGGAATAAAAAACAGTCTTTCCAAAATTAAAATTATTCATTATAATTGTTTTTAATTTACTGCAATTTTTAAACATATCTGCCATATTCGTAAGAGCTGAACTACCAAATCCAGTTAAATTGATACTTTCTATATTTTTACAACCATAAAACATAGCGCCCATATTTGTTACACTGTCTGTTTTCAAAAGCGTAAAATCAATATCTAATAGACTTTCACATCCATAAAACATACCCGACATATTTGTTACTTTAGTGGTAAGAAAACTTGTTATAAAAGAGTTTCCACTAAGATTTTCAAATGTAATAAACCCTGGAATGCTGACTAAACTTTCACATCTCATAAACATATACGACATATCTGTTACTTCACCTGAATCAAAATCAAAAAAATCAACTGTTTTTAACAACTCAGAACCTAAAAACATGTTTGACATATTTGTTACATAAAGAGCTCTTGCATTATTTAAACTAACATATTCTAATTCTCTTAAGCCACACGCATCTCCGGAAAACAGAACACTCATACTTGTTGCTTTTCCAAAATTAAAACCACTCATATTTATGTTTTTTAATTTATTACATTGAGTAAAAATGTAATTTATATTAATAAGGTTGTTACCGCCTAAATTACTTAAGTTCACACTCTCTAATTTTTTACAATCTTGAAACATAAATGATATATCAGTAGCACTTTGCATATTTAACCATGATAAATCAATACTACTTATTTCAGATTGATAAAACATCATAGACATATTAGTTACATTACTCGTATCCAGTCCTTTTATAGAAGATATATTATGACACTGCCAAAAAGCCATATACATATTTTCAACACTATGCGTATCAGCTTGAGTAAAATCAATTTCCTCTAATTCATTACATAAAGCGAATATCATTTCAAATGATCTTACACTACCAATATCAGCACCCTTTAAAGAAACTTCCTTTAATGACGTTAATTTGTAAAACATACCATAAGCATCAGTTACATTACTAGCCTTAATATTACTAAGATCTATAAATTCTACATTTGCTAATTCATAAAAAATTGGAGCGCCATTAGTCATAGTACGATCTAGAGCAAATGAAGTAACTACTCCAAAATCAAAGCCACTCATATTTATCTCTTTTAAAGAATTGCAGTGATAAAATAATTTACTAACATTTCGTAAAATATCACTACCTAAATTACTTAAATCAATACTTTTAAGTTTTTTGCAGTCAAGAAACATATATGACATAGTAGTTAATCTCGAAGTATTTACATTATTAAAAATTATATTTTCAGTATTAGAAAAAGTTCCTATTCCACTTTCATTACTAAACAACTGATAAGTTTGAGAACTACCCTCATTATTTAAGTATGTGTCGCCATTACTAACAATATGCAAAATATACATTGTTTCATTGTCTACTTTTTCTATATTTTCATTTTGTTGAACGCTTAAAAATTGAGGAGTTATCTTTTTTGATGGTATTAAACTATTTGTTGTTGATGGTTGAATACTAACTTCTTCAAGCCAAGATAATACTTTACCTTCATTATTATATGTTAAATCTGCTTTAAAAGTAGCAGCATTATATTCATTTATCATCTCTGATGTTTTCATTCTTTCAAAGACAACCTTTTGTATTTTACCCACTTTATCATTATAAATACCGCTAGCCGGATTAAAATTACTCATTGAATTTATTGTTACAACTTCTTCTACCCATATTCCTTCATTAGCTTCTGCTTTAATATTAAATGAAATTGGTGATTCTTGCAAATAATTCCATTCTTCGGTTGTAAAAACAGTTCTATCACCTACCCATCTTAATGTATTACTATTTTCAATAGTATCAGTAATAGCAATTTTATCTTTATCAATAAATGCTTTAATCGTTAATATGCCTTGTACTTCAGTATTTGCTGGGATATATCCTACTAATAATTGCTCTTCATCAAAGACATTGTTATAATCTGTTTCCTTATATATTGCTACGCTACTATTTTCTCTCAC
The DNA here is from genome assembly GCA_902801795.1 of uncultured Erysipelotrichaceae bacterium. GTDB lineage: Bacteria > Bacillota_I > Bacilli_A > RF39 > UBA660 > RUG12783. Next base: position 52,063 of record CADCJQ010000005.1, read on the forward strand.
ATTTTCATCAAAATATGTGTTTGTGCTTGTTCCTAATGTTTTATTATTTACACCTTCTACTGATGTAGAAATTGTTATAGGAATTTTTTTATTGTTTATTGTTGCATTATTAAAATTTTCGACACTAATTACATACTCGATACCATTATTATAAGTTGTACTGCCATTTATATTAACTTTTACAACTCCTATATTATTTTCATCAATTAAATTACTATCAATAGAAGAACTATCAATGGGAAAAGCATTTGTTAATTCAATTATCCCATTTTGACTTGTTTCAAAAGAAATATTACCAACTCTCAATATGTTTGAATTCCCTGTTCTTGTATAATTAAAAAAAGAATATGTTACTCCTCCAATTACCCCTATTAATATAAATAATCCTAAAATAATTAATATTTTTTGCGATGTTTTTTTATTTTCCATTTTTCCACTCTCCTTAACATTTTAAAACAACATTTTCAAATTAATTAAAGGCAAAAGTTTTCATTCTATTAATATAATTAATAAATTATCTTGAAAATTTTAGTTTTTCTTTATATAACATTTAATCATTAAATAATTACTATTAGTAATACAACTATCACTAACTAAAATATCTATATTACCTAAGAATTGTTTATTTTCTAAATTAACATGCATTCAAAAATACGTTATTTAAAATTCTTCCTTTCATTTTGTTAAAAAACTTGGGTTAGGTATATACTCTTATTTTTTACCACAAAAGACATTTTATGACATCTGCTATTATTACTACATTAGTTTATCACTAATTCAAATTTTTAACAATAATTTTACAATTTTTGATAAAAAAATCTCCTATTCAGTTAGTTTTTTTAAATCTTCATTATCAAATACTTTAAAAGGATGATTTTCAAAGGTATCTAGCAAAGAAATGTCTATTTCTTCTACCTTTTCCTTTTTCATATCATCTCTTTCTTCTTGTGTTGTGAAGAAATCATCTATCTTGAGCGGCATCTTTATTTTGCTTTCTCTCTCGTCCAATTTCTATCACCTCACTTGCGAAATTATCATAACAAAAACTTGCTTTATTATTTCTATCATAGGATAAAATTGATTTCCCTTCGGCTGTTGATTCTGCAACTTTAATTGCAGTTGGAATAACTGAATCAAATACTTTAAATACCATTCCATGCTGACTTCTTAATTCACTTATCATTTTTTTAGATAAATTAGTTCTATTATCTACCATAGTAATAAGTATTCCTATTCCACTTATATCCAAATTAGGATTGATTTTTTGTTTTACCTTTAATATAGTAGAGAGTAGATGATTCATTCCTTTTGCTGCTAAAAACTGTGATTGAACGGGAATAATAACCTTATCACTAGCTGCTAAAGAATTTATCGTTATCATGCCTAAACTTGGCATACAATCGATAAGTATATAATCATAGTTTTCTCTTAATGGAGTTAAAACATTTTTCATAGTGTTTTCCCTGCTCATTACATTAACAAGTTCTATTTTCAAAGATGATAATTCCAAATTTGATGGAATAACATCTACACCTTCGGCATGATGTAATATGGTATCTTTATAATTTAATTCTTTATCGTTAATAACATCATTCATAAGAGTTGCTAGTGTATTAGGAATATCATCAGGATTTTGCCAACCCATACAAGTTGTTAAATCACCTTGTGGATCTGCATCGACTAATAATACTTTTTTACCTCTATTTTTTAATGCTACTCCCAAATTAAAAGATGTAGTTGTTTTACCAACTCCACCTTTTTGATTGGCTATTGAAATTATTTCACATTTTGTCATTTTCCCTCCTTTTATTTTGAAGGAAGTGTTTTATCAAAGATTATAATTTTTACATTTATTTTTATTTCAATTTAATAGCACTTTTTTTTAACTACTTTTATTAGATGTATAAGTGACCTAAAAAAAAATCTTGTGCCGAAAATTGTGCCCAAATTAAAAATAAATGGTGATATTTAGTGATATTTTGTGATATTTTAGAAATTATTAAAGCTTAACGAAACCCCTGTAAAATAAGGGCACGAGCTGATTTTTCATTACCTCTTATTTTGTTTCATACCCAATAGGTCGAGGGTTCGACCCCCCCTCTCGCTACCATTAGAAATTTAAAGAGCGTTAAAAAACGCTCTTTTTTTAATTAGATTCTTTAAATAATCCATTAGGAACTTTAGCAACAAAATTGTCTGGTATATCAATCCCTAAAGCATAAAGAACGATAGGCGCAGCATCACGATTATGCGTCTCAGCATCAAAGTTGGTCTTATTAACAGAATTACCTGCTACAGCAAGGATTGCTGAAGTTTCTTCTTTAGAATTTCCTCCATGACTAGTAACGGTTTCACCATGATCTGCTACAACCATAAAAAGTGTATCTTTCAATTGTTTTTTAGAATCCAAAACATCATATATTTTTCCAATATATTCATCAATGGTTTCTAACGTATTATAATATTCATTGCTAAAGCCACCATTTTTATGAGCACTAATATCTGCAGAACCGAAATAAATAAACATAAGTGTTGGTATATCATTTTTAGATAAATAGTCAACAGATGCATTCAACACCTCTAAATCAGAATTATGATTAATTAAATTTACTCCAATATCATTTTCAACTATCCCATTATTTATAGATTTCCAGTCTACTATTGAAACTAAATTAGCATCTGGAATAGCTTTTCTTACATAGCCAAAAATGGATAAAATTCCTGTAGAATAATGTGTTTTCTCACTAATCGAATCATTGGTATACTTATGTGTTTCACAAGCAACACCAGTTAATATTGAACCCCAATTTTGAGCACTATACGTTATATTTTCTGTTTTAGTATCATGCCTCAAAGCATAGTTTGAAAAAATTCTATCAATATTAGGCGATGATACTTTTTCAAAAGCCATTCCAGCTCCATCAACACCTATTATAATTACATGTTTATATCCGTTAAAACTTTGATTGACAATAAAATAATAATAAATTAAACCAATTATACTTAATAATAAAATACATATTAGCACATTGAGTTTTCTTCCAAATCTTCGATTATAATTATCCATTAACACACCTCATTTAAATACTATTTAAATTATATAATCATGCCAATTAGCATTTAATTTTTTAATTAAGTAATTGAAAATATCTTTCTAATACATTATCAACAATAAACTTATCATTTATTGTACTTGATAGTATTGAAACCATATTTTATCAATATCATTTCCATTGCATACAAAGATTAATACCATCCTAATTACATTTATAGTATCACATTTATTATAACTTCGCAATATTTTACAATATATTTCATACCAAAATGTTAAATAACAACATATTTTTTAATAATAACTTTATCGCAATAATTTTTTACTTTATCTGAGAAATTAAAATATCTAGAAGTTTTTTTATATTCGATTACTACATTATTCAATAGTTTATATGAATCTCTTATAAATGTTCTTGAAAAAGCAGAATTTGGCCTTTAGTTTGCAATAATATCTGCATCAATACTATTTTTCATATTAATGATTTGTTCTTTATAAGTGACTTAAAAAATCTTGTGCCATAATTTATGCGAAAATGAAAAAAAAGCATCTTCTTTCAAAGATACTTTCATTACTTTATTGGTGACCAGTACGGGATTCGGACCCATGAATGCTGCCGTGAAAGGGCAGTGTGTTAAGCCACTTCACCAACTGGCCAGTTCAGGCTCTAACCACCAGAACATCGAGATTCCTCACGAAATACTCATTTCTACTTGTACTAAATACTTATAGACACACCGGATGGTCGCCACCCTGTATACAATATAATAAAAATGGCGCCTCAACTAGGACTTGAACCTAGGACCCCTTGATTAACAGTCAAGTGCTCTAACCAACTGAGCTATTGAGGCATATATATGGTGGGCCTGGATGGACTTGAACCAACGACCTCTGACTTATCAGATCAGCGCTCTAACCACCTGAGCTACAAGCCCATTTGCTTGTTACTTGATAATTCTATCATAAAGAGATTGATTTATCAAGTCTTTTTTATTATTTTTTCCAAAATTTATCATTTTATACCTTTGAAAAACAATAAATAAAATATGGTGTCCGGCTAGGGATTCGAACCCTAGACCCACTGATTAAGAGTCAGTTGCTCTACCAACTGAGCTAGCCAGACAAATTCACCAAGCAATAAATATTGTATATTAATTTATGCTTGGTGTCAACATTTTTTTTAATTTATTGCCGATATTTTAACTTGATAAACACCATTAGGACTATCAACGTCAACAATATCACCTACACGATGATTAAATAATGCTTTCGCAATAGGACTTTCATTAGAAATCTTGAAAGCAAATGGGTCTGCTTCTTGAGATCCAACAATCGTATATTCTTCAACATCATCGCTGCCATCTAAGTATTTTATTTCAACTTTACTTCCAATCCCGACATTTTCTTTACTTTGATTAGAATTATCAATTATTTCAACATTTTCAAGTAATTTCTCTAATTGTTTAATTCTTCCTTCAATTTCAGCTTGTTCATTTCTCGCAGCATCATAATCGGCATTTTCAGATAAATCTCCTAAACTTCTAGCATCTTTAATAGCTTTTATATTCTCTGGACGTTTAACATTAATTAAATGATCAAGTTCATCTTTTAATTCTTGATAACCTTGTTCAGTTAATAAAGTCTTTGTTTTTTCCATTTATATGCACCTCTTTTTAAAAAATATACCTATTAATTATATTATAACTGACTACAAAAGTCAATCATTTTTTTGTGTAATTTATGTGATATCTATTACACTATTTTTAAACTATTATTAAGGTTTTGATATTCATTCATTAAATACTCATCGGTCATTAATGATAGATAATCTATAACTTTTCTTTTATTAGATGTCTTAAGATATTCACTACTCATATTATTAAGAAAATTACTATATATAGAACTATTATAATCATTATTTTCTAAGTCATTTAAGTATTTATTATATAGTTCATTAAATATTTTTTCATAAAACGATAATTGTTCTTTCGTATTTGCTTTATTATAAATAAAATGATAATTAAATTCTACTAAATCTTTTAAAGCAAGATAAACATCATCACTTAATTTAATATAGTTATTCCCCCCACTATTTTTTATAATATCACAAACTAAAGTATTAACAATATCACGATTACAATTACCTAATATGTTAATAATACTTTTAGGAATATCATTACGATTAACAAAACCAAGTCTTATGGCATCTTCTAAATCTCTTCCAGCATAACTTATAACATCACATATTTTAACGACACAACCTTCTAGTGTCATAGGATTAAAATCTACTTTATCAAAATGTAGTTTATAAGATTGTTCATAGTTTTTAAGAAATTCTTCTTTGCTCTTATGAACTGGCTTATATATTTTATGTAATTTCTCGCCATTATGACACAAAATTCCATCCATTACTTGAATTGTTAGATTAGCACCTTTACCATCTCGTTCTAAGACTAAATAATTACGTACTCCTTCAATGTTATGCAAAAATGTTTCATTTAATTCACGAATACTTATTTTATTTAAAATTTTCTCTCCAACATGTCCTAATGGAACATGACCAATATCATGAGAAAGTGCAATCGCTTCTATTAAATCTTCATTTAAATTCAAGGCTCTTCCGATAGTTCTTGATATTCTACTAACTAACAAAACATGAACTAATCTTGTTTGGATATTATCATTATTTTTAAAAGAAAAGACTTGGGTTTTATTCATATATCTTGTAAAGGAAGCAAAATTAATAATTCTATCGGCATCGCGCGAAAATGGTGAACGAAAATCTTGTTCCTCATCAATTAATCTTATGGCATCACAAGATTTCGTAGCGTATTTTGATAAACTATCTTCAAACATTATCTTCATACCTCCTCATCATAGAACCAAAAGGAATATCTTCCTTAATATAGAAGGAAAGAATTTCTTCCGCATGATTTGCTTTCTCTACTTCTTCCATATTTTCATTATATAGTTTTTCAACATTATATTTTATTCTTCTTCCATCTGGAGTAAAGATTAAAATGGTATCTCCAACACTAAAGTAATTTCTTTGTGAAAATGTACATAATTTAGTTTCTTTATTATAATTAATTACAAAACCTAAATAATCTTGATTAGATACTTCCCATCTACCAGAATAATATTGATCAGATAAATCCGCTTCTTTCGTAAAGAAATGTGTACTATTATCACGATTAGATACCCGTGATAATATTTTATTTTCTTCTTTTAAAATAGCATCATTTAAAGTACCATCATAATAAGCATCAATTATCTTTCGATAACTAGAAATAACAGTTGCTAAATAATAAGGTGAACGCATTCTTCCTTCAATTTTTAAACTTCTAATACCCGCTTCAATCATATCTTTAATAATATATGAAGCATTTAAATCTTTTACTGCCATGCTAAATGGTTTATCTTCAATTAGGAAATTAAAACGACAGACTTGAGCACAACCACCACGATTGGAATCACGATTTGTAAAGTAATTGGATAAAACACAACGTCCAGAATAAAAAGTACACATTGCGCCATGAATAAATACTTCAATATCAATTCCAGTTTCATCAATTATTCTTTTAATATCTTTTATTCCTACTTCACGCGCTAAGACAACCCGATCTATGCCTTCTTCTTTTAAATATTTAACACTTTCCACATTAGTTGTTGATGCTTGAGTACTTAAATGTACTTCCACATTAAAATTATCTTTAATATACTTAACAATAAATAAATCACTAACAATAAAAGCATCGATACCGGCATCAACGACATCTTTAATATAATCATAAACTCCACTTATGTCTTCATTATGAAAGACAATATTTAATGTTAAATATACTTTCTTACCTAAATTATGGGCAAAAATACATGCTTCTTTTATTTCATCAATACTAAAATTATTAGCATTAGCCCTTAGCGAATAATCTTTTCCACCAATATACACAGCATCTGCCCCATATAAACAGGCAATCTTTAGTCTTTCTAAATCCCCAGCGGGACTTAATAATTCTATTTTATTTCTCATCTTTCACCTTATAAATGGTCTTTTTATAATAAAAGACTGTATCATCACTATTAGTTAATTCATATATTTTATTATTTGCACTTTCGACATCTATTTTATTATCTAATAAATCTTTATAAACGGCTAAGCATTTAATAAATAAATCATGTTCCATTAATTCTTCATTTAAAAGTGCATAATCAAGAGTATTTCTTAATTCATTAAATGGTTTAATACCATTCATAATATTTCCGTAAAGAATTCTTGTACCTAAAGGACTTTCTTTAATAAAATAACTATTTTGGTTATCACTACTTATACTATACCAATCTTTTTCTTTAACTTCATTATTATGTAGAAAGTAATTAGTTAATAACTTTCTTTTACTAAAAGATACTTCTGGATATCCAAAAACAAAGGCTATTAATTTTATTTGACTTTTTTCTTTTATTTCTTTCATTTCTGAAAGTGTAATATCACTTGATAAATAAGCATATTGACAACCTTTATCATAATAATAGTTACATGTATTATAATTAGTTGTTAAATGTTCACCACTCCATACTAAAGGAAGTTTTAAATTATTTTTTTTGCATAAAGAAAGAATACTTAAATCATAAAAGAAAACTCCTTTAAGATTTAACTTATCAAGTTCTATTAAATTTTTCTCTAAATCACTTAAGTCATCATTAAATATATTTTTATTTAGAGAAATAAATAATTCTATTTCTGGATAACTCTTTATTAATTCTTTTATTTCTTCAAGAGAATATTCTAAATAATTAATACTAAAATCTTTTAAACCAATAATAAAAGAATTAGTATAATCTAAATAATCAAGAATATTCTTCTTATTTAAACCTACTAAAACTCTCATAATTACCTTCTTTCAGTAACGGCAATACCATCACCTATTTTATAAATAATGGTTTTATATTGCATATTATTTTCTAAGAAATATATATAATCTTTTATTTTTCTGACAATACCACGAATATTTTTACTTTCAATTTCTTCTTCATTCATCTCGACATATCCATGAAACCCCATATTATCTGTTATAATATAACCATTTTCTTTGAGATTCTTTTCGAAATGATTAAAGAAATCAATATTTTTTCCTTTAGCAGCATCAATAAATATTAAATCATATTCGCCATTATCTTCAATATTTAAGGCATCATTAAATACTAAAGTAATTCTCTCTTCCATATGAAACTTTTTAATATTTTTAAGAGCTTCTAAGTATCTTGCTTCATCACGTTCAATCGTTGTTATATGAATATCGCTATTTACATGAGCCATCATAATAGCAGAATACCCAATTGCTGTTCCTATTTCTAAAATATTTTTGATATTCTTTTTCTCAATAAATGATGTTAGAAATTCTATTCCATCATCCTGCATTATCGGAATATTCTCTTCACGAGCATATTCCTTCATGATATTTATTTTGGATTCAAAATCCATTGATAAAACCTCCTAATAGCCTTTATTAACACTTGATAATTCACTTTTCTTTTTTTCAAAATCACTGGAATTAGTATAGAAGAAAGTTTCTCCGGTATTAATATTGGCAATAAAATATAAATAATCCGTCTCAGTATAGTTTATGCTCGCTAAAATACTTGATGATGATACCATACCAATAGGCCCTGCTGGTAATTTTCCAGCCATAGTACTACTTCTTGTATTATAAGCATTGACACTATTATATTCACTTACTTTTAAAGCACGTTTTTCATCTAATTTAATAGCATAACGTGTTGTCACATCACTACCTAAACTCATACCACGTTTTAATCTATTAACAAAAACACTGATTACTTTTTCGCGATAATCATCTTTATCTCTAACTTCCATTTCCGCAATAGAAGCAAGAGTTAATAGTTCATGAACACTAAATTCACTCTTTTCGATTTGTTCTTTATATGGTGATAACACACTATCCATTTTCTTAAGTAATTTGTAAAAGATTTCTTCAACACTAACCGAAGCACTTGAAAAGCGATAAGTATCAGGATATAAATAACCTTCTAAAGAATAATAGATATCGGTATTTAAAATATCTTCTGTAATAAACCAATATTCATTAATAAGTTTTTTTAAATATTCTTGATCTTTTAATAATTTATAAACATCATCTTCAGTATTATCAGTATTATTACTAATAATAGATGCTATTTTACGCATATTAATTCCTTCTTGAAAAGTAAGGGTTATTTCGTTTTCATTATAACTATTGCCTTTTTGTAAAACCTCAAGAATTTCTTTAAGTTCCATATTTTTATTTAATTCATACTTTCCAGCTTTTAAATCATTAATACCAAATAGTTTTAAATAAATTTTGAAAAAGCCAGTACTTCTTATTAAATCTTTTTCTTTTAGTATTTCACCAATTTTAACACTAGTGGAACCAGATTCAATTATAACTTCTACTTTTTCATCACCACCAACGGCTGACGAATAATGATTAAATAAAACTCCTAAAAGAATTAATCCTCCACCAACAACAAGCATAAAGATGAGCATGATATTTCGCATTTTTTTCATAGAACACCATTAATTGTTATTTGATGGTTTACCATTAATTTCTTCTTGTAGTGTTTCAAGAATTGTATCAATAACTTTCCATTCTTTTTCCGTTTTAATTTCTTCAAGTTTCATCTTTGGATCTTTAGGATCATAAATTGATGCATAAACCTGAATCTTTCCTTCAGCATCTTTACTATTGTCTGTATAAACAATATAACTTTTCTTTGTTTCTTCATTGTCGAATGTAAATAAAATATCACATATTACTTCATTTCCATTTTCATCGTATACTTTAATTGTATTTTTGTTTTCTAATTCATTTTTCATTTTCTTTTCTCCTATCAAGGTATGACTGAAGTATTATAACACTTGCCACACCATCCACCTTTTCTTTTCTTTTTTTTCTTCGTGTATCAGCATTTATTAAAGCATTATTAGCAACAACACTGGTTAATCTTTCATCTTCCATAATTACTTCTAAATGTGTCTTTTCTTCTAATTTGTTTTTAAACTCTAAAGTAAGAGAAGCACGTTCTCCAATCGTATTATTCATATTTTTAGGAAAACCAAGAATTATTTTATTAATATGTTCTTCCTTAACTAATTTGGTAACTTCATCGACTAAATAATCATAATCTTCATTATGTCTTAAAGTCATATAATTAGTTGCAATAATACCATTTGAGATACTAATACCTAAAGTTTTTGTTCCTAAATCTAGTCCAATATAACGCATAACAACTCCGATAGATATATCTTACCATTATTTCATTGTTTTTTCAACTATTAGAAAAAAGATTTCTTAACGAAACCTTTAATTAAGTGATAAAATAACATCTTCTAAATAATAATTATTATAATAATTCTCTTTCTTTAGTTTATCCTGCCATTCACGAACTTGTTTCTTGGTATTTTCATCAGCTTTTCGATAAACAATTCGAAGTAGCATGCCTAGTTTATTAAGAAGATCTAATTCATCTTCTTCATTTATTTGACTATCATAATACGCTTCAATAATACTTTGAACAATTTTAAATGTTTCACTAAAGTTATTATCTTTTAAATATTCTCTAGCATCAGATAAATATTCTTTTATCATATTATCATATCCATCATCTAATACTAATGAATTATATAAATTATTGTAATAATATTCATAACTTTGTGTAGGCAGATATTTTCTAAAATGTTCATTAAAAGCTCTCATATTTACAGATACATTATCAAGACCTTCATCCGATAACATATATTTTTTAAGTTCGTCTGCAGGGATTTTTTCAATTGTTTCTTTAAGTGTCGCAATATCACGAGATACTTCATCTTTTAAATTTACAACATCATAATCACCTTCAGATATTGCAATTAATGTAGCATATGCATGTTTACACGGATATTCACATGGACAATCACAACAATAATCAGCATCATCTTCATTATAAATAGTAATCATAACATCATATTTTTTATTATCATGACCTAATACTTTAGCATAATAACGATTATCAACTTTATGAACACTAATTACTTTTCCATCATCATAATATTCTTCACCTCTTTCAACTATTGAAGGTGAAAAATCTTCAATTAAAGTTTCAGGAAGAATTTCTTCATCATACGCATGTTTTTCATGACAACAACAATTGCAATCATCACAATTACATTCGTCACAATCACATTCATTAGAGCAACATCCACAGTGACAATCCTCGCAATCGCAGTTATCGCAATCACAATCTTCACAATGACAATTATCACATTCACATTTTTCACAATGGCATTTTTTTATTTCATTTTCATCATAAAAATCATCAGCATATTCTTCGGAATGTCCATTATCACTTGTAACATTTACTTTAATTTCATTATCATCTTTTTCTCGATATTCTTTTTCCATACAATACTCCTTTTCATTAAATTCTTTTTTCTTAGACAATAATATCTTATCATTAATTATTTTATTCGTCAATTTTAGTCTATAAAATTTTCTAAGATATTATTTTCAACATACAAGTATTTTTCATTTACTTTAAGATATTCATTATCTAAAATTAAATATTCCTTATCAATTAATTCTTTTATATTATAAAGGCCTTCGATATCTTCATGATATTTATTAAAGAAATCTTGTTTATTAATTCCCTTAGTTAATCGTAAACCAAGGATTAATTCATAACTTATTTTATCTTTTTTAGATAATATTTCCTTACTAAGGATATATCTTCCATTTAAGTAACTATTAATACTTTTTGTATTATCATAACGAATGTTATTATAATAACCTGAAGCGCCTAAACCAAAACCATAGTATTCTTCATTATGCCAATAAACTAAATTATGACGAGAATAATAATTATCTTTACCAAAATTACTTATCTCATAATGTTGAAAGCCATTATTTTTTAAGGTATTGGTAATTACTTCATACATCTCTCTATCTAATTCTTCGCTAATATTCTTTTCCTTTTTTATTCCTAAAATAGTATTATTATGAATTTCTAAGGAATATGTTGAAATATGATTAATATCTAAACTTAAAAGATTATCTAAATCTTTTTTTAAATCATTTATAGTTTCATGAGGTAAGGCGTATATTAAATCAACATTGATATTAGAAAAACCTAATTCTTTTATTAACTTAATTTTTTCTTTTACTAACTTAAAGTCATGAAAACGTCCTAAATACTTCAAGTGTTTTAATGATGTACTTTCAACTCCCATACTAATTCTATTAACACCATTTTCTTTTAATAAAAGGAGTTTTTCTTTAGTTATATTTTCTGGGTTAACTTCAAAAGTAAATTCATAATCTTTATCTATCTGAAATATTTTAATTATTTTCATTAATTTTTTTAAATTATCTATACTTAAAGAACTAGGAGTTCCCCCACCAATATAAAGTGTTTTAATTTTTTCTCCTTGATAATTATTTTTTATTTCTATTTCCAAAGAATCTAAATATTTTGAACATAATTCTTCATTATAAAACATCTTACAAAAATCACAATAAGTACAGATATGTTCACAAAAAGGAAGATGAATATATACACTAGTTGTCACTTATTTCCTCATTACTTAATACAGTTAAGAAGGCTTCTTGTGGTACAACAACACTTCCTAAGTTCTTCATCCGTTTTTTGCCTTCTTTTTGTTTTTCAAGAAGTTTCTTTTTACGAGAAACATCACCACCATAGCATTTTGCTAAAACATCTTTTCTTAAGGCTTTAATATCGGCTCTTGCAATAATCTTACTTCCAATGGCCGCTTGAACTGGTACCACAAACATTTGTCTTGGAATCAATTTCTTTAAGTTTTCCACAACAACTTTTCCTCTTTGATAAGCAAAATCTTTATGAACTATTGTACTTAAAGCATCAATAATCTCACCATTAAGTAAAATATCCATTTTAACTAAATCATTTTCTTTATAACCAATTAATTCATAATCAAAAGAGGCATAACCTTTCGTACTACTTTTTAATTTATCAAAAAAATCATAAACAATTTCACTTAACGGAAGTTCATAATGAATAATAACACGTTTACTATCAATATATTCTAAATTTAAGTAATTACCTCGTTTATTTTGACATAATTCCATAATGGAGCCAATATATTCAGATGGTGTAAAAATATTAGTTTTAATATATGGTTCACTAATACTAGCAATATTAACTCTATCAGGCATTTTTTGTGGTGAATCAATCATGATATTCTCACCATTCGTTAATTTAACATCATAAATAACACTAGGACTTGTAGCGATTAAATCAATTTTAAATTCTCGCATCACTCGTTCTTCAACAATTTCCATATGAAGAAGACCTAAAAACCCACAACGAAAACCGAAACCTAAAGCATGTGATGTTTCTGGCTCAAAAGAAAGGGAAGCATCATTTAATTTAAGTTTTTCTAAAGCATCTCTTAATTCATTATATTTATTTGTTTCGGTAGGATAAATCCCAGCAAAGACAACTTGTTTCATTGGTTTATATCCAGGTAACATACTAGTTGCTTCTTTTCCAATAACTGTTACCGTATCTCCTACTTGAACATCACTAACACTTTTAATACTACCCCAAAGATACCCGGTTTCTCCACAAACTAATTTATCTTTTTTCTTAATATTAGGTGTATAAACTCCTACTTCTGTTACATCATAAATAGCATTAGTTGACATTAATTTAATTTTATCTCCTGCTTTTATTTCACCATTCATAAGACGTAACATAATGATTGCACCTTTATATGAATCATATAAACTATCAAAGATTAATCCTTGTGTGGGATTATTAATACTTCCTTTAGGACTAGGTATTCTTTCAATAATGGCTTCGACTAGTTCTTGAATACCAACACCATTTTTAGCGCTTGTTAAAATAATTTCATCTTCATTAAATCCAAAAGTATCCACAAGTTCTTTAGTTACTTTATCTACATCCGCATTTGGTAAATCAATTTTATTAATAACTGGGATAATCTTTAAATTATTATCCAAGGCTAAAAATAAATTAGCAAGTGTCTGAGCTTCAATCCCTTGAGCAGCATCAACTACTAATATGGCTCCTTCTGTAGCCGCTAGTGAACGACTTACTTCATATGAAAAGTCAACATGACCAGGAGTATCAATCAAATTCAAGATATAATCTTCATTATTATAATGATAATTAAGTTCTACGGCATTTAATTTAATTGTTATTCCACGTTCTCTTTCAATATCCATACTATCTAACATCTGATTTTTCGAATCATGTAAACTAACAGCATTAGTAATTTCTAAGATTCGATCTGCTAAAGTACTTTTCCCATGATCAATATGGGCAATTATCGAAAAATTTCGAATATTTTCTTGCTTTATCATTTTGTCACTTCCTTAAATTTATTATTTATTATTATTTTCAAACATTAAGGCTTCATATAGTAAATCAACTAAATGATTAGAAGGCTCTAATTGATATTTAGTAATTATTTTATCAAATACATCATCAGATATTTCCAAACCTAAATATTTAAAAACCGATTCTTTTTTATTTTCAATACTTTTTAAGTAATCAATTGTATAATAATTATCAATAATTAATAACTTATCTTTACCAATAAACTCTTTAAATTCCTTTATAATATCATCTTTATTATCTTTATATTGAAACATTTCTTTATCATAACTAATCATCTTTAATAAATCATTATTAGTTATTAATTTATCATTAACACGTAAATCAATTCGGTCTATTATTTTATTATCATTTATTTTTAAAGCTTGCAATTGGACAATAAAACCTATTTTACTATTCGAATGATTAGGTATTATTTCAACAATAACATATTTTTTTGGTAATTTCATTTTGTCACCTCTTTTAATACTTTTATTAATTCTATATTTTTTTCATAAGATTCTGTATACCATCGATGATAAGGACTTGGTAATTTGTAATACTCTAAAAAATCAATTATTATATGACCTAAGTCAATATACATACATTTAGCATTTTGAAACTTCTTTCCACATAATACATTTACTCCAGATAAATCAATAATTTCCGGATTATAATCTTTATACAAAACATTATAATCTCTTTCATTAATACCTGTTGGATGATATAAATCTTCTTGACTAATTTGATTATCTTCTAGTTCCTTAATTTTTTCTAATAAACTTTTTAAAATTAAATAGACTCTTTTTTTATCATCAATTGGTAGATTCTCTAATTTATCATAATCTTTATGATAAGGAATAATTATCCCTGGTATAATACCATTATTGGAATAACCGGCATCCGTAAGTTTTAAAATACCTTGTGGTAATTTAGTTAACTTAACATCCTTTTGTTTTTCCGACAACCAATAAATTTGTTCCTCACTATCAAAATCTTCTCTTCCACCTAGATAACGATAGTATACTTTTTTTTCACTTAGAGCAATGTCATTGTTTTTTAATAAATCATATAAAATATTATCAAGTTTAATTAATCGATCTTGGTAGGTAAAAACACTTCCATAATGTCCTTTTCCAATAAACTGACCTTCTTCAATTAATTCTTTTAACTTCCTTGGTGATATTTTTAAAACTTCCATTATTCTTCACACTTATCATCTAAAACAAGTGGTATTGTATGATAATATATTTCATCATTATCATCCAAAGCTTTTATTTCTAAATAAAAACTATTTTTATTAAACTCTTGACATAACTTTAAATAATTATCTACATTAAATGATACATTTTTCATAAAATCTTCAATAGTTATTGGTTTATCATCATAATAATAGGAACTAATTTGTTTAGTTACATCTCCGTTTTTTTCAAATAAAGTACAATTAATTTCTTTATATAATATTTTCTTTTCTTCACCACAATACTCTATTTTAGGAATGTAGATAGATGACTTAGATTTATTATAGGCAATGACTCCTGATATTTTATAATCTTTACACATTGAACTAATGGTTTTAGTATCAAAATCATCATTTCCTTTTCTAACCAAAATAATTAATCCGATTAATAAAAGTAAACTTATTATTATAATTACAACTAATAAGGTTTTATTTTTCTTTTTCTCTTCTAAATTACCTTCCATTAAATTATCAATACTGACATTAAAATCATCACTTATTTGTTTCATTAACGTAATATCTGGAAGATTTTTACCATTTTCCCATTTACTAACTGCTTGATAAGTTACATGATATTTATCCGCTAAATCCTTTTGGGTTAAATGATTTTTCTTTCTGATTTCACGAATTAATTTTCCAAACTTCTCTTCTTGCATAAAACACTCCTATTTTACGATTTCTAAAAATTCTTTTGGGATATCAAGTTCAAATGTTATTCTTTTTCCTGTTTTTGGATGGGTAAATGATAAGTAATTAGCATGTAAACATAATCTTCTTAATGGATCAAATTTAACATTACCATATTTTTTATCACCAACTATAGGATTATGGTTATCATTTAATTGAACTCTAATTTGATTTTTTCTTCCTGTTTTTATTTTTATTTTTAATAATGTAACCCGATTATTCTCTTGAAGTTTTTCATATTCGGTAATTGCTAATTTACCATTTTTCTCATCATTAGTCGAGTAAACCATTAAAGTCTTGGTTTCCATTAAATAACTTTTTAAGATATCTTTATCTTTGGTTTTACCATTAACAATAGCAACATAACCACGTTTCGCATCTTTTTCCCAGTTATTTTGTAATTTATATTTAGTATCTTCATCTTTAGCAAAAACTATTAACCCCGAGGTATCTTTATCTAGACGATGAACTACAAATACTTTATTATTTTTATTTTTTCTTTTTTCATACATAATTACTTTATGAAGTAATGTTTTTTCTTTTTCTTTTTCTGTACCAATTGTTAATATATGTGATGGTTTATTAATAACAATTAAGTATTTATCTTCATAAACAATATTTAACTTATCTTTCTTCATATACTTTCCTTACAGCATTAATAACCGCTAGACGACCATATTGATATGTTAAACTTCCTTGCATATAAGCAATATAAGGAGGACGTATTGGTCCATCACAACTTATTTCAATACTACTTCCTTGAATAAAACTACCACTAGCCATAATTATTTTATCAGAGTATCCTGGCATATCACTAGGAATAGGTTTAATATAATTATCAATCGCACTATATTCTTGAATTCCTTCAACATAAGATATTAATTTATTTGGTTCATTAAACTTAATTGCTAAAACAATATCATGATGTTCTTCATCATATCGTGGATTAGTAGAATATCCTATTCTTGCTAATAATAAACTTGCTAAAATATTCGTTTTAAGGCTTGCTGCTACAACTGATGGTGCCATATAAATGCCTTGTAAAAAATACTTATTCATATCAAGAGATGGTCCTACTTCGGCTCCTTGACCTGGTACTGTAAGACGTTCTGCTACTAAATCTACTAAATGACTTTTTCCTGCTACA
Source organism: uncultured Erysipelotrichaceae bacterium (assembly GCA_902801795.1). GTDB lineage: Bacteria > Bacillota_I > Bacilli_A > RF39 > UBA660 > RUG12783. Next base: position 69,604 of record CADCJQ010000005.1, read on the forward strand.
TAAGCACCATTAGGAGCAATACCACCACCTAAGTTTTTAATAAGTGAACCAACCATAATATCACAACCAACAGAATCTGATGTTGGACTTACAAAATCCGTCATTTCACAATAACAATTATCCACCATAATAATAATATCTTTATCAATTTCTTTAATTAATTTAACAACACGTTTTATTTTTTCATTACTAATAGCCTCACGATCAGCATAACCTCTACTTCTTTGTATTTCAATTACTTTTACCTTATTATTTCTTAAATAATCACTTATTTTATCATAATCAAAATCATTATTTAATAAATCAAGATAGTCAAAAGAAATACCAAAACTTTTTAAAGAACTAGGATTATCTTTAATACCTATTACTTCATCTAAAGTATCATATGGAAGACCTGATATTGATAATAATTTATCCCCAGGACGAAGTAATCCAAAGAATGTAACTGTAAGAGCATGCGTTCCCGAAATAAATTGACTACGTACAAGTGCTTTTTCACTATCTAAAATATCAGCAAAAACACTATCAATTTTATCACGACCAGTATCATTATAACCATAACCTGTTGTTCCATGAAAATCAGTTTCACTAATCATATATTTTTTAAAAGCATCTAAGACTTTTTTACTATAAAAACTTTCTAATTTATCTATTCTCTCAAATAATTTTTCATTAGTTATTTTAGTATCTATTTCATTTACTATTTTATCAAATTCACTCATTACCTTCACCTTCTATTCTTATTATACTACCAGTTTTAATATTATTTTTAATACATCGATCAATTGTTTTAGGTACTTCTATAGGATTAATTAACTCTTTTTGATGAACTCTTTTTAATTCATTTTCTAAATAATTATTATCCATACATCTAGTACTTTCGGTATCAACCCAATTAGGACAAAGACTAATTATAGTATTATGACTATATAAGGAAAAAGTTAATGTCATACTATTAATCGATGCCTTACTAGCATTATAATCAATACTATAGACATTGCCAGTATCAATACCATCAGTACTTGAAATATTAAAAATATATCCCTTATCCATAATACTATCAAAATATTTCATCATTAAAAAAGTTCCAACAACATTAATTTCTAATACTTTCATAAATTCTTTTTTGGTTTTATCAAGAATAAAACTATCTAAAGAAATAGCAGCATTATTAATTAAAACATCTAGTTTTTGATACTTTTCCTTAACTTTATTATAAAGATTTTTTATACTTTCTTCATTACTTAAATCAAGATAATATACGAAAACATTAATTTGATATTTACTTTCTAATTCTTCTTTTAATTTAATCGTTTCTTCTTGATGTTCATGATAAGTAATTATTAAGTTGGCCTTCGCTTTTCCAAAATATTCACAAATACTTTTTCCAATTCCTTGATAAGCTCCTGTTACTAAAATATTTTTCTTTTGGTAATCCATAAATTCACCTGTACATATAATATCATATTATAAGAAAAAATTCAAAAAAATCATTAGTCTAAAACTAATGATTTAATAAACTTCTACTAAACTTCGATATGTATTTTTACCAACAATTCCATCAACTTTTAAACCGAAATCCTTTTGATATTTTCTAACGGCTTTTTTAGTATCTGGACCAAACTTACCATCTATTCCCGATTTACCAACACTATATCCAAAAGAGATTAATCTCTCTTGTAACCAAGATACCATAATAGGTGCATCTATTCCATACTTTAATTGATGTTTTTGACAAGCTTTTGTTGTTAATGGTCCAAACTTTCCATCTACTTCTAAACCACAATCCCACTGCTCATTTAATTTTTTTTGAAGAACTTTAACATTATCCTGATATTTTTCATCAACGTCACGATAATCAATATAATTAAGTCTTCCATGATACGTCCATTTAAGATTTTTCTTACCATTTAAACTTCTGATACCTGATGGTGTAATATCACTAATAATCGCTTTTCTTACACCCCAACCTGTTGTATCTTCAAAGACTTTACCATTTCCTAAATAGATTCCTGAGTGATTATATTTAGTACCTTTCATACATAAATATTCTCCTGGAATAATCTTTGTAAAATCACGACTTACTTTCTTACAATAATTTAAAGCACCATTACAAGAGAAATCGGCTACACCATTAGATTTATAAACAGTTCCTCCTCGAAATAACTTTTTATTAGCCTCAAATCCCCATAAAAGAGATTTAATTGATAATACACAATCAAATTGCCATTTACCATCTTTATTTAATTTACTCCAATTACTTCCACTATAATATATATTGGGTACATCATTTACTAACCATTTTAGTTTATCAATAAATTCATATGCACTAAAAACTTTCATTTATCCCTCCACTATATTTTATTAATGAAATATAGAAGTAATTATTTTATTTAACTAAAAAAGCCGATATTAAATCGACTCTTTATTATTAATACTATTTATTACAAGCTCTATCATATAAATATCGTACACAATCAGATTTCTTCAAAGCTTCATTAACACTTTTTACACACTTAGTTACACCACTTGGAATATTAGTATCATTATTAGCGATAGTTACAAGCTCACGTTCATATGGTAATGGTACAAATCCATCATCAAACCCTACTATTTGATCTCCTAAATGATTATTAATAATTTTAAGATATCCAACTATTCCAGAATAAAATTGTATTCCCCATCCAGAATAAGTATGTCCATATATAGAATTGCCTTCAATTAACACATTTTCATAATGTTGATTCTTATTATCTCTTTCAATATCGATACCAATTTGTGGCCAAGTTCCCATTGTATAACGAATAACATTATTTTTAATATTTATATTTTTACCATCAATTATACTTATTCCATTACGTCGACAATAATCAATAGTATTATTTAATATATTAATAGATCCACTCTTATTAAAACTATTAGGTGCTATTATGATAATACCATCACCTGTCATTTCAGTAATCAATAGATTTTCAATATTAATGTCTGTTGATGCAATGAAAATACCATATTGACTTTCATGCGTTTTAGAACTATCATTAGGACACATTAACGTCCTACTAGTACAAGACATTTTATTTCCATCATTACACATATGTTTATTTCGATCACCTTTTAATGTACCATTTTTTATAGTGACATTACCGGCTTCCGCATTATTAATTCTTATTAACGAAGAACTACCAACATTATTAGGATATATATTAAATGTCGAACCATTCAAGTCTAAAGTAATATTAGAAAAATCCATTAATATTGGCTTTGACTTTACTTCAAAGAAATAATTTCCTTTAGGTACTTTAATAGATGTTATACCATTTCGATGCGCACATTGTAAGTAATTATTTATGTTTTCTAGATTACTAGTTGCAATACTTTGGTTTTCTCCTTCTTGAAGAGCTAGTAAACAATTTTCTTTTACTGTTACTGTACATGTTGCGGTTTTTCCATTATTTGTTTTGGCAGTTATTACTGTTGTTCCCGAAGTTTTTCCAGTTACTATTCCATTTGCTTCAATAGTCGCAACAGCCGGATTACTACTTGACCAAGCAATTAATTTATTAGTTGCATTACTTGGACTT
>CADCJQ010000006.1 GCA_902801795.1 uncultured Erysipelotrichaceae bacterium
AGAAAATGATTATTTATTAAAAATGGTGAACATAAATCTTGACTATTATGTGGACAAGAATTATAATGAAGTTGATGAATATGAAAAGTTATTTAAACTATTTACTATTAAGAGTTTAAAAGAACTTAAAGAATTAACAAAAAACGATATTCATTTGGATGAATATGTTGAAGTAATGGAATCTTTGATGAGAAAGAAAGGATATAAGGAAATGGTATTAAGTGATTTAATGGAAGAAAGACTAAGGCAAGATGAGATTAGAACTTGTATGAATATGGCATATAATGATGGGATTGAAAAGTCACAACATGAAACCGTTATTAATATGTATCAAAATAAAATACCTTTAAATATGATAACGAAGTGTGTTAATCTTACTTTAGATGAAGTTAAAAAAATCATTAAGGAAATGAAGAATAATAGTGTTTCTACTAATTAGAAATGAAAGATTCTTCCTTTCTTTTATTTTTTTAAAAAAATTAGCACTCATATATTGACAAGTGCTAAACATAAGATTATAATGGTATTAGCAATCGAGATATTAGACTGCTATTATGGAGGTGAATATGCTTTCTAAAAGACAAAATGAAATATTAAAGTTAATTGTTATGTCTTATATTAAATTAGCACATCCTGTTCCTTCATCTATTATTTGTGATAAACTTAATTGTTCATCAGCTACAGTTAGAAATGAAATGGTTGTTCTTGAAGAAGCTGGGTATTTAGAAAAAACTCATACATCAAGTGGTAGAGTTCCAAGTGAAAAAGGATATCGTTATTATGTTGATCACTTAATGGATAAAGAAAAACTAAATGATGAAGAAGCCTATAAGATACAAACTATTTTTGATAATCATCAATTAGAACTTTCAGATGTTATTGAAAAAAGTTTGCAAATAGTATCAGATATGACTTTGTATACATCCATTATTCTTGATGAAAAATCACATGATAATAAACTTAAAGAAATAAGTGTTGTACCAATTAGTAATACAGAAATGGTTGTTTTAATTGTTACGGATAAAGGCTATGTTGAACATAAAGATTTAAGACTTAATAATGTTAGTTTAGAAGATATCAAGAAAACAGTTAAATTAATTAATGATTTAGTTGTTGGTACACCAATTGATGAGGTTAGTTCAAAACTAGAATTTGAAATAAAACCAATTATTGGTAAATATGTTAAACAACATGAAATGCTTTATAATGCTTTTTATGATGTATTTCAAGATATGACAAGTTCAAGTAAAAATATTAATGTTGTTGGTAAAAATAATATTTTTAAACATAAAGAGTTTAATGATATTGATAAAGTTCAAGATATTTTTGAAAAACTTGATGATAAAGATAAAATGTTAAGTATTAAAGAAGATAATAATGATATTAATATTTATATTGGACATGAAAATAATTTGGATGATGATGTAACTGTTATTAAAACCAATTATAAAACATCTAAAGATAATGGTACAATTGCAATTGTAGGTCCAAAGAGAATGGAGTATTCAAGAGTGGTTAATCTTCTTGATTATATAAAGAAGCAGATTGAGAGGGATGGAAATGAATGACGAAATAAAAGAAGAAAAGACTAAGGAAGAAAAACTAGAAGAATTAAAAAAACGTCATGAAAGACGTGATAAACGAAAAGAAAATCGTGAAGAGAAAGACAAAAAAGATGAAATGATTAAAAGTCTTTCAGAAAGTGTTCAAGATCTTCAAAATAAACTTCTTTATAATCAAGCTGAGTTTGCTAATTTTAAAAAAAGAAGAGAAGAAGAAACACGTAATATGCTAAAGTATCAAAACTTTGATATGGCAAGTGAATTAATAACAGTAGTTGATAGTTTAGAACGTGCTTTAATGGTAGATGAAAATAAACTATCAGATGATGTTAAAAAGTATTTAAGTGGTTTTAAAATTATGTATAATAACTTAGTTAATATTTTAAATAAGTTTGAAATAAAAGAAATTGACTGCTTAAATAAAGAATTTGATCATAACTTTGAACAAGCTTTAATGATGGAACATCGTGATGGTGTAGAACCGGGTATTGTTATTGAAGTATTACAAAAAGGTTATATGCTAAAAGATAAACTACTTCGTGCGGCTTTAGTTAAAGTTAGTGAATAATTAGTGTTTTATGAATAAAGTAAATAAGATATCTAAAGAAAATTTAAAAAAAATTAATCAATGTAGTACGTATTATATAATGTTTATGAGGCATGGTACAATGTCTACAAAGAAAAAGTATTTGGACATATATAATAGTTTAGATTACGTTGGAAAAAAACAAGTTCTTACTAATATAAAAATATATTTGGAAGAACAAGAAAAAAGAAAATTAAAATGAAAGGAAATGATAAATTATGAGTAAAATTATAGGAATTGATTTAGGTACAACAAATTCATGTGTTGCTGTACTAGAAGGGGGAACGGCTACAGTAATCCCTAATCCAGAAGGTAATCGTACAACACCTTCTGTAGTAGCTTTTAAAAAAGGAGAAAGAATAGTAGGAGATGCTGCAAAACGTCAAGCGATAACTAATCCTAATACAAAGAGTTCTGTTAAGAGATTAATGGGAACTTCAGAAAAAACTAAATTAGAAGATAAAGAATATACACCAGAAGAAATATCTGCCATGATTCTTTCTTATATGAAAGATTATGCGGAAAAATATCTTGGTGAAAAAGTAGATCGTGCTGTTATTACGGTACCAGCATACTTTAATGATGCACAACGTCAAGCAACAAAAAATGCTGGTAAGATTGCTGGCTTAAATGTTGAAAGAATTATTAATGAACCAACAGCTGCAGCTCTTGCATATGGTCTTGATAAACAAGATAAAGCTCAAACTATTCTTGTTTATGACCTTGGTGGTGGTACATTTGATGTATCAATACTAGAACTTGGTGATGGTGTTTTTGAAGTTAAGTCAACGGCTGGTAATAATAAACTAGGTGGTGATGACTTTGATAATCGTTTAATGGATTATTTAATTGAAGAATTCAAGAAAGAAAATGGTGTTGATTTATCAAAAGATAAAATGGCAATGCAAAGATTAAAAGAAATTGCTGAAAAAGCTAAGAAAGATTTATCTAGTATGACTACAACCCAAGTTTCTGCACCATTTATTTCTCAAAGTGAAGATGGACCACTTCATTTAGATATGAGTTTAACTCGTGCTAAATTTGAAGATTTAATAAGAGATTTAGTTGAAAGTACACTAAAACCAGTAAGAGATGCTTTACGTGATGCTAAGATGAGTGCTAGTGATATTGATAAAGTAATCTTTGTTGGTGGTTCAACTCGTATACCAATGGTTTATGATTTGGTAAAGAAAGAATTAGGTAAAGAACCATCTCGTGAAGTTAACCCTGATGAAGTAGTTGCAATGGGAGCTGCTATTCAAGGTGGTGTATTAACTGGTGAAGTCAATGATATTGTTCTTTTGGATGTTACACCATTATCTCTAGGTATTGAAACATTAGGTGGTGTTATGACCGTATTAATTCCAAGAAATACAACGATTCCAACATCTAAATCACAAGTATTCTCAACCGCTGCTGATAATCAACCTGCTGTCGATATTCATGTATTACAAGGTGAAAGAAGTATGGCAAATGATAATAAAACATTAGGAAATTTCCAATTAACAGGTATTCCTGCCGCTCCAAGAGGTATTCCACAAATTGAAGTTAAATTTGATATTGATGCTAATGGTATTGTTAATGTTTCTGCTAAAGATTTAGGTACTAACAAATCACAATCAATTACCATTACGTCAAGTACAAACTTATCTGATGATGAAGTAGAAAGAATGCGTAAGGAAGCAGAAGAACATGCTGAGGAAGATAAAAAACGTAAAGAAGAAGCAGATCTTACAAATGATGCTGAACAACTTATTTTCCAAACCGAAAAATCTATTAAAGATTTAGGAGATAAAGTAACAGATTCAGAAAAATCTGAAACGGAAAGTATTATTAAAGATTTGAAAGAAGCCTTAGAAAAGAAGAATATGGATGATGTTAAATCATTAAAAGATAAATTACAAGAAAAGGCTATGGCTTTTGGTTCTCGTATTTATGAAGATTTAGCAAAACAACAACAAGAAGCCCAAAATAATGCTAACAATGAAACTACAGAAAACAAAGAAGAGAAAAAAGATGATGTAGCGGATGCATCATATGAAGAAAAATAATAAATATTATTAATAGTAAAGTAGTCCTAGTTTTACTAGGACACTTTGCTTAATTATGGAAAGGAATTTATGAAACAAAAAATTCGTAGTGAAATAAAAGAAGAAGATACTTGGGATTTAAGTTTTATATTTAAAGATGAAAAAGAATTTAATAATTCTTTAAATGAAGTTAAAAAGGATATAACTAAATTAACATCATTTAAAGGTAAATTATTAAGTAATGCTAAAACTCTTTTAGATTTTTTAGGGATTTCTGATGATATCGAAAGAAAATTATATAAATTATATTATTATGCCCATCTTAATTTAGATGTTGATACTACTAATACAAAATATCAAGAAATGGAAGGTAAGGTAACTAATTTATTACAAGAAGAGAGTGTCTTAACAAGTTTTGTTTTACCAGAATTATTAAAAGGTGATTATGAAACTATTCAAAAGTTTTATAAAAACGAAAAAGGTCTTTTAAAATATCAATTTAATTTAGAATGTGTTTATCGTTATAAAGAACATTCGTTAGACGAAGAAAGTGAAAAACTTTTATCTACAATATCTAAAAGTTTTATTGCTAGTGATGCTTTCGAGGCCTTAACTGATGCAGATATTACTTTTGGTAATATATTAGTTGATGGTGAAGAAATCGAATTAACCGAAAGTAATTATAATAGTTTTATTAGAAGTCATAATAGACAAGTAAGACAGGAGGCCTTTACTGAACTTTTAGGAACTTATGGAAAATATAAAAATACCCTTGCTAAAACTTTTAGTGGAAATGTTGATTTATTAACAAGTATGGCGAAGATAAAACATTTTGATTCTAGTTTAGAAGCTAGTTTATATAGTGATAATATTAAACCAGAGGTTTATAATAAACTAATTGATGTTATAAATAAAAATCTAGATGTATTGTATAAATATTATGATTTAAAAAAAGAAGTTTTAGGGCTTGATGAATTACATTTATATGATATTTATGTACCAATGGTTCATAGTATTGATAAGAAATATAGTTTTGAAGAAGCAAAAAAGATTGTTTTAGAAGCTTTAAGTGTTTTAGGAGAAGATTATATCAATAATTTATCGAAAGCTTTTACGGAACGTTGGATTGATAAATATAATAATAAAGGTAAAAGAGGAGGGGCTTATTCTTCTGGTTTTTATGATACTAAACCATATTTATTATTGAATTTTGAAGGTAAATATGAAGATGTTACAACCCTTGCTCATGAATTAGGTCATTCGATGCATACTTTTTATTCTTGTGCTAATCAACCTTATAATTTATCAAGTTATAATATTTTTGTTGCGGAGGTAGCGTCTACTGTTAATGAATTATTACTTGTACATTATCTACTTAATAAGAGTGAAGATAAAGAAGAAAAGTTATTTCTTTTAAATCAATTAATGGAATTATATAAAGGAACAATCTTTAGACAAGTTATGTTTGCTGAGTTTGAACGTGATATGCATAAAGATGTTGAAGATGGTGAAATCTTAACTAATGAATATTTATCATCTAAATATTATGAATTAGTTAAAAAGTATTTTGGTAAAAATGTTGTTTGTGATGAATTAATCAAAAATGAATGGATGCGTATACCACACTTTTATTATGATTTTTATGTATATAAATATGCTATAGGACTTTCTTGTGCTACTAAAATAGCCCATGGTATTTTAAGTAAAAAAGAAGGTGCTCTTGCAAGTTATTTAAATTTCTTAAAAACTGGTGGAAGTATGCATCCTGCTGATGAGCTTAAAGTTGCAGGTGTTGATATTTTTGATGATAAATTATATACGGAAGCGATTGAAAAATTTGATAGTTACATTGATTCTTTTCAAAAAATAAAAAAGAAATAGGAAGTGAAGTATATGAATAAAAGAGATTATTATGAGGTCTTGGGTGTTTCTAAAAATGCCACGGATGATGAAATTAAAAGTGCTTTTAGAAAATTAGCAAAAAAGTATCATCCTGATATTAATAAAGATCCGGATGCTCCTAATAAATTTAAAGAAGTGCAAGAAGCATATGCCGTTTTATCGGATAAGCAAAAAAGAGCACAATATGATCAATTTGGACATGCTGCTTTTGATCAGTCTCAAGGTTTTGGTGGCTTTAATACTGGTGGCATGGGTGGTTTTGACTTTGGCGGCTTTGATATTAATCTTGATGATATTATGGATAGTATGTTTGGTACAGGTAAACGTAGTCGTGGAAGAAAAGTAAGAGGAGCTGATTTATTAAAAAGAGTTAATCTTACTTTTGAAGAAGCAGCTTTTGGTTGTGAAAAAGATTTTAATCTTGATGTTAATGAAACTTGTCCTGAATGTCATGGAGATGGTGGTTTTGATAAAACAAAATGTTCTGATTGTAAAGGAACTGGTACCGTAACAAGTGAACAACATACTATTTTTGGTAGTTTTATGTCAAGAACGACATGTCATACATGTGGTGGAACTGGTAGTATTTATAAAAAAAGTTGTACGAAATGTCGTGGAGAAGGAACAATTCGTCAAAATAAAACGATTACTGTTAAAATTCCAAGTGGTATTGATAATGGTATGCAGCTTCGTGTTGCTGGTAAAGGAGAAGCATCAGCAAATGGTGGAGAAAATGGAGACTTATATTTAGAATTTAGTGTTGCGGAACATAAATATTTTAAACGTAATGGTGATGATATTTATCTAGAAGTACCTATTAATGTTGCGGAAGCAGCCTTAGGGTGTAAAAAAGATATTCGTACATTATCTAGTATTGTTACACTTGCTATTCCATCAGGTACTGAAAATGGTGATAAACAACGTATTAAAGGTAAGGGTATTAAAAACGCTTCAACAGGTCATACGGGAGATATGTATTTGATTTTTAAAGTAGTAACACCTACTAAATTATCAAGAGAACAAAAGAGTCTTTTGGAAAAACTAATGGATACCGATTTGTCTACTAGTGATATTAAAGACTTTGATCGATTTGTGGAAAGAGGATAAAGTTTATCTTCTTTTTTCTTTGGTAATTGATTATATGAAATAATTATGATAAAATTGAAGTATTAAAGGAGAGGCTATGAAAGTATCAGTTATTGTACCTATCTATAATGTTGAAAAATATCTTGAGAAATGTTTAGATAGTTTGGTTAATCAAACCTTAAAAGAAATAGAACTTATTTTGGTTAATGATGGAAGTAGTGATAATTCAGATAAAATTATTAAGAAATATGTTGATAAATATAAAAATATTAAATATTTTGAAAAAGAAAATGGTGGTCAATCTAGTGCGCGAAATTATGGTTTAAAACATGCCAAAGGAGAATATATTGGCTTTGTTGATAGTGATGATTATGTAAGTCTTGATATGTATGAAAAAATGTATGAAAAAGCCATTAGTGATGATTTTGATATGGTTGCTTGTGATTTAAATTATATTTATCCAGATAAGAATATGGTTGTTAGTTGTGGAATAAAGGAAGATACTAAAGATATTAATAAAATATATATTAATAATTATCCTTCCGTATGTAATAAAATCTTTAAAAAAGAATTATTTGATAATTTATTATTTAAAGAAGGTGTTTGGTTTGAAGATGTTGAGTTTATTTATCGTATTTTATCACGTGTAAAAAATGCTGGTGTTGTACATGAACCATTTATTCAATATGTTCAAAGAGAAGGTTCGGTTATGCATTCAACAAGTAGTCATATCTATGATTATGTAGATAACATGAATACTGTACTAGATTATTATAATGATAATTATCTTTTTGGTTCATATTATAAAGTATTAGAGTATGTCTATGTTAGATATTTATATGCTACTTTTGTAAGAAGTTCTTTAGTGTTTCCTTATGATGATTATTTAAAAGCTGTTGATATGGCGATAAAAAATGTTAAATTGCATTTTCCCCGTTATCGAAGAAATCTATATTTTTATCGAAGTGCTAAGGGAATATATTTATTAATTTTTAACAAGTTTATTGCGAAAATAATGTATAAATTAAAATCTCGTAAGAAGTTTGGTGATCATTTTGAAAACTAAGAAAACTTTTTTAAATGTTTTAACAGATGTTATTCCTTTAATGATAGTTGCGGTTTTAGGAATTTTTAAAGTTAAGTTATTTTTACAAGTATTAGGCGATGAAACTTTAGGTTTATATCAATTATTTAATAACATTATGATGTATGTTGTTTTAGTTGATGGTGGTCTTGGTAGTGCTTTATTATATTCTTTATATAAACCAAATAGTGATGGTGATAAAAAGAAATTTAATGAGATATTATCTGCTGGAAAAAAGACTTTTTCTAAAATAGGAATGTATGTTTTTGGAATGGCTTTTTTCATTTCTTTATTTATTGTTTTCTTAATTAAAGATTGTTCTTTTTCTTACTGGTATATAGTTATTACTTTTATGTTATTTGCTATGGCCAATGTCATTGAATACTTTTTTGTACCATATAATGTTTTATTAGAAGTTAAAGAAAAAAAATATATTTTTAATTTGATTACCCAATTAGGTCAAATTGCTGTATCGATTGTGGAAATTATTTTGCTACTTTTACATGTCGAATTTGCGCTTATTATGATTTCCCATGTTGTTATTCGAATAATTATGAAATTATCGGAAGTATATATTTGTAAAAAAGAATTCCCCGATGTTTCTTTAAATGAAGAAAAAAAAGACTATAGTTTTAAGAAGATGCTTAATTCTTTAATCTTTCATAAAGTTAATAGTTTAATTGGAAGTAATGTTGATTCACTTATTATATCTTCAATGTTAGGATTAAAATATGTAGCGATATATTCAACATATAACTATATTATTAGTATGCTTCGAAATATTTTAGGAAAACTTTCTAGTTCGATGACGGCTTTAGTAGGAAATAGTCTAATTAAAAGTAAAGAAAAGATGTATGACTTATATTTAGAATTTAATAGTTTATTGTTTTATATTGCCATTATTTTATGTGTTCCTTTTACTTTAGCGATTGATGGTTTTATCGATATGTTTTATGATGGAACAATCGAAACTTCATTTATAATTGCTATTTCGTTTGCTTTAATATTATTTGTGTATATAATTAAACAAGATACGTTATTATTTGTTAATGCTGCTGGTTTATATAAAGAAACAAAAGTTAGTGCAATGGTAGATACCGTACTTAATCTTATTTTATCCCTTGTTTTAGTTAGTATTATTGGTATACCTGGTGTTTTAATAGCAACTTTTATTTCTTCGATGTTATCAGAGTATGTTATGAAAACGAATGTTGTTCACGAGCATGTTTTTCTTAAAAATTCTATGATGTATTATCTTCGTAATATGAAGTTTTTTATCATCTTTATTGTTGATTTAATAGGAGGATATTATTTAATTAATTTATTAGATATTAATTCATTATTAATATGGTTTATTGTCTTTAGTATATATAGTATTATAAATGCCTTATTAATATTATTAATCTTTAAATTATTTGGTGAAATGATTTTTATTAATCGTCTTAAAATTTTATTAACTAAAAAAAATAAGAGTAGTTAGGCTATTCTTATTTTTCTTTATTTGTAATTGTAACAGTATGTTTACTATTACCACGATAATGTCCATCAATAAAATCATTTTCATCTTTATAAGTAAAGACTGTTAATGAAATAGGGGAAGTAATATCTTTGGCTTTTTGATATAAGAAGATTTTAATTGTAGAATAGATAGTATCATCTTTTAAATCTTCCATTGATAAGTGAGTATATCGTCCTTTAGCATGAACACCATCATATAGATAAGCATAAATATATGGACCTGCTTTATAAGCATTAGATGGGTCAAGTAAAAGATTTTCAATTTTTTCACCATTTGCTTCAAATTCAATATAAAAACCAATTTTATAACCACTAATATCTTCTTCATACATATCATAATATTTTTTCCAATTATTTTTAAGATTTGTTCCCCCTAAATCGGGTATATTGGTAAAAACAACTTCTAAAGCACATAAATCTTTGCTATCTTTAAAAGAAACATCAACGTTATCAATTAATTTACCATAGTTATATAAACCAACTTTAATAGGATTAGTATCAACATACTTTGGTGGTTCCGGTTCTTTTATTTCTTCTTGATAATTAACTCCTTTTTCTTTTATTTCTTCTTTTTCAAGATTTTTTTCTTCACATCCGACTAACAAAAATACACATAAGATCATTAATAATTTTTTCATGTTCACCTCATACTTTTTCATTATAAAATATTTTTTTTATGAATGCAAGTGTTGTTTAGTTAACATGTTAATCTAGACATTAATACATTTTTTTGATACAATTTAGTTAACTTTAAAAATAATGTAGGTGGTAAGATGGTTAATAAAAAAAATGTTTTGTTTGTTGTTGATGAAAGAAGAATGGGAGGAGTATCTATTTTACTTTCAGATATTTTACATAAAATTAATCTTGATAAATATAATGTTGATGTTTTAGTATTACATGATGATGGTGATTATTTGGAGGATTTGCCTAAAAGTGTTAATGTTTTCTTTGGTACTAAATTTTTTATGTCGGTTGATTATACTATTTCAGAAGTCTTAAAAAGTATGAATATAAAAAGAATATTAGCAAAAGTAAGATTAGTTTTATTAATGAAAACCAAAAGAATAGGTAAAAGAATTATTAAAGAGAGAAAGAAAATCTTAAAAAAACAATATGATGTTGAAATTACTTTTAAAGATGGCTTTTGTGCTTTGTTTACAGCCTATGGAGATAGTATAAAAAAATATCATTGGTTACATGCGGATTATCGTCTTTTTGATTCAACTAGTAAATATCATAACTTATTTCAGGAAATATATCCTCGTTTTGATAAAATAATTGGGATATCTAATGGAATATTAGAACACTTTCAAGAAAAATATCAAGTTGATAAAACAGATGTTATATATAATTTAATTGATGTTGATAAAGTTATTAAGAAAAGTAATGAACAGAAAATTACTTTTTCTAAAGATGAAATTAACTTAGTAGCTGTAGGAAGATTACATCCGGTAAAAGGATATGATAGATTAATTGAAGTTTTTCATCGACTTGATTTGAATGGTAAACTAAATAATGTTAAAATGCGTATAATTGGTGATGGACCAATGATGGAATTATTAAAGAATAAAATAAAAGAATATCATTTAGAAGATAAAATTTTACTTTTAGGAAGAATGAGTAATCCTTACCCTTATTTAAAGGCTTCAGATATGTTTATTATGTGTTCAACTAGTGAAGGATATCCTTTAGTATTAATTGAGTCATTAATATTGCATGTTCCAATTTTTTCTTTAAGACTTGCAAGTATTGATGAAATAATGAAAGAAGGTTATGGATTAATATATGAAAATGATGAAGAAAACTTATATCGTGGTCTTTTAGAGGTTATTAATAATAAAAAACAAATAGAAAAATATAAAGAAAATTTAAAAGATTATAATTATGATACTAAAAAAATTATTAATCAAATTGAAAAATTATTGGATGAATAAAATAGTTATTTGTTGAAAAGATAATAAGTTTGTGTTAATATAATATTAGTAAAAGGTAGGATTTATGAAAAAAAGATATGTTTTTATTTCAATAATGATTGTTAGTATTTCTTTTGCCTTAATCGCTCTTTTAATAAATGTTTTTGATAATAAAGATGAAAGAACGGATATTGTTCATAATAATACAGGAAAAAGCATTGAAAGTATTGAGTACTATTTATATGAAAAGTGTGATGAGAAAAAAGAAAAGAAATATATTAAAATGGATTACTTTATGATTAATGATTATTTCTTATTAAATGATGAATTTGTTGATATTGTAGATTATATTAATGATAATAATTATTTATTAAAAAATAATCGTTGTAAAGTAAAGGATAATTGTCAAAATACTGATGTTAAAAAAATAGTTATTAATATTGATGAAGATAATTTATTTGTATTAAATAATATGTGTCATGATGATAATGTAAATAAATTTATAGATGGTTTAGAAAAAAAATTAAATGATATCTTAAAAATAAAAGAACAAGAATTAAAAGAGTTAAATAAAACGGTATCTCTTGATATGTATCTTGCACGTAATATTGTAAGCGTTGAGTATGAAAATAAATTCCCTTGGGTATTTGATAATGATGTTTCTGGAATCTCTTTGAATATTCAAAATGGATTAGCTAACTTTAATAATGATTCAAAGTACTATAGTTTATATAAAGAAAGTTATGAAGTTGATAATAATAATTGGAGTAGTTTATTAAATTATTTAGAAAAAAATATAAAAAATATAAGTAATCCTAAGTTTGCAAATTGTTTAGATGGTGGTGAAAGTTCGGTTATTATTACATTAAACAATAAAGAATCATATACAATAAATGCCTATTGTGGTGGAGATGAGACATTTAAACAATTATATAATGAAATTGATAAGGCCGTTGGTGTTGGAAAAATAAAAGAATATGAAGAAAATGTTCGAAATTATGATATGGCTAAAGATGCTATTAATAGTCCTATTGATACTGTTACTATTATAGAAGAACCTGGACAAAATGAATTAGGATTTATAATTAATAAAACGTCTATTACTTTTTATCAAAAAAAATATGATGAAAATAATAAAGTAAAAAGTAATGTGACAAAAAGTTTTGATATTACATTAGAGCAATGGGAAAAAATTAATAAATATTTGAATGATTCCTTTGTGAAAAATAATAAAGAAATGTTAGATAAAACAATTGTTGTAAAAAGAGAAAATGGTATAGAGTATCCAAGTGATATATATAATAAATTTTATAGTTTGAATACTTATAATGAAATTATTAAAATAATTGGTGAAAAAACATTTGATAATTATAACAAAATGTTTATTGATGAAATAACTAAATAATTGAAGAAATTTTTGTATAAGGTAGGTAGATGTTATGAAAGAAGAAAAAGAGGTTGTTGAGAAGGTAGAAAATAATACAAATAATAATTTGCAAAAGAGAAATAGGTTATGTATTGTAATAGGTATTGTTATAATCATTATAATAATTTTATTGCTATTACATAGTTGTGGTAATGGTAAAAGATATAAGATAAAATTACATTATGGTAATGAATTAGTGGAAGTAGATAAAGATTTTGACTTATCTAAATTAGATGTAGATGGAGGGGAAGTAACTTTCTTAGTTGATAGCAATGGTCATATTGTTGATCCTAATGGTAAGTTAGATCCAGATAAGGAATATAGTGCTCATGTTGTTCCTAATGGTAAACAAAAAGTAAAAGTAACCTATAAAACCGATAATTCTAGTTTAGTAGTTGAATATCAAAAAGGAGCTGGTTTATTATTTCCAGAAGATCCTATTAAAAAAGGACATGTCTTTATAGGATGGAAAGATGAAAGTATTGATGATTATCCAATTTATATGATGCCAGTTGAACATGATATGGTACTAGTTGCAGTATTTGAAAAGAGTGTAGCAGAAGGGGGAAAATGTAGTTTAAATTGTGATACCAATAATGATGGTAAATGTGATGTAAATTGTGATAAAAATGGTGATGGAAAGCCAGATACCAATATTGATACTGATGGTGATGGAAAGCCAGATTTAAATGTTGATAAAGATAATGATAACAAATGTGATGTAAATTGTGATATCAATAAAGATGGTAAACCGGATACCAACATTGATAGTGATGGTGATGGAAGTCCAGATACCAATATTGATATTGATGGCGATGGCAAACCAGATACTAATATTGATACTAATGGTGATGGTAAATGCGATAAGGATTGTAAAGAATATATATTTAATGATACATTTCAAGATGAACTATATTTTGATTGTGAAGAGATTGAAATGGGTAATGTAATTGTTTACTTTTCGTTAAATAAAGAAGATGAATTCCTATCTTCAAAATTTAATGGAAAAGAAGCTAAACCAGATGGTTTTGATAGCTGGGGTTGGCCATATTGGAATTTAGATAAATATATTGAAGCAGGTAAAAATATTGAAGTTATAATATCCTTTATTAAGACTGATATGACTGGGCAAAAATATTTTATAACACATCATGTGACTTTAGTATTTGAAAAAAATTGTGATAAGAAAGATAATACTGAAAAAGAAAATGATGATATACCATCAACCGATGGAAATGTTTTAGAATTAAATTATAATTGTGATACACCACATGGTGTTAAACTTTATTGGGAAAAAGATAGAATTCAAAGTGTAACAATAGACGGAAAAAAAGCCAATCCTGCAAAGTATAATGAAAAAAATTATCCAACATATGATTTGAGAGAATATAAAGGCTCAGGAAAGACAATATACTTAAATGCTAAAGTAACAGATTATGAAAATAAAGATTATGAATTTACTGTTAAATTAGTATTTAGTAATGATTGTGATGAACCAAAACAAGAATCACCAGTTAAGACATATACAATAACTTTTGACGCAAATGGAGGAAAAGTAAGTCCTACAAGCAAAACGGTAAAATCCGGTGATAAATTGGGAACTTTACCTACTCCAACAAGAAGTGGATATACCTTTGATGGATGGTATATTCAAAGTGGCGCTTATGTTACCGCTAATACCGAGATATATTCTGATGGAACAATTTATGCTCATTGGAAGAAAAAAGAAACTCAAGCACCAGTTAAGACATATACATTAACATATAATGCAAATGGTGGAAGTGTAAGTCCAACAAGTAAAACATTAAACGAAGGAGCTGCTTATGGAAATCTTCCAACACCAACAAGAAGTGGTTATACCTTTGATGGATGGTATACTAATGCTGATGGTGGTAGTAAAGTAGGTGCAAATACAACAATTAAAGGCAATACAACAATTTATGCACATTGGACAAAGAATGACACGCCAACTCCGGTTAAGACATATACATTAACATATAATGCTAATGGAGGAAATGTAAGTCCAACAAGTAAAACATTAAATGAGGGAGCAAGTTATGGAGAGCTTCCAACACCAACAAGAAATGGCTATACTTTTGATGGCTGGTTTACAGAATTAACCGGTGGAAATAAAGTTTCAGCAAATACAACAATAAATGGTAACGCCACAATTTATGCGCATTGGATAGAAATACCACAACAAGATAATGGAACAATTTCATTAACGGCTAGAAGTACATGCTTAATTAAAGGACAAACAACCGCAGTTATCGCAAATGTCAATAATGCCATTGATTCTAATGTTGATTGGCTAGCTGATTCTTGTTTATCAGTATCAAGCCAAGGTACTACAGCAACAGTTAGTGGTAATAATTGTGGTGCTCATCCAACAATAACGGGAAGACTTCATAATGGTGCCAAAGACACTGTAACCTTTAATTATGAAGATACCTTAACATTTACAGTAACTGATACAAGAGGAAATAGAGTATCTCCAGATAATGGAGTATATTATGGAAATGATTTAACCATTACAACAAATATTCCTGCATATATAAAAGGAAGAGGTATATTAGGTGATGAATCAAAGTTAAGATCTTCAGTAACTACGAATGGTGCAACAGATGCAAATATAACTATAACAACGAATTGTGGACAACAACCCAAAACAATAAAAATTAGTCCAATAATCAATTAAGACTCAATATTTGGGTCTTTTTTTTAACATCATAAAAAAGAATATATTTATTTATGTAGTATTTAAATAATTAAATTTTTTTGATATAATTAATTAGTAAATATTGTGTGTAATAAAAGAGGTGAAATTATGTCATTAATAATTGGTAATATAATAGCTTTAATTGCATCAGTTTTAATGGTTTTCTCAGGAATTATTAAAAAGAAGAAAGGTGTAATATATGTCCAATCTTTACAGATTGGTTTGTTTGTTATTAGTAATTTAGTTTTAAATGGAATATCAGGTGCTATAATAAATGCTATTAGTCTTGTTCGCAATATATTATGTTATAAAGATAAACTTGGTTTTAAAGAAAAAATAATAATAACAATTGTTTCTACAGTGCTTACTATATATTTTAATAATCTTGGTTTAATTGGCTTTTTACCGTTAATAAGTACTGTTACATATTTGTGGCTAATGACGATTAAGAATATTATAAAATTTAAAATGTTAATTATCTTTACAATTATCTTATGGTGTATATATGATTTTACTATACAATCATATACAGCATTTGCATTTGATATCTTAACAATATTAACAAATATTATTTCAATAATAAGGATTAATAAAGTTAATATAAAATGATGAACGAGAAATTATAAATTAGATAGGGAGTTAAAGAAAGGTAAAAAATACTTATGATGAATCAGACAATGCAACTATGGAATTATATTGGATAGATGTAAACAAATCTTTAAAAAAATATAAAGGTATATATTGTCAATATATTTCAAAAGCAAAAACACAATTCATGTAGTATAATAGATTTATAGGAGGACCTATGAAAGAAAATAAAGAATATCATTTTTTTACAGCAAGTACAGCTAATTATCATGATAATAATTTTCAAGAATTAATTGATGAAGAAAAAAATAACGGTAATGTTTATTGGCATATTAATATTGGTACAAAAGGATATCACAAAGTTAAAGAAGGAGATATATGTTATATATATTATTCTAATTTACCAGATCAAAGTAGTAGAATTTTTTTCGTAGGTAATGTAATTGCTTCTGATTATGATGGTAAAACAGATACTATAAATAAAAAATCTATTTTTAAAAATGCGGCAAAACATGAAAAGTATGTTGTATTAAATTTAAAGTGTATTGCTTTTGATAATCCAAATAGATTTTCTTTAAATAACTTAAGATATAAATATAATTTAATACCTGTAAAAGGACAATTTAGTTATTTACATGTAGATAAAGAAAAACATAAAGAATTAATTTTTGATATTGATAAAACACTAAACGAAGGATATAAAAGATTAAGTACAATCCATAATTTATTTAATGATAAATTTTGTATCTGTATGTTTAAAGATATCTTTAAATGTCAAACATTCCAAGAAGAAAATGGTTTTAATTATATCGAGAGACATCATTTGGTAGAAAGAAATTTAATAAAGAAAAATAAAGATAATGAAAAAATAGAAGAATTAATAAATAATAAAGAGAATCGCTTTCTATTATGTCCAACTTGTCATAGAAGAATACATCATGCAACCATTGAAGAAAAAAAATATATGATTAAGTATTTATATAATCAAAGAAAGAAATTTTATGATAATAATTTTAATGAATTAAAAGATAATAAAGATACATTAGAATGGTTATATGATATGTATAATGTTGTAAAATAAAAAAATGAATAAAGTAGGTTGATTATATATTAGGTAATTCATAGTATAGTAATCTTGCGATGTAATTAAAATATAGAAAAGTATGTTATAATTAATTATAGGAGTTGATAGAATGGCTACTACAAAAGATTATAGAGATTTTATTTTAGAACAATTAAACTTATTAGATAATATAACTTGTAAGTCTATGATGGGAGAATACTTACTTTATTATAATGGGATATTATTTGGTGGCATTTATGATGATAGATTACTTGTTAAAATAGTTGATAGTAATAAAAAATATAATATGCAAGAATCTATTCCTTATGAAAGGGCAAAACCAATGTATTTAGTAGATGATGTAGATGATCAAGAAGTATTAAGAAATATAGTATTAGATACATGCAAAGATTTAAAGAAGTAAAATAATCATATGCATATATTTTAATTATATTCAAGTCTTGTAAAAGTTTATATAATGGTGTATTAAATATATGGAGGTAGTAGTATGGAATCAATATGTGGTGCAAATTGCGAAGAATGTGTTTTATTTAAAAATAGTAAATGCAAAGGTTGCAAAGAAACAAATGGTTGTCCTTTTGGTAAAAAATGTTGGATAGCAAAGTATATTGAAGTTGGTGGAAAAGATAGTTTTGAATCTATTAAAAAAGAGTTAATTAATGAGTTTAATTCTTTAAATATAGATGGTATGCCTAAGATAGAAGAACTATATCCACTTCATGGAGAATTTGTTAATATGGAATATCCTCTTCCAAATGGAGAACATGTTAAGTTGTTAAATGATAATGAAGCATATCTTGGTAATCAAGTAGAATGTTTATTTAATGATAAAGATATTAAAAAATGCTTTGGAATATTGGCTAATATGAGTTTTTTACTTGTCTGTGAATATGGAGAGAATGGAAATAATCCAGAAATAATTATTTATAAAAAAAGATAAAAAATATATCGCAATATTAAGATATTCTCGCATATTAAGATGAGAAAAAACTCATCTTTTTTTAGTAATATTACGATTATTAGAGCAATCCTATTTTTGTTTGCAAATATAAGTGTTTTAATGTATAATAAAAACTTGTTTGGAGGGTTTTGTTTATGGAAAAAATAAATACTGAAATATTAGTATCATCATTATTTACAATTGGTTTTAATAAAGTTGATGCTGTACTTTTCACTTATACTTTAGGACAATTATCAATTGATAATCAGCAATTACAATTATTTGAATTTGAAGATTCTGAAATACATCAAATGTTTAATAAATATGTTGATTATGATGGAATCGTTTTTAAATTAAAAGATGGAATAACTCTTGATACAATGGTTAGTTATAATAATGAAACATTTTATCCATTGAGAAAAATGTTAAATATGAATAAAAAATTAATTGAGTATTTATCTCAATTAGATTTTAGTGAAATAGTATTAAAAAAAGCAGAGGCATACGGTATTCAAAGTGCCGGCAATATAGAATCTAGTTTATTTAGTGAAAAAGAAAAAGATATTTTAAGATTACTATATGAAAAACCAGAAATAAAAAGGAAATCATTATAGCAGGAGAAATCCTGTTTTTACTTGAAATTAATAATGCTCGGAATATTAAAATATTACGATTAGCCATATGACCAGGCAACTATAATGGGTATTTTGATATTTATTCTAAACATAAAAATGACTTAAAATTAGACGGAATTATACTAAATTTCGTCTTTTTTATGCTATAATTGAATAGAAATGGAGTGATTCCTATGGATAATAAAACTAATATAAATTGGTTTCCAGGTCATATGGCTAAAACGAAAAGGGAAATAAAGGAAAAAATTGATTTAATAGATATTGTTTATGAAGTAATTGATTCAAGAATGCCTAAATCAAGTAGAATTGTTGATCTTGATGAATTAATTAATGATAAGCCAAGAATTATGATTTTTACCAAGTATGATTTATGTGATAAAAATATAACTGATAAATTTATTCAAGAATATGAAAAAAATTATAGTGTTGTTAAAGTAAATTTAAAAGAAAATAGTAATATTAATAAAGAAATAATTGCTAAAACGGAATACTTATTAAAAGATATTAATGAAAAAAGAATTGCTAAAGGATTAAATAAAAGAAATTATCGAGCATTAGTAATTGGTGTACCAAATGTTGGTAAAAGTACATTGATT
Organism: uncultured Erysipelotrichaceae bacterium; assembly: GCA_902801795.1. GTDB lineage: Bacteria > Bacillota_I > Bacilli_A > RF39 > UBA660 > RUG12783. Next base: position 19,673 of record CADCJQ010000006.1, read on the forward strand.
AATCGATTAGCAGGTAAAAATATTGCAGGTACAGGAAATAAACCTGGTGTTACAAAAAATCTTTCATGGATTAAATTGAATAAAAATATTGAACTTTTAGATACTCCAGGTATTTTATGGCCAAAAATAGATGAACCTATTGTTGGTTATAACTTAGCATCTCTTGCATCTATTAAAGAAGAAATTCTTGATAAGGAAGATATATCAATTTATATTATAAAGTTTTTGTATGAGAATTATCCGGATATCTTAAAAAATAAATATAATATTGATACTATTGATTATGAAGATTTTACAAATACCTTGGAAATAATAGGAAGAAAAAGAGGTTGTCTTGCCAAGGGAAATATTGTTGATTTTGAAAAAGTATATACTATTATAATTAATGATTTAAAAGAAGGAAAAATTGGTAAAGTAACATTTGATAGGTAAAAGGAAATTAAAAATAATAGATATCTAAAGTAGTTGTTTGTTTTTTTCTATTAAATAATAAAAAAAAGATGTACTTTTAAAAAAAATATGATATACTATATTTATCGTGGGAGAGTAAAAATGAATGGTAAGAGTGATATAACGCAAAGTGAATTAAGTAAAGCTAATAATATAATTAGTGGTATTTTAAACTATTATAAACAAAGAATTGTGGGACAGGAAGAATTAGGTAGATCATTACTCCTTGCACTTATGGCTAATGGTCATATTCTGCTTGAATCGGTTCCAGGTCTTGCTAAAACAACAGCAGCTAAAATTGTAACAAATGCAGTGTCTGGTGATTTCTCAAGAATTCAATGTACACCGGATTTATTGCCTAGTGATATTATTGGTGGACAAATATTTAATTATTCAACTAGTTCTTTTGAAACAAAATTAGGACCTGTTTTTGCTAATTTCGTTTTGTTGGATGAAATAAATCGTTCTAGTGCAAAAACACAAAGTGCGATGCTTGAAGCCATGCAGGAACGTCAAACAACAATTGGTGGATTTATGTATAAACTACCAAAGGTCTTTATTGTAATTGCAACACAAAACCCGGTTGAACAAGAAGGAACTTATGCCTTAGCAGAAGCACAAATGGACCGTTTCTTAATGAAGGAAGTATTAGATTATCCATCAAGTGATGAGGAAGTTGAAGTATTAAATCGTCTTGAAGGGGATGTCTTTAGTGATAATAAGCCAATTTTTACATTAATGGATGTATTGTTTTTACAATATTTAACAACTAAAGTATATGTTGATAATAATATTAAAAAATATATTACTATTATTGTTAGTGCTACTAGATTTCCAGAAAGATTTATTGGTCCAGAGCTTGCAAAATATATTACAATGGGAGCAAGTACTCGTGCTTCAATAGCATTTATGGAATGTGGTAAGGCAAATGCTTTGATAAATGGAAGAAATTATGTAACACCAGATGATATTAAAGAAATAGCAATACGTGTTTTAAGACATCGTATTACACTTTCTTTTGCTGCAACCGCTAATAATATAAAAGTTGAAATGATTATTAATGAAATAATGCGAAAGGTTCCTACACCATGAAGTTAGATCATATTGGTCGAATAAAAGGAAATATTCAAATTAACACTAAAATTAAATCAGCCAATATTTTAGATGGTTCTTATAGATCTATTTTTAAAGGTAAAAGTCTTAATTTTGAAGAACTTCGTGAGTATAATATTGGAGATAGTGTTAAAGATATTGACTGGCGTGCTTCAGCAAGAAGTACAAATTTACTAGTAAGAGAATATGTTGCTGAAAAAAAACATAATGTTATGTTTATTTTAGATGGAAAATATTCGATGAATGCCAATTGTAGTGATAAGGATTTAAAAAGAGATGTTGCAATCGATGTTGCAGGAACCCTTGCATATTTAGCATATAAAAATGGTGATTATGTTGGTTCAATTTATATGTATCGTGATAATCCAGTTTTTTTTCCAGTAAAACAAAGCCTTTTTAATATTGAGAATTTTTTAACATTTTATGATGAAAATATGAAGAGTGCTAAGATTAAAGAAAAATATGTAAATTCTATTAATGATTCTTTAAAATATGTTACGGATTATTTTAATAAAAAATCAGTGTTCTTTATTATTACGGATTTAGCAGGACTTGAAGAAATTGATGATCATTTAATTAGAGCCTTATCACTTAGAAATGATGTAATGATTGTTAATATTGGAGATGTTAGTTTATTTGATAAGAAATCATATGATTTAGATAAGCGAAAATATTTCTCCCAAATGTTTTTAAAAAACACTAAATTATTAAGACTAGAACAAGAAGAAAAAAGTCGAATATATGAATCATTAGTAAATCGTTTTACAAAATATAAAATAACAACAGTTACGATTAATAATCGTGATGATGTTGTTCCTAAGATAATTGAATTATTAGAAAAGCATCGTAATATGGATATGTAATGGAGGAAGAAGTATGCAAATAAATAAAGATTTAGAATTACCTTTTGAATATTCATGGAATATTGTAAAACTACTTTTAGCTTTTGTGATTTTAATAATAATTGGTTTAATCATATATAAATTTTTATATGATAAAATAAAAAGAATTTCACAACGAATAACTTTGCCATATATAAAGTCATGGTATATAAGAAAATTACAAAATTTACTATTGGCAGTTACAAATAATAAAATAGAGTTACGTGAAGCATATCTTCAATTGTCTAATATTATTAGAAATTTTATTGCTAAAACAACAGGTATTAATGTTTTAAATTTATCTAAGAAAGAGGTAGCAGCATTAAGAATGGACAATTTATCCGCTCTTATGGAAGAATATTATCCACCAGAGTTTTCAAAGTATTCAACTGGTGATATTATAAGTTCAATAAGAAAAGCAATGGATGTAATACAAGTATGGAAATAGAATTTTTATTTCCACAAATAATTATTTATTCTATAATTGTTTCTATTGCTTTTTTATTTTCTTTTAAAAAAAAGATAAATTTAAAAAAGGTATTCTTGTTGCCAATAGTAAATATATAAAAAGAACAAAATTATATAAAAAAATAATGCTTAAGTATAGAATATACAACTATTTGATAAAGATAGTATGTATTGTGCTTATTTTTATTTGTGCATTAATGACATCAAGGATGTATGGTGTTGCTGATCATGAAGAAGTTAATGAAATATATGATAATGCAGATGTGTTTTTTTATATAGAAGAAGTAAATGATCACTATTATGACTTAGGTAATGAAAGAGTTCAAAAAGATATCAATAAGATAAAAGGATTATTGTCCAAATTAGAAAAAAATAAAGTTGGTATAGTTTATCTTGAAACAACTAATATTGAGTATATGTTGTTAGTTTCGTCACCAATTGTTTTGTCAACTCTTGATATTTATCATGATAACGATAGATATATTTTAGAAAAATATCAAGAAACAAAAGATTATTACAACAAAATGTGTAATGAAGATAAATCAATAAAATGTGATGGAAAAATATATATTATTGATAATCCAACATTAGAGGCTTCAAATAAGTTAAAAGGAAGACAAAGTGTAATTAATTCTTTTAATTATCTTACATGTTATATGCCTATATGGTCTTCAGAGAAAAATGCCTTTTACAAAACTCATGGTTTTTCTAGCGGATATGCTACATATTTAACCGCGCGTGCTGTAGATGCCACTGCTACAAAAATATTATCTACACGAGAAATTTTTGAATTCATTAATAAACGTTTTGAAGAAAAAAACAGTTCTAAAAAAGTTGTTGTTTGGGCAAAAGATAATTATAATTACGAATATAATAATTTGGAAGATGCTCGAAGATATTGTAAGGAAAATGATATTAAACTTTTGGTATTAAATGATTATTCAGAAAATGAAATTTTAACTAAAATAAATAGTTATGATAATAAAATTGTTGAAAAGAAAACAACATCTAAAGAAAGTGATTATGGTGGAGTATTATTTTCGTTTTTATTATATATCTTTCCACTACTGTTTATTTTAGATTGGAGAGTTAGAATATGAATTTTGATAAATTAATCTTTATGCCTTTTGTAGATAAAGAGTTTATGATTAATTTTTCTGTTATCATGTTAATAATTGTTTTAATTAATAGAAAACATATTATTAATAGAATTTTAATGATTATTCTTTTATTTATTATAAGCCAACGACCTATAATATTGCAAGAAAATGAACAAGAATCTCAATATGATTCAAAACTTCTAGATATAATTTTTGTTGTAGATAGAACTGTTAGTATGAATGCTATCGATGTAGATAATAATACAAGATTAGAAGCAATAAAAAAGGATTGTAATAAAATAATAGAGACTTTTCCGGACTCCTACTATTTATTGATGTTATTTGATACTTTTCCTAACATAGAGTATCCATTAGTTAATGAGATAGGTATTTTAAAAGAAATGATAAATAATATTGATATTGTTCGACCAAATAATGTAAACGGAGTTGCCACTCTTAAAGCTCCTTATGAAGAATTAAAGAATGTGTTGAAGACTCCTAAACGGGATAGAAATGTTAAAAGAATCGTTTTTTTTATGTCTGATGGTGAAGTAAATAGTAGTAATAAAGAAGATAAAGATTTTTCCGGTTATAAAGATATCTCATCAATGATTGATAACGGAATGGTTATTGGATACGGAACAGCTAGTGGCGCAAAGATTAAAGTTAAAGATACTTTTTTAAATAATGGAAATGCTATTTCTAAAATTGATGAAAATAATTTGAAAACTTTTGCTAGCAATTTAAAGATAGATTATATACATAGAATAAATAGCAATGATATTGAGAAGAAATTAGAGGATATAAAAAAGATAATTGAAAATGATAATACAGATGATAAAATAAATATAAAAGGTGAATTATATAGTTATTTTACTGGAGCGTTATTAGTTTTACTATTATTAGAGTTATTATATTACAGGAGAGTTGAACAATGAAAGAAAAAATATTCAAAATATCATTTATAATAATAATAATTTGTGTTTCGATAATTTTAAAAGTTAGTTGCAAAATAATAATTAATAAAAGATTTATTGCTAATTATCCTGATTCAAATCAAGCATTTAGATTAATGTTAATATCCATTTTTAATATATATGAACCATACATAGCACCATATAATTATGGTAACTATTATTATCAAAAAGAGAGATACGAGCGAGCATATGAAAAGTATAAAAAAGCACTAAGTTATAACGTTCCAAAGAAAAGATTATGTTCAATCGATATAAATATTGCATTGTCATTGATTCAACTTGCAAATGATGAAAAAAATGAACAAAAGTCATTAGCGTATTATCAAGAGGCTAAAGATTATTTAAGGAAATGTTTAAGTATACAAAAAGAAGAAATAGATGATGATAATGCTGAAGATGATAGTGAAATATTAAATCAACAAAAAAGTGCAGATGATTTGATTAATGATATTAATAATGAGATAAGTGATAAAAGTAATAGTGGTAATGATAGTGGAAATAATAGTGATGGTTCTAATGGTAGCGGTGGCGGTAGTGGCGGCAGTTCAGGGAATGAAATTGGTAATGGTGGTCAATCAAATCCTAATGGTAATGGTGAAGGAGAAAGAGACGGAATTGGTAATTCTAAGGGAAAAAATGATAAAACAATTGATATTGACATTAAAATTGGTAAACCTAAGGATAGTTTTTCTACTCAATGTGATAATTGTTGGTAAAAAAAAGGTAGTGTGATAATATGGAAATGATGTATCCAGAATTAATTGTTTATTCTATAATTGGTGCATTTTTAATATTATTTGTATGGCGAAAAAGAAAAAAATTTAAAAATGGAATTATTGTTGCCAATACAAAATATGTTAAAAAAACACGATATTATAAATCATTAATGCTTAAATATCGTATATATAATATCTTAATTAAAGCTGTTTGTGTTTTATTGATTATTACATGTGCTATTTTAACTGCTAGAATATATAAAACGGATAAGGAAGAAAAAGAAGAATATAATCGTGATATCATGTTGTGTATGGATGTATCGGGTTCTGTTTGGGATTTAGATGAAGAAATAATAGATACTTTTATTGATCTTGTTTCAAAACTTAAAGATGAAAGATTTGGACTATCGGCATTTGATAGTTCTCCAGTTAATATAATACCATTAACTACTGATTATAATTATGCAATAACGGTATTAAAAGAATTAAAAAAATGTTTTGAAAATTATCATAAATATGCTATAAAAACGTCTACAGGTAGAATTTATACTAATACTTTAGAAGAACATGGCTTGGTAGTTAATCCTGTTCATGAAATGTTTGAAGGTGCCTTTAATGGTGATGGCTCAAGTTTAATTGGTGAAGGACTTGCATATTGTGCATCAACATTTAAGAAAGATGATGATCGAACTAAAATTGTTATATTGACAACTGATGATGATGTTGAAGGAAGTCAAATTATTTCTGTTCCAGAAGCAGCTAATTATAGTAAATCAGTTGATGTTAAAGTATATCCTATTGGAACCAAGTCTATAAAGAGTGCTCAACGTCAAGAACTTATTGAAGTTGCTAATATAACTAATGGAAATTATTATGATTTTAGCTCTGTTTCTACAAGCGATATTGTGGATAGAATACAAAAATTGAATAAAACAGCAATTGTGAAAAATGTTGCAGTAACTAAAAAGGATTTGCCTGAAATAATAGTACCATATTTGTTTTATATTCTTCCGGCTTTATTTGTTTTAGAATGGAGAGTTAGAATATGAGTTTTTTTAGTGATTTAATATTTAAACCAATTATTCCTTTTTCAACTGCTATAATATATGGTATTATATTAATATTAATTGTGTTATTTAATAAAAGAAATGTTATATTAAGAATATTAATAATTCTTTTAATGATTATAGTTAGTCAAAGACCTATGTTGAAAAATAGGGATGATAAAGTATATAATATGGATTTAGATGTAATATTTGTTATTGATAATACTGTAAGTATGAATGCTATAGATGTTAATGGTAGAAGTAGATTAGATGCTTTAAAAAGTGATTGTAAGCACATTATTGATAGATTTTTAGGAGCTAATTTTGCAATTATTACGTATGCTAATAATGCTCAAATAAAATATCCATTTACAAGTGACGTAGCAATTATTGAAGATATTATTGACAGAATGAAAATAATTGATCCTAATTATGCTAAAGGATCGGCTCTTGATTTACCATATGATTATATGAAAATGTTATTAGAATCTTCTCGTAGTAAAGATAAACATAGAACACTTGTCTTTTTTATGGGTGATGGTGAATTAACCATTGCAGAAGCATTCAATACAGATGTATCTAAGTATCAGAACTTGAAAGATATGATAGATGCTGGAGGAGTTCTTGGCTATGGAACTCCTGAAGGTGGGAAGATTAAAATAACCGATAGTATTGTGAAAAAAAATTTAGTTAATAATGAAGGATATTTAATAAATTCTAAAGATGGAAGTGTTGTGCTTTCTCGAATTAATGAAAACAATTTAAATATACTAGCATCAAACTTAGGCATTGATTATTACCATATGACAGATTTTTCTGTCCTTGCAGATAAAATTAATAAGATAAAAGATGAAGCGAATGAAAATGATGAAGGAAAAGAAAAACTAGATAAAGATATATATTATTATTTTTCAGGTGCATTATTGATTCTTTTGTTAATAGAATTATTTTATTGTAGGAGGAATGAGCAATGAATAAAATATTAAAAAAAGTAATTATATTTGTTATTTCTACTTGTTTAATATTGGCAGCAATATTTAGTGGCAAAATATATATTAATAAAAAATTTATTGATAATTATCCAACAGAAGATCAAGAATATCGTTTAGTTTTATTATCAATATTTAATGTTTATGAACCATATATAGCACCATATAACTATGGTAATTATTTATATCAAAAAGGTAAATTTGAAGATGCCTATAATAAATATAAAGATGCACTTCAATATAAAATACCTAAAAAAAGAGTTTGCTCTGTTAGAAAAAATATTAGTCTTGCTTTAATTAAAATGTCAGAAAATCAAGATAAGGAAAAATCATTACAATTGTTAAATGAAGCATTAACTCATTTAAATGTATGTATGAGCTTGAATCCTAATACTACAGAAGAGGAAGATGAAAAATTAGCAGAAGAAGAAAAAAAGAATCAACAAGGACAACAAGGTCAGCAGGGACAACAAGGTCAACAGGGACAACAAGGTCAACAGGGACAACAAGGACAGCAAGGACAGCAAGGACAACAGGGACAACAGGGACAACAAGGTCAACAGGGACAGCAAGGTCAACAGGGACAACAAGGTCAACAAGGACAACAAGGTCAGCAGGGACAACAAGGTCAACAAGGACAACAAGGACAACAAGGTCAACAAGGACAACAAGGTCAACAGGGACAACAAGGTCAACAAGGACAACAAGGTCAACAAGGACAACAAGGTCAACAAGGTCAACAAGGACAACAAGGTCAACAAGGACAACAAGGTCAACAAGGACAGCAAGGTCAACAAGGACAGCAAGGTCAACAAGGACAGCAAGGTCAACAAGGACAACAGGGACAACAGGGACAACAGGGACAACAAGGTCAACAAGGACAACAGGGACAACAGGGACAACAAGGTCAACAAGGACAACAGGGACAACAGGGACAACAGGGACAACAGGGACAACAGGGACAACAGGGACAACAAGGAGAATCTGGAAGTGACATTGCTAGTCAACAACAAGGTGCACAAGATTTGATAAATGATATTAATAATAAAATAAATGATATTCAAGGTAATAATAATAGCAATTCTAATAGCAATTCCAATGGTAATTCTCAAGGTAATGCGAATGGACAATCTTCTAGTCAAGGAAATTTACCATCTGATAAACAAATGGATGATTTAATGAACAAAGCTAACAAATCGAATCAATCAAGAGATGATTCAAAATCTAATCGCAGTAACGCACCTGGAACAGGCAGTAGTAATGGAGGAAGTTTTGATACGAGGGACTCAACTGGCTGTATTGATTGCTGGTAAAAAGGAGAATAAAATATGGAAATAAAAACAATGTATCCACAAATAATTGTATATTCTTTAATAATATCAGTACTTATTTTGTTTGTATGGCGTAAGAAAAATAAGTTTAAAAAGGGAATACTTGTTGCGAATACAAAATATGTTAAAAATACCAAATATTACAAAAAATTATTATTTAGATATCGTGTATATAATATTGTTATTAAATTAGTATGTATTGCATTAATTATAATAAGTTCCATATTAACATCTAGATTATATGAAACTAAAAATCATGAAGAAGAATTCAATAATAGAGATATCATGTTATGCATGGATGTATCTGGTTCAGTAAAGCCTTTAAATAAAGATATAATTAATACATTGAAAGAAACGGTTTCTAAATTAAAAGATGAAAGGTTTGGTATCGCGGCTTTTAATAGTTCTCCTGTAATGATTCTTCCACTTACGACTGATTATAATTATGCATTAAGTGTTCTTGATATGATATCGGCGGCTTTAGGAAATGATGTTAAAGTTCCATATAGTCAAAATTATGTTAACCAATTTATTAGTTTAGGAACAGCAAGTGGAAATAGAGGTTCAAGTTTAATTGGTGATGGACTTGCATATTGTTCATCAACATTTCAAAAAGATGATAATCGAACTAAAATAGTAATATTAACAACAGATAATGAAGTTGAAGGAAGACAAATAATTAATGTTCCAGAAGCAGCAGCATTTAGTAAGGCAAACGATGTAAAAGTATATCCAATAGGTACAAAAACAATAAGACCAGAAAAAAAACAAGAAATGGTGGATATTGCGACGGTGACTGGTGGTGTATACTATGATTATGCTAATTATTCAACAAATGATATAGCTAAAAAAATAGAAGAACTAAATAAAACAGCGATTGTAAAGAATGTGTATGTAACAAGGAAGGATTTGCCTGATTTATCTTTTGTATATTTATTGTATATTATTCCAATTTTGTTGATTTTAGATTGGAGAGTTAGAATATGAGTAATTTAATATTTAATCCGATGATATCTTTAAGCATAATGATTCCATATTCAATAATTATGATTGTCATAATAATACTTAATAAAAAAAATATTATTAATCGAATAATAATTATTTTGCTTATATTAGTTATCAGTCAAAGACCAATGTTAAAGAATCAAGAAGACATTACTTTTAGTCTAGATTTGGATGTATTATTTGTTATTGATAATACTGTAAGTATGAAAGCTGATGATGTTAATAAGCAAACGAGACTTGAAGCAGTAAAAAAAGATTGTATATCGATTATGGAAAAATATGCTGGTGCTAATTTTGCTGTTATAACATTTGGTAATATTGCAGAAGTAAGGTATCCATTTACCAGTGATATGGGAATAATTAAAGATGTAATAAATAGAATAAAAGTAATAGATCCAGCATATGCAACAGGATCAGTATTGGAATTACCATATGATTTTATGAAAATGTTTTTAGAATCGTCTAAAAGTAAAGATAAACATCAAAGAATTGTCTTTTTTATGGGAGATGGAGAAGTAACACAAGAGGATGATAAAACTAAACTTGCTAAATATGCAGACCTTCAAGAATTAATAGATAGTGGAGCGGTTTTAGGATATGGTACTAGTGAAGGTACTAAAATAAAAATAGAAGAAAGTGTTGCTTTAAAATATGTTGCAGATAGTAATGGTTATTTATTAGATTCAACTACTAATCCACCTTCAATAGCAATTTCTAAAATTAATGAAAATACTTTAAAGGCATTAGCGACTAATTTAGATTTAGATTATTATCATATGACAGATTTTTCTATACTAAACGATAAATTAGATAATATAAAAGGTGAAGCATTAGAAAATGAAGAAGAAAAAGAAAAATTAAATAAAGATATTTATTACTATTTTTCGGGTGCGTTAGTTGTATTATTATTATTTGAATTATACTATTATAGGAGAAATGAACAATGAATAAAACAGTGAATAAAACAGTGAAAAAAATTATTATAATTATTATATGTGTATGTATACTTGTTACGGCAAAAGTGATGGCTAAGATAATAATTAATAATAGATTTATTGCAAATTATCCTGATGCTGATCAAGAATATCGTTTGGTTCTTTTATCAACACTTAATTTATATGAGCCATATATAGCACCATATAATTATGGTAATTATTTATATCAGAAAGGACGATTTGAAGAAGCTTATGTTAAATATAAAAATGCATTAAAGTATAAAATTCCTAAAAAAAGATATTGTGATGTAAAGATAAATATAAGTTTAACATTAATAAAACTATCAGAAGATGAAAAAATAAGTAACGAGCAATCGCTTGAATATTTAAAAGAAGCTCAAAAACATTTAAATCAATGTTTAATGCTTAAGCCTGATGAAGAAGATTTTGATGAAGATGACTTAATTGCTGATCCAGAAGGTGCTGGCAATGAAGGTGTTGGTAATGAAGGTGATGGTGACGAAGACAGTGGCGAAGGGGGCCATGATGGTCAAGATGATAATGGCAAAAGCGATGGCGAAAAAAGCGATGGCGAAAAGAGCGATGGTGAAAAGAGCGATGGCGAAAAAAGCGATGGCGAAAAAAGCGATGGCGAAAAAAGCGATGGCGAAAAAAGCGATGGCGAAAAAAGCGATGGCGAAAAAAAAGATGGCGCTGGTCAAGTAAAAGACAAGCAAGGTAAAGCCAAGGATTTGGCTGGAGAAGTTGGTAATGAAATTAAAGAAAAAGAAGGAAAAGAAAATTCTGGAAATAAGCAAGGGGAAAGCGAATCTAAGGGTGAAACTGGAGATGGACAAAATATTTCTAATATGCCAACTCAGGAACAATTAGATGAACTAAATAAAACTTCTGATAAGGCTCAAAATGATAGAGAAGCTGCATTGACAAGTGGTAATAATACAGAGGTTAAAAATACGCAAGATGAAACGAATATACCATCATGTAAAAAATGCTTATAAATAACAAAATTAAAAATGTAAAAAAGTGACATTTTTGTAAAAAGAGACTAGTTTTTAGTCTCTTTTTAGTATATAATTTTTTATATGAGGTGTATTATATGAAAAAAGTATTTATTATTATGACATTAATTTTTATTGTTACTGGTTGTAAAAGTTTATTTACTTATGAAAATGAAAAAATTGAATATTTAAAGGGGAAATATAATGTTGAAATGAAAATTAAAGATTATGGAATCATTGAAATGGAACTTGATGCAGATGTTGCACCAATTACAGTTACTAATTTTATGAATTTAGTTAAAGAAGAATTTTATAATGGTAATACTATTCATCGAGTAATGAAAGATTTTGTAATTCAAGGTGGAACGGATATTTCAAATACTCATAAAGAAATCAAAGGTGAATTTGATGCCAATGGAGTTAGTAATGATATTAGTCATGTTCGAGGTACAGTTTCCATGGCAAGAGCTGGTGATCAAAATAGTGGCTTTGATACAGCATCAACACAATTTTTTATCGTACAAAAAGATAGTACATTTTTAGATCACTATTATGCAGGATTTGGAAAAGTTACTAAAGGAATGGATGTTGTTGATAAGATTTGTAATAGTATTAAATCATCTGATGAAAATGGTACAATAATGGATGATGATGAAGTACCATTAATAGAATATATAAAAGAGATAGAAAAGTAGGGATAAAATGAATGTACAAATAAGTGAGAGAGATTTAATTTCAATGAAACTTCTTCATTATTTTATAACGAAAAAAAATTATTCTCCAATAATTGTTCAAGGTGTTGAAAATGAAATATGGATTCAAAATTTAGATGCAGATAAATATAAAGTGATTCGTATTGTAAATGGGTATATTCATAATGATGAACAACTAGAATTTGATGTTTTTAAGACGAAAAGAATGGTAAAAAAAATAAGAAAAAAAACCTTTAGTTTAAAAATGAAAACGTTAAATATTTTAACTGATGTTGGAGAAAATGTTGATCGTGAAAAAAAATTTGATGATGTTGATATAATATATTATACGGACGAAGATAATTTATTAAAAAATGAAATAATAAAGAGTGAATTTAAAGATTTAAAAGATAATTTAACATATACAGAAGAAGGTTTTAATCTTTTCTTTAAAATTACACAAGATATTAATATGAAAAATAATAAAGAAAATATGGAAGCAGAGAAAATATTAGAGCCTAAAAAACCAATTGTAACTTTTATTATTATTGGAATACTTGTTTTAATGTTTTTTATGCAGTTTATTTTTACACCTATTGAATTATTATATTATTTGGGTGTACAAAAAGATTTAGTTAGATATGGAGAAATATATCGCCTTTTAACGGGAGCCTTTTTACATCTTGATATTTTACATTTATTATGTAATTTGTATGCTTTATATGTTGTTGGAAAATTAAGTGAGAGTTATTTTGGTAAATGGAAATTTACTTTAATATATTTATTTAGTGCACTAACAGGAAGTTTGTTATCGATTTCAATGGGGGATAATTTTTCAATAGGTGCGAGTGGTGCTATCTTTGGTCTTCTTGGAAGTTTATTGTATTTTGGATATCATTATCGTGTTTATTTTGGAAATGTTTTATTAAAACAAATAGTTCCCGTCATTATTTTTAATTTAGCAATAGGTTTTATGATTGATGATATTGATAATTTTGCGCATATTGGTGGATTAATAGGTGGTTTATTAATTAGTAAAGCGGTTGGTATTAATAGTAAAGATAAGAAAAGTGATAAGATAAATGGCATTATTTTATCAGTAATTTATTTAGCCTTTTTAATATTCTTAGCCTTTTTTATGGAGCGTTAATGGATAATTATAATTTTGGAAAGGCAAATACCAAATCATTAGAAACTAACTTTATTAATGCTCTTAAAGATGAAAATTTTGTAAGAGTAGCAAATTCTTTAAACATTCAAGATGAAATAAAATACCGTTATACTTCGAGTTTAAAAGAAGTAGCAAGTGAACTACCAATATGTAAAAGTTGTAAAGGATTAGCATTTTGTCCTTATGATATAAAAGGTGTACGTAAATGTGCTATTGTTGAAGATAACAAAATAAAATTTGTTTATAAAAACTGTCCTTATAAAGATAATGATGAAAAAGAAAAAGATTTTTTAAAAAATGTTTATAGTTATAAAATGCCTAAAGATATTTTAGATGCTTCTTTTAAGAAGATATATAAAGATGATTCTAATAGATT
>CADCJQ010000007.1 GCA_902801795.1 uncultured Erysipelotrichaceae bacterium
AGCATTAAAATCATTTGTTTTAAAAGACATGGATAATTTTCTTAAACAATTAGGTCAAGGGTTTGCGTATATGGCTAATGAATATAAAATAATGATAGGCAAAAAGCCAAATTACATAGATATGTTGCTTTATAATGCTATTTATAATTGTTATGTGGTTGTTGAATTAAAAGTAATTGAATCAAATAAAAATCATTTAGGACAAATACAAGTATATATGAATTATATTGATAAATGGGTAAAAAATAATAATCAAAATAAAACAATTGGCATTATTGTCTGTCGTAAAGATGATAAATACTTAATTGAATATTCATCTGATGAAAGAATAAGAATAACTACTTATGAGTTAGTTTAAATAAAATATATATGTAAAATTCATACTTTATCTTTCTCCATAATATAATTTACTATGAAAGAAAAATTTATTAAAAGTAGTATTATCTTAATTATTGGTGGTGCTTTAACGAAAATATTAGGTATTGTAATACGAATGGTTATGTCAAGAGTTGCTACTATTGAAACGATTGGCTTATATATGCTAGTTCTTCCAACATTTTCTTTAATGATGGCCATTAGTCAATTAGGTTTTTCCAAAGGAATTAGCAAACTAGTAAGTGAAAACAAATATCAAAGTAAGAAATTATTATTTTCCATTTTACCACTTTCGATGTTAATCAATATTTCCTTAACAATTTTTTTAGTATTTACAAGTAGATTTATTGCAGAACATCTCTTGCATAACAGTGATGCTTATCTTCCCCTTCTTTCCATTAGTTTAGTTTTACCATTTGATTCTTTATCAAGCATTTTGCGAGGATTCTTCTTTGGAAAAGAAAAGATGACTCCTCATGTCATAAGTCATCTGGCTGAACAAGTAATAAGACTTTTGTTAATGTTCTTAGTAATACCACATTTTAAAAAATATGGAACCATTATTGCAACAACTTCCTTAATTGTTATCAACGTAATGTCAGAAATCGCTTCAAGTCTTGTATTAATTTTCTTTTTGCCAAAAAGATTTACGATAAAAAAAATTGATTTAAAACCCAGTTATCATTATATCAAAAATGTTTTAGATATTTCTATTCCAACTACCGCAACTAGAATTCTTGGTAATATTGGCTATTTTCTTGAACCAATTATTCTTTCTTTTGTTTTATTAAATATTGGATACAACACTTCTTATATTACAACCGAATATGGTATTATAACAGCCTTTGTTATGCCATTACTGTTACTTCCTAGTTTCTTTACTACGGCGATTAGTAACGCCATGTTTCCTATTATCGCAAGAGAATATTCAAAAAAAAACAATCTTTATATTAAGAAAAAACTTCAACAAGCGATTATGTTTTCCCTCATCATTTGTTTTTTCTCCATAACATTTATCAATTTGTTCCCTGAATTTTTATTAAAATTCTTTTATAAAACCGATTTAGGGGTTAACTACTTACGCTTTTTAAGCCCTACTTTTATTTTATATTCTCTAGAAGCTCCCTTAGCTAGTTTTTTAGAAGCTACTAATCATGCTAAAGATGTTATGAAAGATAATTTAATTGGTATTATCATAAAAACCATTCTTTTATTTCTTTTATCTTATTTAAAAATTGGTTTATATGGTTTGTTAATTGCAATGATTTTCAATATTTTAATTGTTACCATTCGCCACAATTTACATGTTAAAAAAGTCCTAAACAAAAATTAAGAGCAGCAGACTGTTCTTAATTATTACCTTATTTCTATTTTAACGTCTTTCTTTTTAAAAGCAATCACTATTTTATTAACATGATATTCTTTCACTTCTATGTTATAAACCATGCAAGATTTCTATATTTAAATCAAATGCTTATCTACATTATCAGTAATCATAAAGTGAAAACGAAGGACGAAGCCCATTCGTATTGTTCACGTTGTTTTTGAAGTTAGAAGGCGACAAAGACCAGAAAAACCCCAAACGAACACTACCAACAAGACTCCCTATAAAACGACGTAATCCTAAGTTAATCTATATTAATAGTTTAACCCATATATTAAAATATCTATATATTCTAACAAATGAATATATTTAATATCATAACACTTTTTTAATTTTTTAGAAGCTCTCACATCTTGCTTAACCGCAAGATGTGAGATTACCTTTTCGTACTTATTTTCCTTTTCGCTATATCTTCTCCGAGCCACAAAAGGGTTTTCGTGGCTCTCCTTTTTCTCACTTTTCTCAAGCCCACATTCATGTGGTGTGTGAAACTTACTCTTTCGTTTTAGTTTAGCTTATCAAGTATGGAGATGCACTAGTTCCATCACCACTAACTACAGGCGTTCCAGGTTTAAGTGAAACGGAAGGACGAAGCCCGTTAGTACTGCTCACACTGCCGTACGGCAATAGACCCGACGAAGCCACGCGGAACTCATTGACGTAACCTTTGTAGTGGAAGGAGTAAGGCGACAAAGACCAGTAGAATTGACCCGTATTTAAATAAAATCCGCTACTACTTCCTGCTAATCCTCCTGCCAATACTATTTCATCTTCTGTTAGCATTGCTACTGGATAGGTTAATTTTTGATTTCCTTTTTGACTACTTACTGTAAATGCATCATTTTTATTTACACACCCTAAACTTGGTTGATTTTTTACTGTACTTGTTCCACTTGCATAGTTACTTCTTTCATGTGCTCCATATAATAATGAAGACTCTTTATAATCACTTCCCCATGCTCCGGTTTCTGACCATCCATTATATCTTCCTATACTTCGATCATTACACCATATTGTATCTTCTAGTTTTCCTGTGTAACTTGTCATATTCGCTAGATACCATGCATCTATTTGGGTTTTTGCATTTGACGGATTGGTATTTCTTTGCATTTTTTCTATTGCTTCTTCTATTCCATCTCCTCCTGTTAAGGTTATGTAATATTGTGTGGTTCCATTTACATAATACACATATCTTAACTCTGTACATGTTGCATTGGCATCAGGATTATTACAACTATAATGATGCGTTGCATTTGGCTCTGTTTCTGTTGCGTTCGTTAATTTATAATTTGTTCCATCACTTGTAAATCCGCTTCCAAATTTTGCTCCACTTATCCATCCTGTTGTATTATATGTGTATACATCTCCCCACATATATCCTACATAGGCTGGCGAATTACTTAGATTTGGATTTGTTCCTGAAAATGCAAATGTATTTGTACTATTTAATGTGATTTGTGATGCCGTTCCAGTGTTATCACATCCATTGGAAGTAAGCAAATCTCCTTTACCTATCATTTGAATTTTTAATATGGTTGGATCTTCACTTGATGCAGATCCCGAATAAGTAAATTTTACTATATTATCCGCTGTTAGCGTTCCATATGTATAAGACCAATTAATATTAGTTCCTCCGCTTCCGCCATAGTCGCCTAAACTACTTCCGTTGTCTTTAAAAACCGACCAACTTCCGCCTCCACTTGAAGTGAATGTACCACTTAATTGAAAAATATAATTATCCCCTGCTGGAACTTTAAAACTCAATTCTAAACTTCCGCTTACATGGTTAGCATTCCAACTATTATCTGTTGAATTAAACGTCCATACACCTGTATTTGTTCCATCAGTATTTGTTTGAACGTTATATTTATCCAAAGACAAAAATACTTTTTCATAAACTGGTCCTGTTTCTCCATTATATATAAGTTTTACTCCTCCAGTATCTGTTGTTCTTACTGCTTTCCAACAAATATTATTGAATACTACATTATTGTTTTCTACTGCACCACGATAATAATATACTGGATATGAACCTGATACATTTTGGGTTCCTGCTCTT
Source organism: uncultured Erysipelotrichaceae bacterium (assembly GCA_902801795.1). Lineage (GTDB taxonomy): Bacteria > Bacillota_I > Bacilli_A > RF39 > UBA660 > RUG12783. Next base: position 3,819 of record CADCJQ010000007.1, read on the forward strand.
AAATATACTCCTCTTGTATTATCCCAATCTGATGTTTTAGAAAAATCTACTCCTTGTTCTGTATCTACTCCTAAACTTTCACTGGCCATTATATCACTAAGTGATCCTTTTACCCATATTCCTTCATTGGCTTCTACTTTTACTTGGAAACTAACTCCACTAGAATTTAGTGAATTCCATTCACTTGTTGACATATAGGTTTTATTACCTACATTTGTTTCATCTGGTGTATCTGTTATCATCATTTTACTTGCATCAAAATAGGCTTTAATAGTAATTTTACCATTTATAGAATTATCTGTATTAGTAGCATCAGGAGCAATATATCCTACTAACATCATTTGGTCTCCTACTAATGTATCTCCTACTAATTTCTTGTAGTGTGATGTAGTATAACTATCTCTATTTGTAAAATAACTTGCATCAGCAGTTCCTAAATTGTCATTAGCTCCATTTCCGTTAGTTCCTACTTGTACATCTAAACTAATTGGTACTTGTACTGGTTTTCCATTTGATGTAATAGTTGTAACAGAATTAGTACTTGAAACTAAATATTCTACTCCTTCGCTATAAGTATTCTTACCTGTTATAACAACTTCTACTGTCCCAATATTATCAGTATCATTATTTGTTATTAATCCATTACCATCCCTTGTTATAGTTACTGGAAAAGCATTTGTTAAATTAATACTATTTCCCTGTGTAAAATTAAATTCTATATCCCCTAATCTTAAGGTATTAACTGCACCATTTCTTGTATAGTTAAAGAATGAATAAGCTATTCCACCTATTAATCCTACTAATACAAATATTCCAATAGCAATTAAAAAATTTTGTCTTTTTTCATTCATTATTTTCTCTCCTCTCATAATAATTTTTTTAATTTGTTTATCCAATTTTTTATTTATATTTTACGAATCATCATAATACATTAGCCTAGATAAACATCCTAGTCTGTCTGTCTGTCTGTCTGTCTGTCTGTCTGTCTGTCTGTCTGTCTGTCTGTCTGTCTAAGGATACAGGATGAGTTTTTTCTTGTCAACACTTTTATCACTTTTTTCTACTTTTTTATTAATTATTTATCGCTTTAATTTTTAAATTCTATAACACTCATAAATGCAATATCTTAAAAAATCTTTCATTGCTTTTTACCTCCCATTATTACTTTTTTTGTTATAGCGAGTACTTATAATATTATTAGCTATTAATCGTCAATATCTTTTCTCATATCATTACACTAAAAATTGTATCACAACTTTATCTTTTTGGAAAGAATTATAGACTTATTTTTTATCAAAATTCATAAAAAGAAAGATATAACAGGACAAATATCCCATTATACCTTTTCTTCTAATCATTATTTAACAACTATATTAACTAGTTTTTTAGGAACAACGATAATTTTCACTATTTCTTTTCCTTCAATATTCGCTAAAACATTAGGAATAAGTTTTGCTTTTTCTTTCATTTCATCTTCCGTTGTATTAGTAGAAACTTCTACTTTACCACGTACCTTACCATTAACCTGAACAACCATTTCAAAATTTTCTTCTTTCGTTAATTCTTCTTGATATGCTGGCCATGGCTCATTAGCGATTGTTTTGTGATGACCTAACATTTCCCATAATTCTTCAGTAATATGTGGACATACGGGATTTAATAGTTTAACAAAACCTTCCATATATTTTTTAGGTAATTTCGTTTCTTTATAACAAGCATTAACAAAAATCATTAAACTACTAATTGCTGTATTAATTGAAATGTTTTCATAATCATTAGTTACCTTCTTAACTGTTTGATGATATATTTTCTCTAAGTTTTTATTATCTTCATCAAGGATATTACCCTCTGAAATCATCCGATATACTCTTTCAAGAAAACGACGACTTCCATTAACACCTTCACTATTCCAAGGTTTATCAGCTTCAAGTGGTCCCATAAACATTTCATAAAGACGTAAAGTATCAGCACCATATTCTTTAACGATATCAGATGGATTAACAACGTATTCTGGGAATCTTTTGCCCATTTTAATTCCATTACTTCCTAAAATCATTCCTTGATGAACTAATTTTTTAAATGGTTCTCGGCATGGCACTAATCCTTTATCATATAAGTAATTATTCCACATTCTTGAATATAATAAATGTCCTACCGCATGTTCAGGTCCTCCGATATAAAGATCTACTGGCATCCAATGCTCTAATAATTTTTTATCTGCAAATTCTTTTTCATTATGTGGATCAATATATCTTAAGAAATACCATGATGATCCTGCAGAACCAGGCATCGTATTTGTTTCTCTTATACCATGGACACCATTAATAGTAACGTTTTTCCATTCTGTGGCATTCTCAAGAGGTGCCCTGCCATTATGCGCTTTATAATCATCCATTAATGGTAATAAAAGTGGTAATTCATCATCACTTAAACTTACACAATCTCCATTATCTAAATAGACAATTGGTACTGGTTCACCCCAATATCTTTGACGAGCAAAAATCCATTCACGTAAACGATAATTTATTTTCTTTGTACCAATCTTCTGACTTTCCAAATATTCTATCATCTTATTAATAGCATCATCTTTATTTAAGCCATTTAAAAATTCCGAATTAATATGTATGCCATCACCAGTATAGGCTTCTTCTAAAATATTACCCCCTGAAATAACTGGAATTATTTCAATATCAAATTTCTTTGCAAAAGCATAATCACGTTCATCATGAGCAGGTACAGCCATAATAGCGCCAGTTCCATAACTTGTTAAAACATAATCGCTAATCCAAATAGGAATTTTTTTATTATTTACAGGATTAATTGCATAACTTCCAGTAAAAACACCCGTTTTATCTTTATTTAAATCCGTTCTTTCTAATTCACTTTTCTTTTTACATTCTTCTTGATAATTTAAAACAAGTTCTTTTTGTTCTTCTGTAGTTATTTCATTAACAATAGGATGTTCTGGTGATAAAACACAATATGTAGCCCCAAATAAAGTATCGCACCTAGTTGTAAAAACAGTAAATGATAAATCAGTATCAGCCACTTTAAAATCTATCTCAGCTCCTATACTTTTACCAATCCAATTTCTTTGAATTTCTTTAGTAGATTCTGGCCAATCTAATTCATCAAGTCCTTCAAGTAACCTTTCAGCATACTTTGGAATATCAATAACCCATTGACGCATATTTTTACGAACAACAGGATATCCACCTCTTTCACTCTTACCATCAATTACTTCATCATTAGAAAGTACAGTTCCTAATTCTTCACACCAATTAACTGGCATATCAACACATTTAGCAAGATTATCTTCAAACAACTGTTTAAATATCCATTGTGTCCATTTATAATAACTTGGATCACTTGTTGATATTTCTCTATCCCAATCATATGAAAAACCTAACATTTTAAGTTGTTCTCTAAATGTTTTAATATTTTGATTGGTAAACACACTAGGATTATTCCCTGTTTTAATAGCGTATTGTTCTGCTGGTAATCCAAAAGAATCATAACCCATCGGATGTAATACATTATATCCTTGCATTTTCTTCATTCTTGATATAACATCAGTTGCTGTATATCCCTCAGGATGTCCTGCATGAAGTCCTACACCACTAGGATATGGAAACATATCTAAAGCATAAAACTTAGGTTTTGAAAAATCCCATATATCTGTTTTAAATGTTTTATTTTTTTCCCAATATTCCTGCCATTTTTTTTCAATTTCCAAATGATTATACATAATATCCTCCTTAAAATTAAAAAAGCCATAAACCTAAGGACGAATAACCGTGGTACCACCTTAGTTCATGACTTTCATGCACTTATCATTATAACGGATTTACCCGCTTCAATCTGGAAACAAGTTCAATTATTCTTCTTATCTTTTTCCATCAACCAAAGACTTTCTTAAAAAAAGAAATAACCTACTACTTCTCCATCAACTTGAATATGCTTAAATATTACCACATTATTTACATTATGTCAATTTTTTTAACTAATATTTCATTGACAATTAATAATATTTTTTCTTATAATGAAGATGGTGATAATATGAAAGATAAAACAATAATTAAACTTAAATATATCATTTGTTTTCTTGGAATCATTTCAATATCACTTTATATAATTAATAGAGTTTTTATTCAAAATGATGTTTTTTTTGATATTAAAACTGGAGAAAATATTATACAATATGGTATTGATTTTCAAGATCACTTTAGTTTTATTCCCAATTTAAGGTATCTGTATCATCATTTTCTATATGATATTATTTTCTTTTTAACATATCAGAAATTTGGTTTTTCTATGATTAAATATTTCTTTTTCTTTTTTATTACATTATTGGGATTTACCATCTTTAATATTAACAAAAAGCATAATAAAAGTATACTATTTAATACATTGATAACAGCACTTACTTTATACCTTGCCATACCTTTTCTTCAGGCTAGAGTTCAAACAATAACATTTACATTATTATTCTTAGAAGTATATTATTGGGAAAAATTATATAATGACGGAAACATAAAAAACACTTTGATAATTATTATTTTAGCGATTTTAGTAGTTAACCTGCATATGCCGATTTGGATTATGACTATTATTCTATCCTTACCCTTTTTAGTAGAATGTATACTTGCGGATATTTCTAAAAAACAAATAATAATCAAACCTAAAAATAAAAAAATTATTATTATAACCTTTATTTTACTATTTTTATCAGGTCTAATGTCTCCATTTAAACTATATCCTTACACCTTTTTTATAAATTCTTTAAAAACATCCGCTTATGATATTATCCTAGAAATGCAAAAAACAAATATTTTACAATACAAATACCAATTAATTCTGTTTCTTTCATCTTTCATTTTATGCTATTTTAAAATAGCAAAAATAAAAATTCATGATTGGCTTTTGATTATAGGATTATTTATCCTTGGTACTCTTGCTCGTCGTCACATGGCATATATCACTATTTTTCTTCCTACGATATTAAACAAATCAATTAATTATAATTTCTTTAAAAAGAAAATTATGTTAAAAGATGTGCTATTTAAAAACAAATATATTATAATATCTTGTTTATGTATAATAATCATTATCTTATCAAATAATTTAATACGAAACTATCATGATTTTAAAAAGAAAGATTTTGAATATGAAATAATACATCGTTATCCATTAAAGATAGTTGATTATTTGCATAAAAATGTTGATTTTAATAATCGTACCCCTTTCTTTAATAAAATGAATTATGGCAGTTACCTTGCTTTATACGATATTCCAATATTTGTTGATACACGAATGGAAGTATATATTAAAGAATTTAATGGTGGTCAAGACATTATAACAGATTATCTTGATGCATGTGATGAAAATAAATATCTAAATATTTTTTCTAAATATAAGTTTGAATATGCTATAACTTATTTTAAAGATACTGTCTATAATTTTTTAAGTAAAGATAATAATTTTACGCTTTTATTTGAAGATGAACAATATGCGCTTTTTAAAAGAAATACATAAATTACTAACAAATAACAATTATTTGCCGATAAAAGTAATATGACATTTTTTGAGAAAACTCTTGATATTTAAAAAAAATTGTTATATAATACTTCTATCAGTTGTCCTGGTAGCTCAGCTGGATAGAGCAACGCCCTTCTAAGGCGTCGGTCAAGCGTTCGAATCGCTTCCGGGACACCATTTATGAAATAAAACTTGGAAAATATCCAAGTTTTTTCTTTATCTTTTATCTACTTTTTATTGTTAAAATATGATTATTTTGTATAAAAACAACTTTTTCAATATTTGTTGATTCTAAAATAGAACTTGCAAGTGTATAAATAACTTCTTCTTCTAATGGTTCAAACGAGAAATCAAGAATATTTGCAAAACTAAGAGTTACCATATTACTTTTTAATTCATAATTTTCCAATTTTACTTTTTCATTTAGATAACTCATTAAATTAGTTTCAGATAAATAATTATTTTTTAAGTTATCAATAATAATTTTAACTTTATCATCTTTGGAATTAACATATTTTGTTACAGGAACGTAATATTTATTACTATCCTTCTCTTCATAATAATATAAAACTACTTTTTGAACATCATTCATTGTAGTTATATCATATTCTTTATTAATACCAAAATCTTTAGTTAAAATATCGTCTAATTTAATATTTGTTTTAGGAAGAGTTTTCAATGGAACACCATCAATAAGTAATTTAATTCCTTTAATTTCCTTAAAATTTAATAAACTAAAAACAAGACTTTCAATAACTTTTTCTTCTAAATTTTCATTAATATTTAGAAGTTCTTTATTAAAATTAATAGTTAATATGCCATTATCTAAGACCATTTCATTTATATTGGTATTATTAGGAAGTATTCCTCGTAAACCACTATAGTGTTTATTACCAGATTTTAAAGTATTAATAACTACAGGTATACTATCCATTAAATTATCTTTAACAACAATAGATACTTCTAGTAAATAATCATTGTCATCTAATAAATAAACCGAAGAAAGATTAGTTTGATATTCTACTTTAATATTAGAAATATTTTTATTTATGGTAAAACTTGATATTACAAATAAAATAAAAACAATCATTGTTGTAAAATATATTTTTCGAAGAATCTTTTGTCTTAGCATAATACACCTCTATACAATATATGAAAAATCGTACTTAAATAGTACGATTATAACGAAATCTCATTTAATTTAATTAATTCAACAACAGCAGATGCTCTTCCTTTAACACCTAGTTTTTGCATAGTATTTGATATATGATTACGAACAGTTTTTTCACTTATATTTAAAAATTCAGCAATCTCTTTAGTTGTTTTATTTTTTGTAAGAAGAGTGAAGATTTCTTTTTCTCTTCCCGTTAATACACTTTTATACATATAATACTCCTTATAATTCCAATGTATTATATGTACAAAACAATATTGTGTTACGCTTTAAAACTTACCGAAATATACATATTATCATAATCTTTTTCAATTAAACTCATTATTTTGACGGCTAAATTAGTATCATGTTTTTCGCTATTAATAACAACTTCTATAACATCATCCTTTACTTTAACAAAACAATCATAACCAAATTCATTTTTTATTTTCTTTTCGATATCGCTTTCCATCGTTTCAATTTTATTCATAATTTTTATTTCTTCATAAACATTATTCTTTTCTTCAGCTGATAAATTTTTATCAATCAACTTAGCATTTAATTCTGTCATTAATTTAGTTCTTTCATCTTGCAAAACACTTTTCATAGTTTCAACAACACTTGTGTTAGTAATTGATACATCAATTTCTTCTTTACTAACTGTTTTTTCCTTTTCATCACCTTGTAAATACGAGCTATTGGTTGTTAGTAAAAGTTCATTTGGCATTGTTACATAGTAAACACTTAATACTAAAATAAGACTAGTTAATGTTAAAAAAATAAGTCCTTGTTTATTAATCACTCTATCACCCATTAAAGAATATTAGGAGATATTTAAAAATATACCAAAAAATGATATAATATTTTCGAGGTGAATTATGGAAAAAAAAATAAATGATGTTTTAGATAAATTACGTCCCTTTTTAATAAGTGAAGGTGGCGATGTTGAATTTATTAAATATGAGGATGGTATTTGTTATATTAAATTTATTGGTGCTTGCGAGGAATGTCCATTAAATAGTTTTACGCTAGATGAAGGTATTAAAGAGGCACTTATTAATGAAATACCCGAAATTATTGACGTTAAACTTGTCTAATTTATCAAAAATTGTCGATTAAATCTATTTATTTAATAGATTTTTTTTCATATATTTTATTGGTGATAGAAATGTTTTCAAGAAAAATAAATAGTCGAATTAAAATCTTTCTTATTTTCTTTCTTTTTTGTTTTTTTGTAATAATAGCTCGTGTAATATATGTAGAACTTTTTGAATACCAAAAATTATATTCTTTAGCAAATGATCTTTGGAGTCGAGACCTTCCTATTGAAGGTGATCGAGGCTTAATACTTGACCGGAATGGTGTTGTTCTTGCGGATAACATTACAACTACATCGCTTGTCTTAATTCCAAGTCAAATAAAAAATAAAGATGAAGTAAGTAATAATTTAGCCAATATTTTAGGAATTACAAAAGAAGAAATGGATAAACATGTAAAAAAAGAAACAAGTATTGAACGTGTTCACCCAGAAGGAAGGAGATTAAGTTATGAAATTGCTGATAAAATTGAAAGTTTAAAATATGATGGTGTTTATTTAGTTCGTGAATCTAAAAGATACTACCCCTATGGAGAGCTTTTATCACATGTTTTAGGTTATGTAGGAATTGATAATCAAGGATTATCTGGAATAGAACTTATGTATGATGAATATTTAAAAGGCGAAAGTGGTGCTATTAAATATTTTAGTGATGCTAAAGGAAATAAACTTAATTTATCAGAAATATATTTAGAATCATCCAAAGGAATGAATGTTTACTTAACAATTGATATTAATATACAACTTGCTTTAGAACGTGAACTTAATAATGCCGAAAGTACTTTAGAACCTGACCATAGCCTAGGAATTGTTATTGATCCTAATACTGGAGAAATCTTGGCAATGGCATCCCGTCCTACCTTTAACCCTAATACATATCAAAACTTTGCTGTTGAAGTTTTAAATCGTAATTTACCTATTTGGATGACATATGAGCCTGGTTCAACCTTTAAAATAATTACCATGAGCAGTGCTGTAGAGGAAAAAGCCATTGATATTTTTAATGATACCTTTTATGATTCCGGAAGTGTTCATATAAATGGAACTCGTATCGGTTGTTGGAAAAGTGGTGGTCACGGAATGCAAACATTTCTTCAAGTATTAGAAAATTCATGCAACCCTGGTTTTGTAAAATTAGGACAAATGTTAGGAAAAGAAAAACTTTTTTCTTATTTTAATTTGTTTGGCTTTGGTGAAAAAACTGGAATTGACCTTAATGGTGAAAGTAAAGGAATTATGTTTAAATTAGATCGTGTTGGTGAACTTGAACTTGTTACATCAGCTTTTGGTCAAGGAATAAGCGTTACCCCTATTCAACAAGTAACAGCAGTATCTAGTGTAGTAAATGGTGGAAACTTATATGAACCTTTTATTGTTAAAAGTGTGAATGAAAGTTCCTCTGGAAGTATTATTATTGAAAACAATTCAATATTAAAGAGACAAACTATTAGTAAAGAAACAAGTGATATAATGCGTTATTCTTTAGAAAGTGTTGTAGCTCGTGGTGGAGGACATTATGCATATATTGATGGATACCGTATTGGTGGTAAAACTGGTACTGCTCAAAAAGTTAAAGATGGAAGATACATGGTCAACAATTATATAATGAGTTTTATGTCTATTGTTCCTGCGAATGATCCCAAGGCTGTTTTTTACTTAGCCATTGATAATCCTAAACATACTGCCCTTTTATCAAGCCATACAACTGCACCTATTGCAAGAAGAGTTTTGTTAGATATCATTAATGCATTAAAAATACCAAGACAAGAAGGAGAAATCGAAAGCATCCAAAATTGGGATGATCCAGTATATTATAAAGTACCAAATGTTATTGGAATGACTAAAAAAGAAGCTGAAAAAGCACTATTTTATTATAATATTCAATATGCCGGTAAAGGAAATATTATTATTTCTCAAACTCCAGAAGCTGGAACTTCTCTTGAAATGAACAGTTCCGTACGTGTTTTATTAGGTGAAAAAGAATAATTTTATTATAATTTGTTAACAGTGTAAAAAAATGTTTGCATTTTATAAATACTTTTGCTATAATTATACATGTATGTGATTTATTCATATATTTGAAGGAATTCAAAATTATATATTTTGAATTCCAAAACTCCTATGTAAGGGGTCATAGCCAAGTGGTAAGGCAGTGGACTGCAACTCCTTGATCGGCGGTTCAAATCCGTCTGGCCCCTCCAATTTATTTTTGTAGCTGTAGTTTAGTGGCTCGAATTTGACCTTGCCAAGGTTAGGACGCGGGTTCGATTCCCGTCAGCTACTCCATTTGAAAACAACTTACAAACTACTAAAAGTTTGTAAGTTTTTCTTTTACCATTAAAAGTTTACCAAGATATGTTTAATTATAAAATTACAATAGAAAAAGAGTTAAATGAGTCAGATTTCATTACAACTCTTTTTTATTTTACTCAATTTTTAAATTTTCCATATATTCAATAAAATGATAATTATTAAATAACGTTTGAGATTCATTATAAAATCTTTCTACTTTTAAACGTAACATATTACAGGTATTATTAATCTCTTCTTGTTCTAAAGTTGCTGTTGAAAACTCTTTATTACACGAAAAGGTTCCTGAATTATAATCACCTTTAAATATTACATTAATTTTATCACTATATTCAACACGATAATTATAATATAAATCTTGATTTTTAAAATCATATGTTTGATTAAGCATTGATTCTACATTAGTATTATAATCATCAACTTTTTGACTAAAAGTATAATCGGCAACACTAAAATAATAAGTTGTTGTTGCTGATTCATTTCTAATTAAAAGGGTTCGATCATACATATCTTCTTGATATCCCATATCTAATAAATAATTTTTAATTTGTTCTTCTTTAGAAGGAGAAAATAATTGATATAAAAGAAATACTAATACTACAACTAAGGCAAAAATAATAATCCGTTGATAAAATTTATCCATAATTACCTCCCCATACTCTCTACTCTTTGTCTTGCATTAATGGTATAGCCAAAAGGGTCACTATTGCTTGTTGGAAATGAATGAAATACCCAATAATTAGTCTTTTCATTTCGCATATAATATGTATATACTTTTGTATAATCTTTAATATAATTAGAACGATTTTTTATTTGATCCATTGTAGTATAATCTATTCCATTGGTATTTATTTTACAAATATCACCTTTTGAAACAGCACCACAAGCATGTGCTGTACTACAATTCATACAATCATGTTCATTAACATAAAATGGTAGCGTTCGATTTCCATTAACTAGAACATCTCTTACAGCATTCAAGTATGCAGTAGAACAGGTACTATTATCCATATGATCTGCTGCATGGGCAAACCATCCACTATTTCTTACATAATTATATAAACCATTTTGATAGAATTTACTTTTTGAACTTAATAATTCATAAAGATTAGCCATAAGTGAGGCCTCCGCTTTAGCTCCAAGAATACTTCCTTGTTCAGCCTTAGCAACACCACATAATCCTCTTAATTCACGATCGGATAATCGATATCTTTGACCTAAATAAAGTGCTGATGTATCATCAATAACATTATTTTTTCTTGCCTCTTCCAACAACTTTTGTGCTTGATCCCATTGAGCTTTTTGAATAGCAGCATTGTCTTGAACCTTCTTGCTTTCATTTTTCAACTCATTTTTAGCTTCCGCAAGACGTTCAAAATATCCAATATTATCTAAAGTAGTTAAACAATATGGATAATCTGGTCGATTTCCTCCTCCCACTTCAACTAATTTCAATACCAAATTAACAAAAATTGGTGACAGAAAGACAATAATGGCTGCAATAATTCTTTTAATGCTTAATTCTTTTATTTGCTTACTATCAGGATTTAGAATATGATGATACACATCAATCATTAATTTTACAATTAAAGCAATAGGTACAACAATTCTTATTACATTAATTCCTGTATATAAAAGGCGTAAAATTTTTAATAAAATAAGATTCTCACATATATCCATATTCTCAACTTCCTTCATTTAATTATAATAAAATTATATCACAATTGATTAATAAAGCCAAACATTTTAAATAAAAACCTTGCTTCAATATTTAGAAACAAGGTTTAAATTAATCTCTATTTTTTTCACGTTTACGAGAATTTTTGATTCCAGCTTTCTTAGCTTCACGTCTTTTAATTCCTGGTTTATCATAAGCTTCTCTTTTTTTTATTTCTGAAGGGATGCCATCTCTTGCTACTTTTTGTTTAAATTTTCTTAAAGCACCATCTAGATTACCATTCTTAACAGCTACATGTGTCATTTTTCTCCCTCCCTTCAACTTCAAAATCAAATAAATTATAACAAAAGTTTTTATATTTGACAATATTTTTTATTTCTTTTTTTACTTTTTTTATAAAAATACATAAATTATTGATAAAAAACATTTCATTATTAATTATTTAATCATTTTTTGTAGCAAAAAGAACTGATAAAAATAAATACTTTTCTTTAGTGTTTTTTCTCTATATTATTTTGTAACATATAAATTTTAACAAATTAAATTATATAGTCCTCGAAAAAAAGTACCAAGGTATATGCCTAAATTATAAAGTGCTTGCACAACATAATTTATTATCACTATACATAAAAAACTAAGAAAAAACAATAATATTCCCTTACTAATTTTAATTAAAAAAATTTTATTCATTAAAAACTGCATACATTTCCGCTGGCAATTCGTCTTATTGCACCTCCAAAACCGCGTCCAACATCATAAATAGTTTTTACTGCAGTTGATAAATAATTAAGAAATGTTGCTCCAAGACTTTCTCCACCTGTTACTTTAACCATTTCATTATCATTTACAATCATTTTCTTCCTCCTTAACTCCGACATTTTTCCGGCCTTGCAATACCATCAATTACTCCCGCAACAAAAGTCACTAAAAGAGAAATACCTGCAATTGCCCATCCAGTAATACCACCATTAATATTTTTTAATTCTTCATCTTTTAATTTTTTCATTTAAACTCCTTTAACAATTCTAATAATATAATTCATAAAACTTTCATTATCCAAATAAACTTTACATGTTTTCGTATTTACTAATAAGTCAATAGGAAAATGAATATTTACCAAATATATCATATTTTTTTCTTCAATTTTATCTATATCAAAATCATAACTAATGTCATCAATATAAAGTTTTTTACTTTCCTTTATAATGTCTAAATTTTCATTATCAACTATAATATACGCATTTTTAGTATCAATAAACTCTAATTGATTTACATAATATCTCTGTTTTTTTATTACCAACAATAAAATAATTATTAAAACAATAACTAATACAACTATTACTATGTATTTATAGCATTGTTTTTTTGTTTCAAAGTAATCATCATGAAATATTGGATTATCATTCATCTTAACCATTTTTTCTTTCACCTCCAAATTCAATTATTTGATTGAATAAATCCATATTACTTTTTCGATGACTTACAATAATAAATGTTTTATCTTTATAAATACTAAAAAGATATTTTAAAATATTTCTTTCTTTATTAATATCAAGAGAGCTAAAAGTTTCATCATAAATATAAATATTACTATATCCAATTAAACTTCTCGCAATTAAAATTCTTCCCTTTTCTCCGCCAGAAATATTTTCTCCATTATTTTCAATTAAATAATTAAAACCTAAACTACTTTTACTAACAATTTCATCTATATAAAGATTTTTGGCTAATTCTAAAAACTTCTTATAAGGTATTTTACGCCCTAACGTAATATTTTCATAAACTGTATCTGTATATAAATATTCATTTTGTGAAATATAACAAATATTATTACGTAAAGAATAAATATCAATTTTCTTCAAATCAAATCCATCGATAGTAATATTACCAGTATAATTATTATCTAAATATTTAATTAACAGTTTAATTAAAGTACTTTTACCACTACCACTTTCACTACATACTAAAACTTTATTACCTTCCTTTATTTCTAAAGAAAGATTATTTAAAACATAATCTACTCCATTATATGAATAACTAACATTACTAATATCAATTCTTCCCTGCAAATATCTGATGTTAGTATTTTCATTATATAAAATTTTTTCTTGTGGAATATTATATATTTCCTTAACTCTCTTTACTGATTCTTTAGTATTTTGATATAACAAAGACAAATCAAGAATATTTTTTATTGGCTCAATTAAATAATTTGAAAGTGTAATAAAGGTAATTAAAGAATTAATTGAAAAATTACCTTCTTTAATAATTAAAGCACCTTGATATAAAATTAGCAAATTTCCAACTGTTAAAATACTATTTTTAAAGAAATTAAGATAACTCATTTTTTTAATTATTTCTTTTTTATTATTATTAAAATTAGTATATTTATTATAAAATCTCTTACATATATACTTTTGCAATGATAAATTTTTAATAGTTTCAAAAGATGCTAATGTTTCAACCAAATAATTATTTACAGAACTAGATTCTTGATAGTTTTCTCGAATATTATTTTTTAATAATTTATTACCTAACACTGTAATATTAACATACAAAAATAAGATAATAATAATTATTAAAGATAATGAAAAGTTCAAATTAATCATAACAATAAAAATAGCAATTGCCAATATTAAATCAACAAAAACTCCAATAATAAAATTACTAAGTAAATCTTTAAGATTACCAAGGTCATTAATTCTTGTTAATAAGTCACCATTAGTATGATTTTTAAAATATAGATAAGGAAGATTAATGATATGATGATATATTTTATTTACAAGATGATTGTCCAAGAAAAAAGAAAGGTTATTTAAAAGAAATTGGCGAAATAAATTTACAATATATTTTATAATTATTAAAGAAAATAATATAACAAAAATAGTAAAAATATTATTTGAAGAAATCATATTTAATTCATTAAATAATAATTTAAAATTATACGAATTAAAAATATTTAATAATGTATAAAATAAAGAAAGAAAAAGAATAATAATACCAATTATCTTATATTTAGATAAGATGTTAATTACATCGTCAAAGAAGTTATTATTAATTATTATCTTAGGAATAGACTGTTTTGGTTTTAGGACAATGTAATAATTAGTTGTTAAATTCATAAAATTAGAAAAAGAAAAGAAAATATAACCTCTTGCGGGATCCATCACAAGAATTTTATCTTTTTTTAAATCTATTTTATAAATGACAACAAAATGATTATATTTTTTATCTATTGATATATGTGCAATTACTGGTAATAATTCTTTTTTCAAATTCTTAATTTTACCTTTTAAACCATATGCTTCAAAACCTAATTCTCTTGCTGTTCTTAAAATATTAATTGCATTAACACCACTATTAGTTGTCTTAGTTAATTCTCTTAAATACTCTTTAGAGACATTACCATTATAATATTTAATTATTGATAATAAAGAACATACGCCGCAATCTTTTTGATCATCTTGTAAGATACAATATTTGTCACTCATTCATCCTCCCATAAATAAGATTATCGGATTATTTAAAAAAAACATTATTTTTTTTAAAATTTTTTTAGTCTTTATTTTTAAGGGAAAACTTTAAATCAGTATAGCAAACATTTGTTTACATAAAACTTGAATAATATTTATACATGTGTAATAATATAAATAATTTACAAGGAGATTTCATGAGTGAAAAGCAAAAAAAAGTTTTAGATGAAATAATTAAATATTATGAAAATAATAATTCAATGCCAACCATTCGTTATTTGCAAAAAGAACTACATTATAAATCAACTAAAACAGTATATAATCATTTACAACAACTCGAAAAAAAGAATTATTTAAAACGAAATGAAAACAACAAATTAGTAGTAAATAACATTAGTATGAAATATCAAGATGGAATAAAAACAATTAATATTTTAAATAGTACTCAAAAAATATCATTAATTATAGAAAAAAACAAGGAATATATAGGTTTTATCCTTGAAAACAATTATTTTATAGATATGCATTTAATGAAAAATGATATTTTAATTATTGAAAAAAACAAAAAAATTAAGAATAATCAACTTGGATTATTTATTATTGATAAAAAATATCGTATTATGAAATATTTCTATCAAGATGGTTTTCATATTTTAAAAGATAGCGAACAAATTATTCTCAATAAAATAAAGTTAATTGGAACCGTTATTATGGTTGAAAGACAAATAAAAAATGATAAGTAATTATTACCTATCATTTTTATCTTTTCTAAAATAATGATAACTGACTTGATTCGGGAAGTCCATCTAAAATATGCATTTCTCTTAATTTATCAATTAAGGTGCCACTAACTTTAGCGCGATTTTGTAATTCTTCAATGCTAAGAAATGGCTTTTTTTCACGTTCTTCAACTATTAGATTAGCAACAGTCTCTCCTAAACCATCAATTGTTCTAAATGGTGGAATTAAATGGTTCGTTCCATTAACAACAAATTTTTTCGAATCAGATTTTTCAAGACTAATTGGATCAAAAATAATACCTCTTGCGGTTGCTTCACGACATATTCTAAGACATCCTAAAACACTAGTTTCCTTATTACTTGCTTCAAATCCTTTATTTTCTAAATCAATAATTCTTTTGGTAATAGCATCATATCCTTTAATCATGACATCAACATCAAAATCACTTTCTCGAATGGAAAAATAAGCAGCATAATAATTAATTGGTTGATAAACTTTAAACCAAGCAATACGCATAGCACTCATAACATAAGCACAAGCATGAGCTTTAGGAAACATATACTGAATTTTTTCACAAGAATCAATATACCATGATACAATACCCGCTTCTTGCATTTTAGCCTTCCACATGGCCCAACCTTCACGATCTTTTCTAGCTTTTCCCTTACGAACAAATTCCATAATTTTAAAAGCATCTTTGGGTTTCATTCCGTGGTTAGATAAATATAACATAATATCGTCACGACAACCAATAACTTCCTTAAATTCACAGACTTTGTCTTCAATCAATTTCTCAGCATTGCCACTCCATACATCGGTTCCATGAGATAATCCTGATATTTTAACCATATCGCCAAATGTTTCAGGCTTTGCTTTAACAAGCATATTAATGACAAAGTTAGTTCCCATTTCTGGTAAACCTAGTGTTCCCGTTTCACAATCAATTTGTTCGGGTTTTAATCCTAAAGCATCAGGACTTCTTAATAAACTAAGAACTTTAGGATCGCTATTAGGTAATGTGGTTACATCTATTCCCGATAAATCTTGTAACATTCTTAAAATAGTTGGATCATCGTGACCAAGTATATCAAGTTTTAAAACATCTTGATCAATAGCGTGATAATCAAAATGCGTTGTTCGCCATGCGGCTGTTAATTCATCAGCAGGATATTGAAATGGTGTAAAATCAAAAACATCCATATAACTTGGGATAACAACAATACCACCAGGATGTTGACCAGTTGTCCTTTTAACACCTGTACATCCTTTAGCCAAACGTTCTATTTCGGCTGGATGAACATTATCAATTCCTTTTTTTTCAAAATAACCTTTAACAAAACCATATGCCGTTTTTTCCGCAACAGTACCAATTGTTCCCGCACGATAAACATTATCTTCTCCAAAAATAACTTTCGTATAAGCATGAGCTGACGCTTGATTATCTCCAGAGAAATTTAAATCAATATCAGGAACTTTATCAGCATTAAAACCTAAGAAAGTCGCAAATGGCATATCTTGTCCTTCTTTAGACATCATTTCGCCACAATTAGGGCATACTTTATCAGGAAGATCATAACCACTTGCAGAATAATTAATCGAAAGTGGTGTTTTACCATCATCCTCAGTAAAAATACTTGTTTTACATTTTTTACACAAATAATGTGCTGGCAATGGGTTTACCTCAGTTATTCCCATCATTGTTGCTACAAAACTAGAACCTACTGATCCACGGGAACCAACAAGATAACCTTCATCATTGGAATGCTTAACGAGTTTTTGGGCAATAAGGTAAATAACGTCAAAACCTCCACCAATAATACCACCTAATAATTTCTTTGTTTCTAGTTCTAAAGCCTTATCATCACCTAAAATTTTAGTAGCATTATCTTTTTCTTCAGGAATTTCCAGTTTCTTTTCAAAATCACTTTTAACATAGTCTTTCGTTAATTTAAATACTCTATCATATCCATCCTTAACAATTTCTCCTAAAGTTTTATAAAATAATTCCTTATCATCATTACCAGGATATAATCTTGCTGTTTCAAGACGTGTTAATTCCATAATTTTATCGCCATACAATTCTTGAGCAATACGTTCTTCAATTAAATGAGGAAGTGGATCACCATACATACTATGAGCCTTATTATAGACCATATCATAAACATCTTCCCTACTACGATCAAATTTAGGTGAAAAAGGTATTCCTCCAGTATCAATTATTACTTCTACTTCTTCAACCATATCTGCAATTTTCCTAGGATTATCAATAACCAATTTATGAACTAAATCATCATCATTTAAAAATTCAAAATCACTCAACATCTCCTTAGTTGTTCGAAAATGCATAGAAGGTATTTCAGTAATATCTTTTTTAGCAAGAGGATGTAACCCTCCTCCAGGATTTTTTTGATTAATAATTATCTCGCGATAAATCTTATCTTCTCTTGTCATATGATGCACATCGCCTGTTGCTACAATTATTTTTCCTGATTCTTCTGTTAAACGAATAATTTTCTTTAAATGATTTTCAAGTTCCTCTTCATTTAGAAAATCTCCCGTTTGTAAAAGATGAATATAACATTCTGGTGGCTGTATTTCAACATAATCATAAAAGCCAATAATATCACGCATTTCTTCATCACTTTTACTACGTGATTCAATAAATACTTCACTTTCATAACAACCACTACCAACTAAAATTCCTTCACGAAGACTTTCAAGTTCACTACGTAAGATTCTCGCTCCACGATAAAAATGCTTCGTATTCGCAATTGAAATAATCTTAAATAAATTTTTTAAGCCTTTCTTGTTTTTAACTAATAAATTAATATGATAGTTACGACCAATTTTATGAATATCTTCTTTATTAACAAGTTTATCCAAATCTTTAATTGTAATAATATTAATACTTGCAAGTCGTTTCATCATCTTATGAAAAACAAGAGCGGTTGCTAAAGCATCATAATCCCCTCGATGGTGTGATTCTTCATCAAATTCTACGCCATAACGTTTAGTAATTGCTGATAAGCCATGACGCGATGAATCTTGATCAAGTAACCTTGATAATGCAAGCGTATCGATTACCGTATTTTGATATTCTCCTAAAGAATATTTTTTATAAGCCATTTCTAAGAAACTCGTATCAAATTTAGCATTATGAGCAACCATCGGTAATGTACCCGTCCATTTAATAAATTCTTTGACTGCTTCTTCTTCACAAGGACAATCACTAACCATTTCATTAGTAATACTAGTAACATTTGTAATTCTTTCACTAATAGGATTGGGTGGTTTAATCAACATATCAAATTTATCAATTATTTCACCATCTTTTAATTTAACAGCTCCAATTTCAATTATCGAATCACCATTAGCAGCATTAAAACCTGTCGTTTCAAAGTCAAATACCACATACTCATTTTCAAGTAAAACACTTTCATCTTCTCTTTTTACAATTTCAATGTTATCATCAACAATAATTAATTCGGTTCCATAGATTACTTTAAAATGTTCTTCCTTTGGTTTTCCTTTATTATAGCCAGTTACGGTACTATAAGCAATTGGAAAAGCCTGACAACCATTATGGTCAGTAATAGCAATTGCTTTATGTCCCCATTTAATTGCTTGATTAACAATATCAATAGTATGTTTTCCTAAATCGAGTCCTGTTACCCCATCCATACCACTCATCATTGTATGTGAATGTAATTCAATTCTTTTTTCTTCAGCATCGTCCATTATTTCATTTTTTTGACGATTAGAATAATTTATACTTTGAATATTAAATACTAAATCTCCTCGAGAAAATTGATCTGCTTTCGTATATCCAAAAAACTTAAACCATTTCCCTTCTTTTAAAGTACTTAAATACTTTTCATATTCATCTTTATTTTTGGTAAATATTTTAGCATAAATACTATTAGTATAATCCGTTATTTTAAGAGTTAAAATTTTATAATCACTTTTCGTTGACTCAAATCCTTCAACACCAAATATCTCTGCTTCAATCGCTAAATCATTATCTTCTCCAACAATCGAATCAATTGTCCTAATTTCTTCTTCAATTAATTTTCCATAAAAAACTCTTTCATCATTAACCGTTTCATATTTCTTAGGTTTTGGTCCATAAAAATTAGGTTTTGTATTAGACGTTGTTATTTCTTGAGGTACTTCTACCTTAACTTTTAAATCTTTATTAATTTGTTGTTCAACTTTTGTACGATTAAATTCATTAACCATAACATTAATTTTTTTAAATCCCATTAAAGACATTACTTCATTAATTTTTTCAATATCTTCCTTACATTGATGTTCTTCACTAGTATTATTAAGTTCAATATAATAACTATTGTAATTACTTTTTAATCTTTCTTTTAAAAAAGCTAAATCACAAAAATTAGTAGCATAATCATAACACTCACGTATATAAGTAAAATCTTCTTTTAAGGTATCAATTTCAAGTACACATTGTGTACTAAAAAAAGTATCTAAATATTTATTTAATAGTAAATAAATATTTAATTTTAATGGCACATCTTGTTCTAAAATAATACGCATTTTGCTTTTATTAACTTTAACACGTTTTAAGGAACTCTTTAAAAAAGAAGAATATTCTTCTTCTGGAAAATTTATTGTCTTTAATAATTCTTCTAATTTCTTATCCATAAATACTCCTATAAAATTTCAATTTCTTCTTCTTGTTCAATTTTCATAATATTATTTAATTTTAAAATATTACGACTATTCTTTATACAATACTCTATAAAAGATTTTATATTAAGTTTTTTGATACTTTTATCTAATGGATACTTTTCTAAATCAAATCCTATACGATCATCAATCATTTTATTTAACATCGCTTCTTTATCATTATATCCAAGATACATTAACCAAAAAGGATAAATTTGTCTTTTGATTAATTTAAGAGTGGGATCTCCTAACTCGTATGTTGAATTCTTACTTATTTTTTTACCTATTTCATTAATTATTGATAATTCTAAAATGGAATTAACTATCTCTTTATTATTTTGATAATCAATACTATTTTTTAAAATTCCTCGCGTCACAATTGTTAAAATTAAAGTTAAGACATCATATTTATCTTTTTCGCTTCCCCATACTAAACTATTAAACTCATCTTGATAATCATTTATTTCTAACCTAGGATGAATAATAAAAACATTAATTACATCAGGATAAGAAATTCTTAAAATATCTTTTATGTGTTCATTAATTTCTAAACTATTATTTTCCCATAGTTTTATGATATTATTACGATGTTTTATCGTTTCCTTTTTTAATGATTTAAACAAATTACTTGTTAAAACCGCATTATATAAAATATCATTATCTGGTATAAAATCTTTACCATATTTTATTATTTCACTACGGTCTTTATAACAAAAATTATATTCCTTTTTATATTTAGCATATAAAGTTCTTTTAAATTTATCAATTTCTTTTGAAAGCGATGCCCCATACAATAAGTACCATGCTAATAAATAATCATTTACATTTATATCTAAGTTCATTTTATTCACCTACTCAACATATATATAATATCATAATCGAAAATTAAAATAAAGAATATTGAATTAACTTTACAAAGAAATTTTAAAAAGTAGAAGAATCTTTTTCTCCTACTTTTTTTTATTATAAACTAGCAATAAATACCGGAAAAACAATTTCATCAATACATTTACCCGTTTTAAGTTCCTCATCCATAATCGCTAATTTATGTAAATAACTTAATAATTCACTCTCTTTATATTTATCAATTTTATACCTTATTGCCATTACTTGCTTAGGATTTTTTAATTTAAGTTTATCGGCAATTTCTTCATTAGACAAATTTCTTAATATTTTAACTTGATATATTAAACGAATTTGATTTGCTAAGGCAATAAAAATACGAAAAACATCTTCTCCATAATTAACCATATTATTATAAATAGACAAACTTTTTTCTTTATTCTTAGTAATAATAGCATCTATTAAATTAAATATATTATTATCAATTTTTTTAATAACTATTAAATCTATATCTTTATTTGTAATCTCTTTTTCATCAAATTTTAATTCTAGTAATTTATCAATTTCATTATTAATACGATCAAGGTCAGTCCCGGTATTTTCTAATAAATAATTTATGGTAGCCATATTAATTTTATAACCACTAAATTTTTCTTTAACAAACTTTGTTAAATCAATATCCATATTTATACATTGACAAGTTTTCTTTAATAATTTAACAACATTTTTTTTAGAATCACCTTTGGTACATGAAATAATCAATATATTATTAGGATTAGGATTATTTAAGTACTTTGTTAATACATCAATATTATGTTCAATTTCACATTTAGATGTTGTTAGAAAGGTTGCATTTTTACAATAAACAACCTTTCTTTCATTAAAAAATCCATATGTATCCAAGTCTAAAATAGCATCAGAAACATTAACTTCATCCATATCATAAGTAATTAATTCGCTATCAGGTACGTGATTGTTATCTAATATCTCTTTAACTTTTAATTCTAATAATTTATGAGATTCTCCCTCAAGAAAATATAAATTATTCATTCTCAATATCCCTTATAATTTTTTGGAAAATATTGTCAATTTCAGATAATGTTTTACCAGCACCTTGAGCAAATTTAGGACTACCACCACCATTTCCTAATGATTTAATGGAAGCTTCTTTAACAACATTTCCAGCATTAATTGTAGAATTACTTCTTGCTAGAAAATTCACACTATCACCATTAATATTAGCAAGCAAAATAAAGATATTTTGATATTTATTAGCCAAATTATCCATTACCTGTTTAAGGGAATTAATATCCATATCCTCTACTTTCTTAAGTAAAATATTTTTTCCCTTAACTACTTGAAAATCTTCTTCTAAATTAGATAATGAACTAACAAGTTTCTCTTCTTTTAATTTACGATACTCTTTTTCAAGATTTTTTACATCTTCTGTTATTGTATTAAGAGTATTTTTTAAAGTAATAATATCTTTATATGAATCAACTTCACTTGATGGTATTTCTATTTTATAATTTAACTTAATACCTTCATTTTTGGCTTCACTTAAAATACTTTTGGCTTTTATTGACAACTTAACAATTTCATCATTATATGTTTTAGAATATTCTAATAACTTTTCTTGACGACGATCTTTAGTGGCAGCCTCAATACGATAAATATTACTTCCCTTACTAACAAGAGATAAAATACTAAATTTTTGAATATCACCTGTATTTTTAACATGTGTTCCACCACATAATTCCTTAGAGCCATCAAATTCTACAAGTCGTACAACATCACCATATTTTTCATTAAATAAAGCCATAACTTCATTTTTATCAATTTCATCAATTTTCTTTAATGTTGTTACACGTTTTATTTTATCTTTAATCATTTCATTAACTTTATCTTCAACTTTAATTAGCTCTTCATCATTTATTTTAACTGGACAATTAAAGTCAAATCTTAAAGTTTCATCATCAACACGACTTCCATTTTGAGCAATAGAATTATTAACTAAGTTTCTTAAGGCATATTGAAGTAAATGAACTGATGAATGATTAGCCTCAATACATTTTCTTCTTGTTTCATCAACTATTTCTTCACATTCACCACGTTTAACAACACCTGATAACACTTTTATTTTATGGATATTTTGACCATTTGGAGCCTTAAAAACATCTAATACACGAGCCTTAAAAGTGTTTGAAAGAATCATTCCAGTATCATTAACTTGACCACCACCAGTTGCATAAAAACATGTTTTATCTAAAATAGCATAACCTTCTTTATTTATTTTATCAACAATGTTGTCATTTTCAATTAAATCTATGATATTACCTTTTAGTTTATATTTATCATAAACAAACTCACTCTTTTTATCATATTTTAATAATAATTCATTTTGGGAATTCATTGCATTTTCATGATGAGTATTATTTTTTGATAATTCTTTTTGCTTTTGCATATAAGAATCAAATTCATCTTTATCAGTCGTAAAGCCTTTTTCATTTAAATATTCTAGTGTTAACTCAAAAGGAAAGCCATAAGTATCATATAATTTAAAGGCATCCATACCACTTATTTTATTATCAAGAGATTCATCCATTAATTCATATAACTTTTTTTCTCCTTGTACAAGTGTTTTATTAAATAATTCTTCTTCTTGCATAATTAAGGCTTTAACATGTACTTGTTTTTCTTCTAAATATGGATAAACATCTTTCATATTATTAACAACACTATCAACTAATTTATACATAAATAATCCTGTTAAGCCTAATTTTTTACCATAACGAACACTACGACGCAATAATCTTCTTAAAATGTAGCCTCTTCCAAAGTTTTCAAAAGTAGCTCCATCAGAAAGGGCAAATGTAAGCGCTCTTATATGATCTGCTAAAACTTTAAATTCCATTGAACCATCATACATTACTCCTGACATTTCTTCAATTTGATTAATAATAGGCAAAAACAAATCCGTATCAAAATTAGAGTCAGCATCTTGGAAGATACATGCCCAACGTTCTAAACCTGCTCCGGTATCAATATTTTTATTAGGAAGTTCTTTATATTCACTACGTTTTTTTCCTTCTTCACTATTATATTGACTAAATACATTATTCCAAATTTCAACAAAACGTTCATTATCATCGCCATTTTTAAATTTTTCTAGCGCATCCCCATTTGGATCATACTTACTTCCACGATCAAAGAATATTTCTGTATCAGGACCACATGGGCCAGGACCTATTTCCCAAAAATTATCCGAAAGTTTTATAATATGACTAGAAAGCATCCCCATTTTTTCCCATTTTGCAATTGTTTGTTCATCATCAGGGAAAACCGTTACATAAAGTTTTTCTTTAGGAATAGCAAACCATTCTTCTCCTGTTAAAAGTGTATAAGCGAATTCAATAGCTTCTTCTTTAAAATAATCGCCAATGGAGAAATTTCCCATCATTTCAAAGAAAGTATGATGACGCCTTGTTACACCAACATTTTCAATATCATTTGTACGAATACATTTTTGAATATTAGTAAGACGCTTAGAAACTGGTACTTCACTACCATCAAAATAACGTTTTAAAGGTGTTACACCAGCATTAATCCATAATAATGTATCATCATCTTTTGGTATTAAATTAGCCGATGGAACAATTAAATGCCCTCTTTCACTAAAATATTTTAACCACATTTCTCGTATTTCACGACTTGTCATTCTTCTCATAATTAACCTCACTTTTTTTGTATAAAAAAGACCCTATAGGAGTGAAATATCACGGTACCATCCTACTTCGGTCTTAATTTAAATAACGGTCATCCCGATTCTATTATACTAAGATAGCCTTCATTTAATTTTTGTGTTAATTTTTCACCAAGCATTAACTCTCTATAAGCAAAAATTAAACTACTCCTTCCAAGCAATAGATTTAACTACTCTATTATAGCATACTTTTACCAAAATAAAGCATTTTTATTCATTTTTTAAAAACTTTAAATAGTTTTCATATACTTCTTTTATTTTATCATCCCAATTTTTATATAAATCACGATAAGCATTTTCACTTACTTCACTTAATAACTTCTTATCTTTGACAATTTTAATAATTCTATCAGCATAAAGTGATACATCATTTTCTTCAATAAAACCATTAACATTATCTATTACGGTAGATGTTGTAGCTGCTCCCTTTAAAAATAATACTGGTGTTTTTTGCGATGCTGCTTCTATTTGAACAATACTAGATGCATCATAAAGAGATGGAAACAAGAATAAATCTGCTCGCACATAATATTTAGAAAGTAATACACGATCCGTTATTTTACCACATAAAGTAATATCTTCTTCCAAATTATTTCTTTTTATTCGCTTTCTTAATTCTTCCTCATCTTGACCAGTTCCTACAAATAACATTTTAAAATCTAAATTTGGTTCTTTTTCTTTGACTATCTTTAAAGCATCAACAATAAAAAAGATGTTTTTCAAATTATTTAGTCTTCCAACAAAAATAAAAACTATTTTACCTTCAAGATGTTCTTGCTTATCAATATAATGATACGCTTCTTGATAATTATCTACTGGTAACATTTCAGTAGCATTATTCATTACTTTAGGTAATGTTTTATAACCATAATCTTCGTAAAAAATACGAGCCACTTCTTTATTTACTGCCCAACATTCATCACATTTATTAAAAACTTTAATTAATTGCATATTTAAGGTATTCGCAACTTTTTCATTTTTAACAGCTCTTATAAAATCTTGTCTAAATTGACTATGCATTGTTCCAATAACCGGAATATGATGCTTTTTAGCATACCTTATTCCGGCTTCTCCAATAGTAAAAGGAGAATGAATATGAACAATATCCAAATGATATTTTTTTAATATCTTATTAAAATTTGTATCCATCTTAGGCATTGGCAATGAATAATCAATAAAAGGAACTTTTATAGAACGACACCTTACAACATCATAATTAAACTTCGTATCATCTATTTGCATATTTAAATAACGTGGTGCAAAAACAATAACCTTGGCATATTTAGATAGACGTTTAGCATAATTATCAACAACAATCGCCACACCATCCATCATTGGTAAAAAAGAATCTGTAAATAATCCTATCGTGATTTTTTTCTTTTCCATTATTTAATAAAACCTCCAACCTCTTCTATTTTAATAAATAATTATAATAATCATTTTTTATAATTAATCTTCCAATCATTAAGCGATTTTTTACTAAATTATTAATTTCTGTAACATAATCTTCAGAAACATCTCCTACTTTTTCAAATTTAGAATTATTAGCATAATATGTACCTTTATCCGTTATCCAACTACGATTATTAAAGATGACTAACCCAGAATCCGTTGATAAAATATCTCTTCCAGTAAACAATCTGGAATCATAATTTATACCAAATAAATTATAAACTGTTGGTAAGACATCACTTGACATACATGGCTTTTCAATATGAATATCTTTAACTTTATTATTCCATAAAATTAAAGCATTATGATTAACTTCAACAACACTATCACGTTTATATGTTGAAAGTGAGTTAATATCTGATAAAGCAAGTTTATAAGGATAATGATCAGCTAGTAAAACAATTACTGTATTATCAAGTTTTCCTGCCTTATCTAATTCATCAATTAAATATTCTAGAGCTTTATCTAATTCTATTTGTGTTGCTACATAGGCTTTAGCATTACTTGATACATTCATATTTTCGACTAATTTTCTATTTTTATATGCCATACTATTATCACTAAAATTATATTGGAAATGTCCTGATACTGTCATATAATATGCAAGAAAAGGTTTTTCACTATCAATATAATCATTAATAGTTGCTTTCATCATTTCTAAATCACTCTGCGGCCACATATTACAATTCATTCTTTTTTCCATACCATTTTTACATCCTATATAATTCGTAAAACCTTGTGATTTTAAATATTTATGACGATCTTGAAAACCATACCAGTTATTATGATATGCAAAAGTTTCATATCCAAGTTCTTGATATTTCGTTGCAAGGCCATTAGGAAAATAATTTTTACCACTACGCCATTTTGTTAAAATACTAGAATCAGGATAAAGACCAGTTAATGCTTGAAATTCTCCTCCAATAGTTGATAATGTATTTGGTGTATAATATTTATCAAAAATAAAGCCACTATGTGTTAATTTATAAAGCGTTGGTGTTAATTCTTCACTTACCGCAATTTCAGAAAAACTTTCAGCAACAATATATATCAAGTTATGATTTTTAAATAAGCCAGTATAATTATTTTGTTCCGTACCATTTTCATTTTCCATATATGAATTAATTGTCTTAATTTCATTATTACTAGTTTCTTTATCAAACTTTATATTATCATCAATGTTTTTATCATATTTAATAATAGTTTCAATTTCTTTTACTTCTTCTTTTTTATTATTATTAATAATTAATTTTTCATCAAACCCAAAAATACTACGATGAATATCTAATAAATATGCATTATTAACTCCCAATTTAGAGATATTTAATGCGGTATAATTAACATCATGATATAACATATAAGTACCATTATCTATTCCCTTAGTTGTATTCATATGAATTAAATAAAATCCCATTGAAAAACATAAAATAATAAAGTAGACAAAATAATTTTTTAAACTATTTCTAATAAGTTTTAATTTTTTACCATTAATTAAATACAAAATAAATGGTAAAAACAATAATATTATATAAAAGATATTACTAAATATTGCCGAAATCGTTTCTTTCCAAAAACTTTCTAACTGATCTCCTAATCCCATCATATTAAAAGAAAAAAAGGTTTTAAAAACATTATAAAAAACTAACTGAATACTAAATAAAAATCCTTCAATTGCTAAAATAATACTTGTTATAATACGATTTATTTTACTATTAAAAATTCCTGATACAATACATAAACAAGAAGATAGTATCACAGTATATACAAAAATATTAATTATTCCTTCTTTTTCAAAACTATCAAATATTGAAAAAGCAAAAACACATTCTAAAAATAAGATACTTCCAAAAAACAAAGCAAATCTTTTTAATATATTACCTATTTTTAACCATTTAATAAAATCTTTTATTTTTTTCATACAACACCACTATTAAAGTATAACACATATTTTGATAAATTCATATTTTTTCTTCATAAATTTTAGAATATTAATATAATTTTTAAAATCTTCTTCAAATGCAAAAAAAATAGCTAGTAAGTGCTAACTATCTAAATAACAAATTTGGTGCCTGTAGCCGACAGCTACTGAACACATTAACCTCATTTCATTACAATTACAATTCTACTCTTGTTTTTAAAATAAGTAAACAACTTTATAATCAATGTTAAACCTTTTTTAAAATGTCCCATTTTGATTTTTTAGAAATGTCCCATTTTAATGTATAATACATCTCGAAGAAATGAGGTGTATTTTTTTTGAA
>CADCJQ010000008.1 GCA_902801795.1 uncultured Erysipelotrichaceae bacterium
CCATATATACCTCTTTCATCTTCAAAACAAAACATTCAAACCTATTCCCCTCTACACTAAAAATTATATACGTTTTTCTTATATTAAGTCAATAAATAATTTCATTTTTATACAATGAATTTACATGAGGTGTAAAGTTGAATAATAAAATTAAAGAATTAAGAAAAGATTATGATTTAAAACAAGTCCAAAATACACAAATACCTCATAATGTTCACAAATATATTATACACGATATTTATTATATGTTAAAATATTTTATATTATTTCTGATACATTTTTATTAGTGAGGTAATTAATATGTATTTAAAAAGATTAAAAGATTTACGAGAAGATCATGATTTAAAACAAAAGGATATTGCAGAACTTCTTGATATATCACAGCAATATTATAGTGAGTATGAATTAGGTAAAAGAAGTATTCCTATTGAAATACTAATAACTTTATCAAAATATTATAAAGTATCAACTGATTATATATTAGAACTTTCTGATATTAAGAAAAGAAAATAATCTATTTATGAAGAGTTTTTATAAGTGATTTAAAAAACTCTTTTATTTTATCCCAAAAAGAATTCTTCTTTCTTTCTTTTCTTTCTTCTTTTTGAAATACATTTTCTTTTATTACTACTTTATCATTTAAGATAATATTTATTTCACCAACGATATTATTATCTTTTTCATTATTAAGAAGAAGTTTTCTCTCTATTTTATTTTTTTCATCTAATGTTAAGGGATAATATAAATCATTTTTTATATAAAAATTTGGATATTCTTTTTGAAATTCCTCTTTGGATAAAACAAGTGTTCTTTGATATTTTTTAAACATTTCATCATATAATAATCTTTGACTTTCATAGTGATTAGGATCATTTAAACTAACAATAGTTAAGTGTAAATCATTATTTTTAGAAGTTGTTACTAAGGTTTTTCCCGCACTTGGAGTATATCCTGTTTTTCCTGTAAAAAAATTAGGATAAGAAAAAATCATTTGATTACGATTAGTCCATGAATAATATTTCTTTTCTGTTTGAACCTGATAATATTTTGTTCCCGTTACTTTTTGATAAAATGGTATTTTACTAGCATAAATAGATAATAAAGCCATATCATAAGCTGTTGAATAATTTTTCGTTACTTCATCAAGACCATGAGGATTATTAAAAACAGTATTATTCATTCCTAAAGCTTTAGCCTTTTTATTCATTAAAATAACAAAACCTTCTTCGCTACCACCTACAAAATTAGCAATTACTAAAGCAGCATCATTACCACTTCGAAGCATAAGTCCATATAATAAATCTTTTAGTGACATTTCCTCATGTAATGATAAATAAATACTTGTTCCATATGATTTAAGTATTTCATCCCCAACTTCTATTTTAACATCTAAAAAATCTTTAGCATATTCATAAGCAACAACAAAAGTCATTATTTTAGTAGTACTTGCAATCAGTTTTTTTTCAAAAGCATTTTTTTGATATAAAATTCTTTCACTATCAACATCCATAACGATTGTACTAGTTGAAGCAAAGACATTAATATTTAATAACAATAGTATTAAAAAAAATATTTTTTTCGTAATAAATCACCTTATTAAATATATGTAACTTATTATTTAAAAAACACTTTTTTCCTTTTCTTTCAATAAATTAATAACTTTATTCATCAATATAATATTTTCTTTGGTTAAATCATTATCATTTACAAAATATGGTTTACTAAAAATAATTTTAACACTTTTGCGAAATAACTTATAATCATTAATAATAGCAAATGGAACAATAGGTGTATTAGTTTCTTTAGACATCTTAACACTACCATATTTAAAAGGTAAAATAAGATATTCACTTTTATTAAAGGTTCCTTCCGGAAATATTCCTATAACGCCATTATTTCTTAAAACGTTATAAGCATCTTCTAAAGCTTCTTTATTTTTCGTTTTTCGATTAACTGGAATAATCCCCATTCTTTTAAATAACCATCCAAAATGCTTCATTAATTCCGCTTTAGCCATAAATCTAATAGTCATATTAGTACTACTAATTAATAATAAACAATCTAAGTTACTTTTATGATTTCCTGCTAAAATAAAAGGACCATTAAAAGGTATATTTTCTTTATTAATATATT
Source organism: uncultured Erysipelotrichaceae bacterium (assembly GCA_902801795.1). GTDB lineage: Bacteria > Bacillota_I > Bacilli_A > RF39 > UBA660 > RUG12783. The sequence goes on from CADCJQ010000008.1 coordinate 2,134, forward strand.
CTACACGATAACAAAAATGCATGAAAAAAGTTATTATTTTTCTTGTAAAACGATACAATGGATATTTCATATTTCACCTTCTATAAAAGTATATCATAAATTTTTCTTTATCATACTAATTAGACATATTATTTTTTTTAAATAATAAATTGTTAATGGTGATAACATGAAAAATACGATTATTATTATCATTTTCTTCATATCATTTTTAATTATTTCATTAATAATCTTTAAACAAAATCAAAAAGAAATGCAAAAACAAGAAGATATTTATACCATTTATCCTTTTTATAAAGAAAAATATCAAAACGATTATATAAATTATCAAAAAAAGAATAACTTATCAATGAGACAAGCAATTTTAAATGTTAATATTGGTCTTAACCATCCTTTTTATGAAAATGCTAAGGAAACTACTTATAATAATGACTTAACTATTATCGTCAATAAATATAATTATGTTTCTAAAGACTTTATACCAAACAATTTAGTTAGTGCCAGTGAATATAGTAAAAAAGGCGTAACTCTTCAAGAAATAGCCTATAAATCATTCTTAGAAATGGCTCATGATATTGAAAAAGATAATATGCATTTGCGTATTATCTCTGGTTATCGAAGTTATTCTTATCAAGAAAAACTTTATAATAATTACTTAAAATATGATTCACAAGATTTAGTTGATTCCTATTCAGCACGTCCAGGTTATTCGGAACATCATACAGGACTTGCTATCGACATTGATAATGGAATTACAGACTATAATCGTTTTCATATCACTCAAGAATTTTCTTGGATGAAAGAAAATGCCTATAAATATGGTTTCATATTACGCTATCCTTTAGGTAAAGAAAAAATTACAGGATATAAGTATGAACCTTGGCATTATCGTTATGTTGGAAAAGATATTGCCCAATATATTCATGACAATGATATTACTTATGAAGAATATTATTATCAATTTATTGATTATTAATTAAATAATAATATATTTTTAAATTACTTAATAATTCTTGTTCATCATTTATTTGATAACTATATGAATATACTTCAACAATTTTTCTTTCTAAACTAGCATTTTCTTTTTCTAATTCTAAATTAAGAATTATATTATAAACATAATTACCTTCTTCATCAAAAGTAAAATCTACTTGATAATTACTTTTTTCAAGAAGAACAACATTATATTCATTTAAATTAATATTAAATAAATTATAATCATTAAAATACCCTTCATTTTCTAATATAAAATCATTATTAAAATCCATAATATTTCCAATTTTAGCATCAACATATTGCTTTACTTTATCATATATAACATGACTTATTACTTTAATATCATCATTTTTTAAACTTGCTTTCATATTATAGACATTCTCATTAGAGTAACGTTCTAATTCATCATTATTAGGTTCATGATTTACTATCATAAATCTTTTATCCTTACTTCTAATAGTATCTTGAATAATTTTAAAGATTTCATTCTCTCTGATATTATTTTTCGTCATTATTGTAACATTAATTTCTTTATTAAGTTCATCATCATAATCTATTTTTTCAATGAATAATTCTATCATTTCACTTAAGTTTTTTCCTTGAAACATTAATAAATTATATTTATTTCCTTCACTATTTAATGCATTATAAAATACTACATTATTTTTTTCATTTATTCCTACAACAAAACTTGGTCTTGATTGTATTTTAAAATATGTAATATATGAATTATCTTGCTCTAATAAGAAGTAAAATAAGGTTCCCAAAACACCTAATGTTAAAATAATAATTCCTATTAATGCAAATGATCTTTTCGTACTACCACAGCCTTTCTAAATTAATAACAACCGTTATTTCGATAATTATTTTTTGCAATACAAATATATTTTTCAACAACCTTTTTAATATCATCAGGATAATCAATAGACGCATAATGACCTGTTGGAACAATATATTTTAAATAATAAAATGACATTATTTCTGCCCAAAATTCAGCTCTACTAGAATACGCATAATCACTAATCGGTCTATTTTTTTGTGTTTTATATTTATTATATAAATTAACAACATCCTGATGATTAGAAATGCGACCTAAAGAATATTCACTAAAATAATCCTTAGTATCATGTACTTTTTCATTACTAGAACTGATATTTTTAGGAATAACCCCTTTAAGTGCAAAAGGATAATATGAATCCCATGCATGTGACATTTCATGAACAAGAACATGATAAAACTCTTCATATGACTCACTCTGACTATAACCTGAATATGATGACTTAACATCAATTGTTGTATCTTTAGAAGGATTAATTCCTAGAGTATGATATGTTGCACCTAAAGTTCCACTCACACTTCTTCCCAGAACGGCATACCAATTATTATTGAAATATGATTCACTCAATATATTTATTTTAATAGATGTAAGCAAATATGGTGCATTATTTTTTACTCCATCTAAATAGCCTTTGAAAGTGTTAATTGTACTTGAACTTACATTTTTTTCAACTTCCAAAATATCATTACCAATTATTCCATGATAACTAGTATTATAAACTTTTTTAGTATATGATTCATTTTGAGGATAAAGGGTTACATTACCATTTAACTCATATTCTTCATTTGGAATATATTCATACAAAGCATATTCATTATATTTTTTTGATGTTGTCGAATATCCAGCGTTATTATACCCAACTTTATTAAATATTGGTAATTTAACTTTACAAGATTGATTATTATAAGCATTACAACTAACTTCTTTATTTTCAATAAAATCAATATTACTAGTATCTATCTTAACGGTATTTTTTTTATAAGTAATTGCATATAAAGTGATATCTTCATCTAATAGTACTTTATCTCCTGCCTTATACATCGCAAATGTATCATCATTACTATAGTTATATCCTAAAACTTCCCCATCTTTAGCTGTTGCATTAGGGATTGTTACAATACATCCTTTAATTGATAAATCACATTCAATATTATTGGCATCAATACTACTCGCACCATTTAAATTAAAAGAAACAGAATATTGTTCTCTTATTAACAATTGATATACCAATAATGTACCAGATACAACTACTAAAGTTGATAAAATAGTAATTAAGTAATTTAAAATCATTCCCTTTCTCATTATACCTCATTTCTTTTATACACAACCTGTTTCTTGATAATTATTTTTGGCAACACATATATACTTCTCAATAACTTTTTTTATATCAGCAGGATAGTCACTTTCTTTTAATAAACTCTTCTTTATCATAAAAGCATCATAATAATGGGAAAACATTTCGGCAACAAATTCACTAATTTTTCGTGCACAATAGAATTTTCCTGAACAAGCACTTCTAGTATTATACTTATCATATATTTCCTTAATATCCGGCATAGAATTAATGGGTTTAATAATATCATAACCACCATTTTCGTTTTTACGACTTATTACTTTTGGTCCAATATCGCCTTTTTTAACACTATAATAATTATCCCATGTATGAACCATTTCATGTACTAATGTATGATATACACCATCAGCATCACATTTTATATCAATAGTATTTGGTTTAATATGATCATCTACCTTTTCTATCCAATTATCTGTATAGCCTGTATATGTAACTGCCCAAACACGCTTTACAGCCTCTTCTCCTAGCCATTTCCAATTATTATTAAACTCTGCACTACTCACATAGTTTATTTTAGCACCAGTAAATAGAAAAGGCATATGATTGTAAATTTCATCTAAATATCCTTTAATAGTGTTTATTGAACAACTTGATGAATATTCTACATAATTTCCATGAATTAAACCGTACGATTGTACATTATAACTTCCACCAACTCTTTCATATTTTGGATATAAGACTAAATTATCACTTTCATCATTTAACATATATGATGTTCCCATTAAATATTCTATCTTAGCAACACTGATGTCTTTGCCTGCCGCAACTGAGTTTCCCGTTTTATTATTTTTAGTTGTGGAATAGCCAATATTTTGATAACCTTTTTTATTAAATCTAGGTAATTCTACTTGACATTCACTTTCTTTATTAAATGTTTGACAACTTACTTCCTTTTTTTCTATAAAATCAACATCGCTACTATCTATTTTAATTATTCTATTTTTCGATGAAATTACATATAATTTCATATCCGATGTTAAAGTAATTGTCTCATTTTCTTTATATAAAGCATTTTTATCATCAGGATTAAGACTAAAACCTATAATAGAACCATTATTTCTTTTAGCAGTTGGTAATGTTGCCACACATCCATCTCTTGTATTATTACATACAACATTATTTGCAGTAATACTATCGGCGCCATTTAAATCAAAAGAAACCGTATATGTAGGAGAATTAAAAAGCGTTCCTATAGAATTATCCTCATCAATAAAAAGAACATAAGCAACACCAAGAATAGCCACTGATAATATTATAATCATATAATCAATTATTCCTAACTTCATACAAATCACCCTCATTATTTATTCATACTTACTTTATTTTTTATACTATAAGTATTTTTTTAATATTTCATATAGTTTATGAACTGGCAATCCTACAATCGAAAAATAATCTCCTTCTATTTTATCAATATATTTGGCAAAACCATCTTGAATAGCATATGCCCCAGCTCTTGTTAAAACATCATGATTCTCTACCCAATCTCTTATCTCTTCATCAGTCATAAAAGAAACAAACACATTACATTTATCAAATGTTTTTTCTTCATAAACTTTACCATTTTTTCTAATCAATACACATAATGATGAAACAACTTCATGAATATTTCCACTAAATAACTTAATCATATTATAAGCATCAGAAAGATTTTTAGGCTTTCCATATATTTCATTATCATAAATAACTACCGTATCACTTCCAATAACGATAATATCATCTTCTGTTATTTCATTAAAAACCGTTTTGGCTTTTTCTTCCGCAATATCCATACATTGATTATAACAATCTTTACTATTATTTAGTTTTTCATTAGTATTTTTAACGATTATTTCAAATGGAATATTAAACATTTCCATTAATTCTTTTCTTCTTGGAGAAGAACTTGCTAAAACTACTCTCATATAGCACCTTCTAACTACATTTTGTTTTATCATAATTATTATTAGAAATACATATATATTTCTCTAATGTTTTTTTCATATCTTCTGGAAATTCACTATTAGTATAAGAGCCTTTCTTAACAACATATTTAAAATAATAATACTTCATCATATCTGCTAAAAACTCATATATATTACTATAACTATAATCTCTAAAAGGACGATTTTCCATTTTACTATATTTATTATATAAATTAATAATATCATTCTCACTAGTAATATTATTACCTATCTTAGTTGCATAATAAAAATCCCAAGAGTGACTCATTTCATGAACCATTGTTCCATAATAATCATTTATTAATCTTGAACCACATCTTATATCAACTGCTCTTAAATTACGTGGACCATAATTCATCCCAACATATCCTTTACCCCAAATATAATCAAAATCATCATCATTAATAAATGATATTTTATTACCAATTAAAAGAAAAGGTGCTTTATAACTTATTTCTTTTAGATAATTTAAATAAATATCATATATATCACTAGTACACCCTTCTTCAATTTCAATTATTGAATCTAGATAAGTAAAGGTTTTAGAAACATTTATTTTTTTTAAATGATTATTAATTCCATAAATAGGATATAAAGTAACATCTTTAGAAATAACATAATCTTCATTAGGAAAGACAAAACCTACTAAAGAACTTGTAGACGTTGAATAACCACGATTTTCATAACCTTTTTTATTAAACAATGGCATTTTTACTTTACATTTACTTTCTTTGTTATAACTACTACATTTAATAATATTTTTTTCTAAATAATCAACATCATTTTGTTCAATATAAACAGTATTTTCTTTTTCCGAAATAACATATAATTTCATATTATCATCAATTGATATTTTAGTTCCAATAAGATATTCCGGTACTATATCGTTAGGATTTTTACTAAATCCTAAAACCTGACCATCATCTCTAGTAACATTAGGTAAAGTAACATAACAATTATTATTTTCATTTATACAACTTATTTTTTTCTTATCTATTTTATCAGCCCCATTTAAATCAATAGTTACAGTATATCCCGCAATTTCTGGATTTTGAACAATTTCATTTTCTTCTTTAATTAATTTTTTATTTAAAAAAATGATTCCTGAAATAAATAAGATAATAACTAATATAATAACTATTTTTTTAACTGTTCTACCTGTGTTATTCATAATACCTCACTATCTTATAAATAGTATATCATATTTTTTTAGTATCCAGATATTTTTTTATAAAAAAAAGGAAAGTTTTTAACTAATTGTCAACTTTCCGCCATTAGATGGATATATTTGAATATATGTATTTCCATCATTTACCTTTAATTCTTCCCCAGTTTCTTTAACTTTATATATTGTTTTGCTTTTCTCATCTTTCTTTTCCCAAGTAATAGGAAGAGCAACTCCATCAGTAATATAATATCCTTCGCCAGTACCTATATTATTCATTCTTTGATATCCCGTACCACGTAATGTATAGGTTTCATATTTAACTCCATAAACTAATATATTTTTTACATGATATTGTTCTCCCGTTACAAGATCAGTATTTTTCTTATTTCCAATATTTCTTAAATAGGTTTTACTACTACTATCATATTCATAACTTGATGTACGATAATTAGAATATTTAATCGTTACATTATTTGTTGGTGTTGTTTGATATTTAGATAAGTCAACTTCTTCACTACTATAGTTAAGTAATGTTCCATTATCACTAGTATTTCTTATTTTCATATCATTAACAGCCTTCGTTAATAATGATTTATTAGTAAATAATGTATGCTCATACGCTCTTTTCTTACGAAGTTCTTTATCTCTTTCACCATATTTACCGTCAACATCAACATGACTAATTCCTTCATCACGTAATCTATTTGTTGCTTCCAATTGACCGCCGGCATGAACAATTATCGCATCATTTTCAAAAGCATACGCAAAATATTGATTACGTAAACTCCTTATTGAACCCACTTTTGTAAAATCTACATCTTTAAATAATGCCATCATTCTTGTTATTCCATACTCTACCATTATTTCATAAACAATATAAGCATCTTGTAAACCTGCTTGTGGTAATGCATCATTATGACAATTAATCATAACAGCATACGGTCTTTCTTTTGACTCTAAATTCACTATTTTTATAGGATTTTTTTGTGGTTTAACTTCCTCTTCTTTCTTTGAATCATCTTTATTCTGTTTTTCTTGTGTAGTATCAACAGCATTTCGATTACTTCTACTATAAATAATAATACCTACAGTTGAGACAATTCCTATAACAAAGATAATAGGAATTAAAAGCAATAATTTTTGTTTAATATTTTTTTCCATATTTAAAATCTCCATTTCTTTTATTAAAATACCAACATGATTATTTAATATATTTCTTACAATTTAAAATTTTTAAATTATTAATTATTTCCTATGATTATTAATAAAAACCATTAACCTTAATGCAAATATCATTTTCTTCCTTGAACATTTAATAAACAATCTTTTCAATTTATTCATCTTTGAAATATATTTATTTTTTATCCAATTTTTGTGTGTTTTATTAAATTCTTCAATATATTGTTTTATCTCCTTATTATTATATTGATGTTGAATCATCAACATTATTTTACCATACATCAACTCAATAATACAATGATATTCGATTTCATCTTTATATTTAATTTGTGACCTTTTAACCATTAAATCTATCGTTTCGTCATAAAATGATAAATCAATTCGTGATTTATCAGAAATATTTGAAGTAGAATTATCTCTTTGATAATAGTAATATAATCCATCATCAATAATAGATATATTTTTTGCATGTGTTAATAAAGGAATTATTGTTGATATATCTTCTGCTCTTTTAATATTTTCTGGAAATTCTATTTTTTGTTTAAATAAAAATTTTTTTTCAAACAATTTTGCAACAGGATGATTTCTAATATAAGCAATTTTTTCATTGATAGATGACTGATTATTTATTAATGATAAACTATTACCTTTCTTTTGTTCACCATTATCGTATGACATTATATAATCGCATACAGTGATTTCAGAATTATTAAATATAGCACTACTTAACAACTTTTCAACATAATATTCTGACACCCAATCATCACTATCAACAAAACAGATATAATCTCCAACTGCATTTTTAATTCCTTTATTCCGTGCTGATGATGCTCCTTTATTTTTAACACATTTAATATATTTAAAGCGTTTATCATTATTTGTATATTTTTTTGCAATATTAGCACTACTATCTGTAGAGCAATCATCAATCAACAACACTTCAATATTTGTATATGTCTGCTTACTAACAGAATCTAGACATCTCTCCAAATATTTTTCGACGTTATATATTGGTATAATAATTGATACAATTTTATTACATTTTTTTAAATCAACAAAACAATTAGCGTTATTACTAATATCTAAAACATATACCTCTCTTTTTCCTTCTTGAGATCCATCAAAACAGATTTTATTTCCAGAATAATTAAATCTTGGATGTAAATCACATCTACAATCATTTAAATATTTTACACTTGCATAAATAGAGGCAATTTCCATTTTTTTATCATCCTTCTCATCAAACAAATATAAATGCTGCTTCCTTTTAAAATCGGGATAAGTGTCTGTTACAAATAACCTTAAATCTTTAGAATAACTAGGATGACCATCCACTAATAATTTTTCTTTTCCAATTATTTTAAACTCACTTGTTTTATCTTTCAATAAATAATAATGGTTTCCCAATTCTTTTTTTCTTGCCCAACCAAGAATATGTTCATCATCCTTCCAAAAACAATGTGATACCATATCATCATCTAATAAATTATATATATTTTTTCCATCAATATCAGCCGTTAATAATCTGGTATACTTAACCCCATTTTTTATCCACCGATGTAAAAACATAAATCTAGTAGCAGAAGGATTAATCATTATATGATTCACTTTATGCTCAGCATTTGCCATACTTTCTTTATAATCTATTTTTAGCAATTCATCATATTTAATAATTCCATTAATCATATTATTTTTTAAATCAATTTGCCATATACAATATCCATCCGGAACCATTTTACCAATAGATAAATCCTTTTTATTATTATAACCATATCCCGGTCTTAGTCTATTAAGTCTATAAAAATCAAGAGAAACTGCTACTTCACCAGTATCAGCAACTGAATATACAGGAAAATCAATTATTTTCTTTTTTTTAGTTTTAACATTCAAAATAATAGCCTTTAACTCGTTATCAATAAAATCATTATAAATAATATTAGTATTAAAATCTGGACCAAGCCACCCTAGCATACATCCTTGTTGAACATTCCAACATCTAGTTTCAGAAATTACACATTCCTTATGTAATTCAAAGTCATAAAGAATAATTTTAGCCTGTGTATCTGAAACACATTTTTTACTTGCATCTTTAACTTCCAAATATATCATTTTATTTTCATCTTTATTCCATGGACATTTATCATAGTACCCAAATAAATGTTCATAATTATTATTTGAAACTCTTACAATATTACTAGGTTTTGTTTTTTTATCACTAACAATATTTCCAATATGTTGATAAAAATCTTTTAAAACCCTTTTTAATTTTGGACATTTTCTTAATTTATATGCTATATTATTTAATAATTTCATACTTCCTCCTTTATTGACACCTATAAGATGTATCATGAAATAATTATTGTATTATATTTTTTTGTTTTTTTTTAAACCATTAATAATATTAGATATTTCTTTTCTATACACAATATAATTTATACTTAAAACAACAGTCAATGTTATCATAAAAATAACAAAAGCATATTTTATCCATACGAGATATGAATCAAATAAAACATTATTTAAAAATCTACATATTACAAACACTATTATAAATTCAACAAAAATAATAATAATTCTTATATATTGACTACATGGATTAACTTTTAAAATATTTTTAGACGAATAATTAATAAAATCAATCATTCTAAATAGCATTGCAACAAAAGTACCGATAGCTACTCCAACCAGTCCAAAAATATTTACCAAGATTATTGATAAGGCAATATTTATAAAAGCCTCAAGTATTGCTCCTTTTCTTGTCTGTCTAAAATGTCCTGATGCTTTAATCAAATCATTATATGGCTGTCGTATTACCCAAATAAACTCAGCCAATACCAATATATATCCAAAAACAGGTCTTATATAATTATAATCAGTAATATCTTTTGTATATACTTTTATAAATGGAATAATTAAAACTAGTGTGCATATAAAAATTATTGAAATTATCATATCATATAATATTTTATAAGTATTAAATTTTTTATTTAAACCATCATATTCCTTCCTTGCTAGCATATCTCCCCACGATGCATCCAAGCCTGTAGATAATGATTGAGAGAAACTACGAACTCCACCTACTACCAAAAAATATATAGAATACACTGAAACCTCTTTTAAATTCAAAAAAATTGATAGAACTACAATATCGGTATTTTCATGAATAACTGATGCAATATGCTGCGCCATACCATCCCATTTTTGTTCTATTTTTTTGACCTTTTTTACTTTTTTTAAGTCAAGACGATATTTTTTTCTAACATACATATTTTGACAAATTGGGCGAAGTAAAAAAATAAGAACTGTTACCAATTTTACTATCCTAATATCGCATTTATAATATACCAATATAATAACGGAAACAGCATTCACAATAGTTGCAACTATTTCCACATATGACGTAATATAAGCCTTTTGTTCTGACTGAAGATATAATTTATAAGTTATACCAAAAAAATATTCTGAAAAGGTACTTATTGAAATAATAATTATTAAGGAAATCGTAAAAAATGTATCAAAACCATTTATAAATAAAGGATATACAAAACAAAGAATAAGAATGTAAAGAATAAATATTTTAGCAATATTTCTGAAAAAAATTTCTGAAGATTTTAAAACACTTTCCAATTCTTCTTTGTTTTTCTCAGCAATTGGTTTATATAATAATGACTTAATAACTGGACCAAAACCTGATTCTAATAATACAATATATCCCAAAAATTTGGTTATTGAAGCAATTAAGCCATTTACTTCTGAACCATATGTTTCTATAATATATTTAGGAACAATAAATCCACATAAAATCGTAATAAATTGTAAAATAAAAGAGGAAAAAATATTTTTTATAATTTTTTTACGTCTCATTATTAATTATTCCTTTCTTTTTAAAGATTTTAAATACATCAAAAATTAAACTATATTTTCTATCTATAAAGTAAATAATTATATAATAGAAAGGATAAAGCGAAAAAGTAATCGCTCCAACATCACTAATCATAACAGATAACAAAAATAAAATATAAATTAATTGTCTATCATAAAGACACATTTTCTTTTTCTTTTTTATTTTCGACAAGCAAAAAATTAAATAACAGATATAACCATAATAAACAATTATACCTATAAGACCATTAGTACACAGTATTTCGAGATAATTATTATGACTATAAGTATTGTAGCCAGAATTAATCGTAACGTTGTTGTATCCACCTCCTAAAACAGGATTCTTTTGCCATAATTCAAGTGCTTTATCTGAATATTTTATTCGTTGTGTTGACGAATAATCTTTTTCATATTCTATTATATTCATTGTTCCTAGTAATTTCAAAAATCTTTCGCCTATATTTTTTTTCAAAAATGGAATAGAAAAAACCAATACAAGGGAAAAAATAAATACAGCCAAAAATAATAGTAATCTTTTTGTTATAATCTTTCCATTTTTAAATAAGAAATATATTAACGAAACAAATGCCATAATTATGGCATGTTTAGAACCTGTTGCAGTAATTACAAACAGTAATAGCCCCATTATAAAAAAATCAATTTTTTTCTTATCCTTTTTTGTGGTATATACTATACCAAATAGTAATGTTGCAAGTACTGTTCCAGCACCATTTGGATTTGATGTCATTATCGAAAATCCAATACGCTCTCCTGACATCAGTGTTTTAAATTCAAATAATAATATCCAACAACACATAAAAATTGAAACTATTCTTATTGTTTTAAAAAGATCAAATTTACTTTTCATAGTATTATTTTCATATAACAATATAATATCAAAAATATACATCGAAAAAACTATTATATTTTTTATTAAAATTAATACTTGTGAATTATTACGAAAAATTGTAATTACTAGTGTAAAAAACCAAAAAATAAAATACCACAAAAAAAATGAACTTTTAAAAACAAGTTTAATATTTGTATACTTTATTATATACGAATATAATAAAGTATACAGTGATATAATAACTAAAGGAATTTTTATATATATAAAAAAGTCAGTTGTTAAAAATAAAAGCATGCTAAATATGCAAAAATAAATGACAGATGTATTAATTATCAAGCAATTATTTTTAATAAATTCTATTAATTTTTTTATCTTTTTTTTCATTATATACCTCTCTAATGATAAAGCAATCATTCCTTGTTTACATATTTTAACCATTTATTAGTTATATTACTTATACTCAATGTTTGACAAATTTTTTCTGCATTTTTTGAGAAATTATTTTGCAATTCTTTATTACTAATTATTTTAAAAAGACTTTCAGCCATTGCATCACTATCATTAACTGGAACTAAAAAACCATTCTCGTTATTATTAATTAAGGCTTTTGCACCACCAATTGGATGATCTGTAGAGACAACCGGCATCCCCATCGCTAAAGCTTCAAGTAAAGAATTAGACATTCCTTCATAATCCGACGACAAAACAAATATCCTACATTTTACAGCCATTACATGCCAATTTATATCTTTACCCATTAAAAAAACATTGTTTTTTAAATTCATTTTCTCTATTAAATGATATATATTCTCCTTTTCTGGCCCATCGCCAAAAATCAATAATTTAAATTCGTCATATTTCATAATAATTTTGGAAAAGGCTAATAATAACATTGGAATATTTTTTGATTTCTCCAATCGACACGCAGTAACAATACTATCATCATGTTTTTTATAATTACTCCATCTAGGCAAATTACTTTTCACTGGATTTTCAATAACAATACTATTACGTCTTATTTTTCCTTTAAATAAATTCATAGCATCCGTGGTCTGGAAAACACATCCATCTGCCATTCTATATAATATTTTTCTAATAAATTTAATAATAGTAGAATCAATATTTGGGTTACTTCTTTCAGAAACAAAAACCTTAGTATTCGTCCCTATGGCAGATAAAATTGCTAAAAAGTTAGCAGACGTTAAAAAAGATATAACAATATCAATTGATTCCTTTTTCAAAAAACAACGTAATTTTTTTATTCGATAATAATTTTTAATAATTTTATTTTTTTTCTCATCGTAATCCATAAAATCAACTTTTATTCTTCTATCTAATTTATAATAAACATCATTATTATCTAAAAGAATAAACTGAACATAATTGTTATGTTTAATCATTTCATTTGCAATTTCACTAGCAACTCTTTCTGCTCCTCCCATACCAAGAGATGGCAAAATGATTGCATATTTTTTTCTATTCATTTTACACAATCCTATCATATATCTTTCTAAATTGCTCATCAACTTTTTCCAAGCAATATTCACTTAACCAAATATTATATCCCGAATTTTCAAGACTTTTTAGTTTTGATTTAGACATTTTTTTTATCTTTAATATTATATTAGCTAATTCATCATAATCTTTATTTTTATGCAAAAAACCATTAATTTCATTTTGAATAAATTCTGGAATACCACCAACAGAAGATGCAACAACAATTTTTTTAGCTGACATTGCTTCTAATAAACAATTGGGTGTTCCTTCACTATACGATGGTAAAATAACAATACTCTTATCTTTTAATACTGGTGAAATATCTTTAACATACCCTAAAAATTTAACATTGTTCAAGACACCTAATTCTTGTGCTAATTTTTCTAAACTATTTAAGCTATATTCACTATCACCATTGTCAACAGTTTTATTTCCTATAAAAGTAATATTGTATTTTTTATTTTTCTTTACGAGTTCTGCTAATGCTTTTATTGCTATATCATGACCTTTTCCATAAATCAAATTTGCTACCATAACTAAATCATAATAATTAAAATAATCACTATTTGAAATTGCTTCATTAATACTTTTTACACCATCATGTACAATTCTAATTTTTTCTTTTTTAATTTTAGACCTTTTTATCAATTCATCATAGTTAATCTTATTAATAGGTAAATACAAATCAACATTATTAGAAAGTATATGAGACAAAATATGATATAATCTCTTTTTTAAATTGCTAATAAATGAACAATCAATATATGTATGAACCCTAAATATATGATAAATATTTTTGATTGAATATTTACATAGACAACAAATATAATGCTCCCTAAGCATATGCGATTGAATTATATCGATATTTTCATCTTTTATTATTTTAATCATTTTTTTTCTTGCATCAAAAAGATGAGTTGTTCCAATAAAATAAACTTTACCATATTTTTCAAACTCTTTAGCAAAATCCGATGATTCTTTAGTAATAAGAACAAATAAATAATCATGATATAGTTGGGAAACTAAATTAATTATTTGATGCTCTATTCCTCCAAAAGACACATCAAACCTGACAATGGCTATTTTTTTCATTGTTCCTCCTTGAATAATTATTATAAATTTTCCACATACCAATCGATTGCAAGTTCAATACCTTTCTCAAAACTATAGTCTGGAGAATATCCTAAATGTTTCTTGGCCTTCTCAATGCTAGCATTAGAATGCTTGATGTCTCCAACTCTATCTGGTCCATATATTGGTTTTATATTCTTTTTTAAAGCTTTATTTATATAATTATATATGTCTATAAGATATTCTCGACCACCATAAGCAACATTAAAAGCTTGACCAGCAACATCACTACTAGCTAAGCAAGCTTTTAAATTTGCTTCAATAACATTTTCAATATACGTAAAATCCCTAGACTGTTTACCATCACCATTAATGGTTGGCCTTTCATCATGAATTAATTGCTTAATAAATTTAGGAATAACAGCAGCATATGCACCATCAGGATCTTGTCTTTTACCAAACACATTAAAATATCTTAATCCATAAGTATCTAAACCATACAACTTTGTATATAGCTTAGCATACTCTTCATCAACTCTTTTGGTCAATGCATACGGTGATAATAAATTACCTTCATTTCCTTCTTCTTTTGGCAATTTTTCACTATCTCCATACACTGAAGAACTTGAAGCATATACAAATTTTTCAACCCCATTTTGTCTTGCTGCTTCAAGCATATTTAAAGTGCCAGAAATATTAACTTTTTCATAATATAATGGCATTTCAACACTACGTGGTACAGAACCCCATGCTGCTTCATTTAGTACATAAGTAACCCCTTTACACGCTTTCATACATGTATCCAAATCTGTAATATCTCCCTTAATAAATTCATAATTAGGATTATCAATAAATAAATCAACATTTGCTTGTTTTCCGGTCGATAAATTATCTAAACATCTAACCTTATAGCCCATTTTAAGAATTGCTTCGCATAAGTTAGAACCAATAAATCCAGCCCCACCAGTTACCAAAAATAAAGTATCTGGTTTAAATTTTAAATTTAAATATCCCATAATAAATATTAATTAGCACCCACTTTCAAAATTATAATCTCCAATAACTATATCCATTACTTTCATATATTGTCTTATCTAAAATACCTTTAACATCAACGATAATTTTTTTATCTTTAAACATTTTATCAAATTGTTCAATCGATAAATCTTTAAAAGCATCATGACTGGTGGCAATAATTACCAAATCTAAATCTTTCAAATCTTCAATATTATTAAGTTTAATGTTATAAAAGTTTTTAACATCACTTACATCAGCTACCGGATCTACAACAATAGGATTAATATCATATTCATTCAATTCTCTTATAATGTCATATACTTTAGAATTTCTTGCATCAGGACAATTTTCTTTAAACGTTATTCCAAGAATACCCACTTTTGCTTTATTAATCAATTTATCAGATTTAATTAACTGCTTTACGGCATTCTCAGCAACATATTTTCCCATATCGTCATTAATTCTTCTTCCTGAAAGAATAACTTGAGAATGATATCCCATTTGTTCTGCTTTATATGTTAAATAATATGGGTCTATACCAATACAATGACCACCTACTAATCCAGGAGCAAAAGAAAGAAAATTCCATTTTGTTCCAGCGGCCTTTAATACTGATAACGTATCTATTCCCATTTTACTAAAAATAATAGACAATTCATTCATGAATGCAATATTAATATCTCTTTGACTATTTTCAATAACTTTTGCTGCTTCAGCAACTTTTATACTTTCAGCACGATAAACACCTGCTTCTATAACTAATTCATATGTTTTAGCTATAATATCTAACGCTTCTTCATCCATTCCCGAAACAATTTTCGTAATAGTCTCTAAACGATGAACTTTATCCCCCGGATTTATTCTTTCTGGTGAATATCCAACTTTAAAATCTAAACCACATTTTAAGCCAGATTGTTTTTCTAATATAGGTATACAAACCTCCTCTGTTACACCAGGATAAACTGTTGATTCATAAACAACAATTGAACCTTTTTTTAAATTTCTTCCCAATAATTCCGATGCAGAAATAACTGGTTTTAAATCTGGTGTATGATCATCATTTACTGGTGTTGGAACAGCAACTATATGAAATAATGCATCTTGAAGTCTTTTTTCATCACTCGTAAATTCGACAGTTGAATTTTTTAAAGCCTCATCGCCAACTTCATTCGTTACATCATAACCATTTTTATAATTTTGAATTTTTTTCTCATTAATATCAAAACCGACTACTTGAATTTTCTTTGCAAATGCCACAGCAATCGGCATACCAACATATCCCAATCCTACCAATGATAACTTTGTTTCCTGATTAATTAATTTTTCATAAATATTCATAATACTTCTCCTCCTATTTTTCTATTACTAACTATTTAATTATAAAAATTGAACTTATTTCTCCTATTCCATATGATACATGTAGGAGAAAATAATATATTAGCATTTTAATAATTTCTAACATTTTTTTTGTTTTCTTTAATGCGAAAACTATGGCAAATAAGACATACAAAAAAAATTCAAATGCCAAAACATATAAAAAGAATACATTTACAAACGATAACAACAGCAATACAATTATACTTAATACAAAAAACAGTGGTATAACATGCCTTAACGATAAAGATTTATTATCTTGTCTAAAAACAACAATATTCCATTTCCCATTTAAAAAACCCTGTCGCAACATTTTTTTTAAACTGTTTCTTACATAATAATTGGATTTAATTTCCGGATTAAAATAAAATTTATAGCCTTTTTTTCTAATTCTATTATGCATATTATTATCTTGATTTCTTTCCAATGTTTCATCAAAATACCCTACATCATTAAAAACATCTTTTCTGTATAAACCAAATGCAACTGTATCAACATATTGCTCTTTATCAGAATACCGAAATTTAGAATTTCCTATTCCAAACGGCGATGATAATACTTTACTAACAATTTCGTCACCATTTTTCAAAGAAACAGAAGTAATTTTACCTCCCACACAAGCAACATTTTTAGGCATTCTATTCATCGTTTCTAAACTTTTACTAAGAAAATCTTTATTTGCTGTCGCATGTGCATCAATTCTAACTACATATTTTCCATTTGCGTTTTTTATACCTATATTCCAACCAGCAGCAAGAATTTTCCGTTTATTCATTAATAATCTTATTTTTATATTTTTATTATTTTTGTCAATAAAACACTTTACAATTTCAAGTGTATTATCATCGGAATATCCATCAACAACTATTATTTCATACTCATTTTTTGGAAAATCTTGCTCTATCAATGAATTTAAGCATTGCATAATATACTTTTCTTCATTTCTTACAACTACCATAGCAGTTATTATAATTTTTTCCATACATCACCTACTTTAAATAACTGTTTTAATACATAACTTAATATCTTCTATTATACTACATTTTTTTAAATATTGTAGATTATATTCCATTTTTTTAGGTAATATTTTTTTTACATAAACACTATCAACATTTTTATCTTTTTTCAAATACTTATCCATTATTTTAGCTTCATCACGAAAATTAATACTTGCAAGGGAAGTTACCCCCGCACTCATAAGTAGTGTTGCTAACATTTCGTCACTATATTCATTAACATATTTTTCTACTTCTGGCCTTGTCCCTACAAAAGACATTTCCCCTTTTAAAATATTTATTAACTGAGGTATTTCGTCTAACCTGCTATTTCTTATTTTCTTACCTACTTTTGTTATTCGATTATCTTCGTTGGTTGTTACTAAACTACCTTTTTTATCAGCATCACAAATCATTGTTCGAAATTTAAATATTCGAAATTTCTTTCCATACTTAGTAATCCGTTCTTGTCGATAAAAAATAGGCCCTTTGCTATCTATTTTAATCATAATCGCTAAAATAAGAAATACCGGAGATAAAAGAATTAATAAAAGAAGTGATCCTAAAATATCAAATATTCTTTTAATAATTAAATATCCCTTTTTTATTTTTAATAAATCATAATATTCTTTAACTTTATCATTTTGCATACTTTTAGGTAATTTTTCAAATTTAGTTAACATAAATGTAATTCCTTTAATACATCAATAAAATTATCAATAATATAATTTACTTCTTCATCTGTTAATTTACTATAAAGCGGTAATGTAACCTCATTTTCATAAAGATGATAGGCATTAGGGAAATCCTTAATATCAAAACCTAGTTCCTTATATGCCGTAAGCATTGGAAGTGGCTTATAATGAACATTAGTAGCAATACCACGTTCTGCCATTTTAATAATAACATTATTTCTAGTTTCCTCATTAATGCCATTAATTCTAACTAAATATAAATGACCTGATGAACAATGATTTTCATCACAATGATTTAATAATTTAACAGGTAAATTTTTAAAACCTTCATTATATTTTTTTATTATTTCATGACGTCTTTTAATTAAACCACTATATCTTCTTAATTGAGCAAGACCAATACTAGCCATAATATCTGTCATATTACATTTATAATATAATCCTTTAATATCATATTCCCAATTACCTAAGCCATTTTTATGTAGGGCATCTTTATCTTGTCCATGAAGAGATAATAATTGAAATTTTTTATAAATTTCTTCATCATCTAAAAAATCATAATTTTTCCAAGTTACTGCACCGCCTTCTGCTGTCGTAAGATTTTTAACAGCATGAAACGAAAAACTTGTAAAATCAGCAATATTACCCGAATGAACATTATTTTGAACAGCACCTATTCCATGTGCACAATCTGAGATAAGAATAATACGATTAAACTTCTTTTGAAGTTCACTATTTGGTTTAAATAAACTTTTTTTACTATCAATTATCTTTCTAATTTTATCATAATTGCAAATAATACCTGCCAAATCAACAGCAATTATGGCTTTTGTTTTATCATTAATTAATTTATCTAATAAAGTATAGTCCATTTCAAAAGAATCTTTTTGCACATCACATAAAACTATTTTTGCACCTACATGATACACAGGACTTGCTGATGCCGTATAAGTATAAGCAGGAACTATAACTTCATCGCCTTCTTTAATCTCTAATACTCTTAAAATAAGTTCTAAAGCGGCTGTGGCAGAATTAAGACAAACTGTTTTCTTTGTACCACAAAGTTTTGATATTTCTTCTTCAAATTTTTTTGTCTTTGGTCCTGTTGTTATCCAATTACCCTTTAGGGTATCAATTACTTCATTAATTTCTTCATTAGAAATATCTGGTGGTGAAAAAGGAATATTATTTATTTTTTTCATTATTTACCTCCTCTGCCTCATGATATGTTGAAACAACATCCTTCATCATATCTTTAACATACTTTACAGAATAATTTTTATTATATTCAATTGATTCTAATTTTTCTAAAGCATCTTTTATCATTTTTGAAGAAACATCCGTTGGTTTAGAAATAAAGATTTTATCATGTTTAGTTGAAGTTAATCCTTCTTCTGCCATAAGTATTTCTTCATATAATTTTTCTCCAGGACGAAGACCGGTTATTTTTATTGGTATATCTTCATTAGGAACATATCCCATTAACTTAATAAGAGTTTCTGCTAAATCATAAATTTTTACTGGATCTCCCATATCAAGAACAAAGATTTCCCCACCATTAGCATAAGTAACTGCTTGTAATATTAATTGAACCGCTTCTGGTATTGTCATAAAAAATCTAGTAATATTTTTATCAGTTACAGTAACTGGACCACCTTTAGCAATTTGTTTTTTAAATAGTGGAATAACTGAACCATTACTTCCTAAAACATTACCAAAACGTACAGCACAATAATCCGTTTTACTTTTTTTATCCTTAGCTTGAATAATCATTTCACAAAATCTTTTTGTTGCCCCCATAATATTAGTAGGATTAACGGCTTTATCTGTTGATATTAAAACAAACTTATCAACATGATATTTATCCGAAACTTCCACAACATTATTGGTTCCAAAAATATTATTATGAATTGCTTCCAAAGGACTATGTTCCATTAAAGGAACATGTTTATGCGCAGCTGCATGTAAAACAATCGATGGACGATATTTCTTAAAGACATTTTCAAGACGCTCCCTATCACGAACAGAAGCAACAACCGTTTCAATATTTTTATCAGGATAATCTCCTCGTAATTCCATTTCAATATCATATAAATTATTTTCATAAATATCTAAAATTACTAATTGTTTAGGATTATATTTAATAACTTGACGACACAATTCTGAACCAATAGAACCACCACCACCAGTTACTAAAACTACTCTATTTTTTATTAAATTAGTTATATTACGATTTTCAAGTTTAATAGGATCTCTACCTAATAAATCCTCTATTTCTACATCTCTTAAACTATTAATTGCACCTTGTTTATCAATAACATCTTCAGCAGTTGGCCAAACTTTAATTTTGGCTTTTGTTTCTCCACATAACTCTAATATTTTCCTTCTATTAATAGGATCGATTTTGGAAATTGCTAAAAAGATAAAATCAACGTCACGTTCATCAACAATTCTAGGAATATCATAACGATTACCTAATACCTCAATACCTAGTATCTTTTTCTTATACTTTGATTTATCATCATCTACCAACCCAACGATATTATATCTTTTATTATCACTATTTTTAATAGTAATAATCATTTCACGTCCACCAAGACCGGCTCCAACAATTAAGATATTACACATTGGTTGATTAGAATTATATAGTTCACTATTATTCTTTCGAAAATGAATTTCACGAATAATAAGTCGATATGCAATAAAACCTCCTGCAGTTAAAACACTAGCTAAAGCATTAATTCTTAAAAAATCTAAATACTCAACTGCAAATATTTTTCCGAAAATAGTTAACACTATCATTGATATAAAAGAGCAAATAATATATTTAAGATAATCTTTCCCAATTTCATAGTTAACTAAATTAAAATACATACGAAAACAATTTAAAACTACTTGATAGACAAAAATAGAAAAAATAACATTCCGAACAATAAATAATTCATTAACATTTTCATATTCTAAAACAATTAACGATAAAATATAACAAGCCGCTATTAAAACAATATCAATTAAAACCAAGAAAAAATTACTTTTCTTTATCTTATTTAACATAAAACCACATTCTTTCTACTTTTTTTCTAACATTTCTTTTATTTTGTTGCTTGCATTTTGAACTGAATCCGCATCTTGTTTCATAACATATAAGGCTAAATTAGGTATCGAATAACACTTTGTTGAGGTAGCACTATGACCTACTAAATTTTGACTTTCCATATCCCAACCACGCATATCGCTTAATTGTAATTTAATCAATCGACTTATACTCTTAGTATCAAGATTCGTTGAAAAAGAACTACTTATGGAATCAAGAAGGTCTGTATAACGACTAATAATTGTTTTAGATGAGGAAATCTTTCCAATTATTGCCTCAAGAATTTTCTGTTGATTCTTAACGCGTTGAACATCGCCATCAGCAAATGACTGACGTTCTCTTGCATACATTAATGCTTGATGACCATTAAGATGAATATCCCCTTTATTAAAATGTGTTACTCTATCACTCGATGTAAAAGCTCTTGGATTATTAATATCAACACCACCTATAGCATCAACAATTTTTTCTATTGTTGAAAAATTAACTTTTGCATAATAGTTAATATCAATATCAAGAAGTTTTTCAACTGCTTTAACACTTTCACCAATTCCATAATATCCGGCATGTGTTAATTTGTCATATACTTCGTCCCCCTTGCTTGGAAGAACTACATAATAATCTCTTGGAATTGAAGTAAGTAACATTTTATGATTAACTGGATCAACAGTTACAACCATATTAACATCTGTGTTCATAACCTTATTAATACTACCATAGGCATCACCACCACCAACATAAATGTTAAATGGTGTATTAGTAACATCAACAACTTTAACAACATCCTCTGATATACTATCAACAGGAACAGATAAGACATCCATATTCTTCAAAGATATATTTAAATAATTTAAATCTGTTTGTAAAAGTTCATAAACATTATCACTAGCTATAATTAATTCAATATCATCATTTGATAAATCCTCAAAAATCTTTACTGGATCATCATAATCAATAATCTCTATTTTAGGATATTTCTTTTTTAATAGTTCAATAATTTTATCATATTTACCATTTTTAAAAATTCCTATTTTTTTACCATCAATATCTTCTTTTTTTATTTCTTTAATGGCACTAATTTGATAATCTTCTTTCTGCTTAAGTTCATCATTTATCTTATTAACAAATTCAGCCGTTTTATCAACATATTTAATTCCAAAACCAAAGACAAATGCAAAAATAACTAAAAAGACACAAGCGACGATCTTAAAACCAATACGCATCTTTCGAGGTAATGTTACCCCAAGTAATATTAAATAAAATACTCCCAACCCAATAAAAATAATTCTTAAATACTTGGCAGGTAAAATATCTAAATTAAACAAATAAATACAAAACACAATTGCAACAATCGTCGAAACTAAAGCAATAATATTAAAAATTATATTAGATATTACTCTCTTTTTACTTTTCTTTCTCATAAATTTCTCCCTTTTACATATAAATCCATTATCAATTATACCTAATTTTTTAACTTTCGTCTATATTTTAGTCATAATTAGTCATTTTTCTTGAATTATTTGACAAATTGTACTATAATTGTTTTGTTTTATAAGGAGTGAATATGAAGAAGAAGAAAAATGAAAAAAAATCTAAAAAAAGCATTATATTTTTAATAACATCATGTCTTTTATTAATTATCTCTATTGGTGTATATGGATATCTCTTTAAGAAAAATACCCAATTAGATAATGAATTTAAAGAATTAGAAACAAATATTGCAAAAGTAAAGGAAAAAATCTCTAATAATGAAGAAGAATTAGAAGAAAAAGAAAGCAAGCATGAAAAACTAAAAGAAGAATTAAAAGAAAAAATTGAGGAGTTAAGTATATGGGAAGAAACAACGGAAAAATTAAATTCAGCATTGCAATAATCAATATAGTGTTAGTATTAGTTTTATTATTCTTTAGTTATCAAAAATATCAAAACATCAAAACATTAAATAGTAAAAAAGATAAAATAAAAGAAGAATATCAAGTTCTAATGAAAGATCAGAATATTGATGAAAATGAAATCAATGAAATTAATAATAAAATTAATGAATTAGAAAATATTGATGAAACTATTTTAAATAAGAAAAACGAAGTTTTTAAATTAGCTAGCGAATTAGAAAAGAAAATAAAAAACAAAGAAACTGATAAAAAAATTGTTTACTTAACATTTGATGATGGTCCATACTATAACACTTATAAAGTACTAAAGATTCTAAAAGAAAATCATGTTAAAGCAACCTTCTTTACAACCAATGTTAATGGTGAGCATTGCTATGATAATAGAAACTACGTTTGTCATGATGTTTATGCCGCTATTGCTAAAGATAATCATACAATCGCTAATCACACTTATACTCATGGTTGGAATAGAGGCCTATATAAATCAGCAGATAGTTTTATTGATGCTATCAAAAGACAAGAAGAATTAATAAAAAGTAAAACCGGATTAGTTACAAATATTGCCCGTTTCCCTGGTGGTAGCGGAACTCCTATCGCTCAAAGAGGAAGAAGTGGTTTAAATGCTATGATTGAAAAATTAAGAGAAAATAATTATGGCTGGGTTGATTGGACAGCCCAAGACGGTGATGGAGGATATCTTCCAAACTATGATACAGGTTGGAAAAATCTAATGCAAAGTATTAATGAACCACTAGAAGTTGTTTTATTCCATGATTATCATGCTGTAACAACAGCAATATTACCAAACTTTATAAAATATTTACAAGAAAAAAATTATATTATATTACCATTATTTTATGATAGTGTTATGATTAATAAATAAAAAAATATTCTAAAAAATTAGAATATTTTTTTTACATACTTCTCTACTTCATTAATTGTATTATCAAAACAATAATAATTAACCATAAACCATTTAACATCCATTTGATGATTAAAAAAAGTATATTGTCTTTTAGCAAAATTACGAGAATTTTTCTTTATTAAATTAATCGCTTCTTCAAAAGTTATTTCATTATCAAAATATTTATATAATTCTTTATACCCTATTCCCGTCATAATCGCTTTACTATTTATTTTCTTATCATATAGACTTTTAACTTCTTCAATTAATCCTTCATCAACCATTTTATCAACACGATTATTAATAATTTCATATAGTTTATCTCTTTCCGTTGTTAAACCAATAACCGTTATATCATAAAGAGGTTTATTTATTTCACTAGTATTAATGGTATGATTATATATTTTATTTAATTCTCTAACTAATCTTTTACGATTATTAACATGAATATCCGTATCATGATCTTTTTGTATTTCATTTAATAATTCTTCATTACTTAAATTATCAAAATTACTATGAAACTCTTCATTACTTAATTGATAATCATATAAAGCAGCTTTAATATATAATCCACTACCTCCAACAAAGATAGGTACTTTATTTCTCTTTTCTATTTCCCCAATAACCCTTCTTGCATCTTGTTGATAATTGTAAATAGTATAATTATCTTTTACATCACATATATCAAATAAATGATGAGGAATTCCCTCTTTTTCTTCTTCTTTAATTTTAGCAGTTCCAATATTTAAATCTTTATATACTTGCATACTATCCGCATTAATAACTTCGCCATTTAATCTTTTAGCAAGTTCCACACTTAATTTTGTTTTACCAACACCAGTTGGTCCAACAATAACAATAATTTTCTTCATTAGTCTAACGCCCTCTTAAACATTTTTTCCAAATCATATTTTGTATAACTAATAATCGTTGGTCTTCCATGAGGACATGTATAAGGATTATCAGTTCTAACTAAATTATTAAGCAAATATTCCATATCAGCAAGAGTTATCGCATCATTTCCTTTAATACTCATTTTACAAGCCATTGTCATACTAATACGATCAGAAAACTTAAGTTCTGAAAAATCTTCTTCCGTAATAATAATATCAATTATCTTTCTTATCGCTTCTTCAAGAGCATATGAAGGTAACCATACAGGATGACTTCGAATCACAATGGTATTTATACCAAATTCTTCATAAACAAACCCTAACTTATCTAAAATATCAAAATGCTCTTTTAAAATCATATATTCATTACTAGGAAGTTCAATCGTTATTGGTACTAATAAATCCATAATATTCTTAGAATGACTTAGTATGGCTTTATAACACTTTTCATAATTAATTCTTTCCGCAGCTGCATGTTGATCAATAATGTAAATACCATCTTCATTTTCACCAATAATATATGTTCCATGACATGCTCCTATTGGTTTTATTGGTTTTATAGTAACTTCATGTACTGGTATTAATTCTTCTCTTTCATCAAAATGAACTTTATTCTCTTCTTTAACACCACTTTCTAAATATACTTTATTATCATCATGAACTTCAAAGTTTAATGTAACTTCTTCCAACTTAGGTTTAAAATACTCTTCTTTTATTTCTTCTTTTTCTATTTTTTCTTCGACAAAATCAGTATTAACAAATCCTTCTTGTATAAGTAATGTCTCTTTTAATTTCTTCGTAAAAGTATTCGTAATTAATTCCTTTAAATCCTCTATTTTCGAAAACTTAACATCCATTTTCGTTGGATGAACATTAACATCTATTAAAAAAGGATCCGCTTTAATATTTAAAACCGTAATCGGATATTTATCTTGCGCCATAAACGTATGATAACACTCATGAATTGTTTTAATTATTTCATAATTTTTAATTACGCGATTATTAACTAATAATGTAATATTATTACGACTACTTCTATTTACTTCAGGATAACTTGTATACCCCATAATATGAAAATCATCCGTCTTAGCATCTATTTCTAACATTTTTTTAGTTACTGAAAGACCATAGATACTATTAATAACTTTTAATAAATTACCACTTCCATCAGTATTAAGAAGTTCTTTTTCGTTATTTATTAAAATAAATTTAATATTAGGATATGACAAAGCCATCTTATTAAGATAATCCGTAATATTAGCAAGTTCAGCATACAAACTTTTTAAATATTTAAGACGAACTGGTGTATTATAAAATAAATTACTTACGGTAATAATTGTTCCACATCTTATATCACAATTTTCGACACTTTCTTGTTTACCACCATTAATTTTAACTAAAGTTCCCACTGTTCCATTACTTGTTTTTAAAGTAACATTAGAAACACTCGCTATCGAAGGTAATGCTTCACCTCGAAAACCCAAAGATGCTATATTAAATAAATCATTAATATTATGAAGTTTACTTGTAGCATGACGAGAAAAACAAAGTACAGCGTCATCTCTATCCATTCCAATACCATCATCAGTTACTTTTATTTCTAAAACACCACTATCTTTCAATTCTACTTTAATCATACTCGCTTTAGCATCAATACTATTTTCAACTAATTCTTTAACAACATTCATTGTCTTTTCAACAACTTCTCCTGCTGCAATTTTATTTGATAAATCTTCACTCATTATACTTATTTTGCTCATAAAAACCTCATTACTTCCAGAAATATTATATCACTCAAATTAAGTATTGTAAATTTTATAAAATTGAAAAATAATATAGTCATCATAAACTATATTATTTTATTACCTATGCATTAGGGATAAATGTTCCTTCACTATCCCATGTACCAAAAACATTAGTAAATTCTGGGTGAGAAGGAGCTCCGCCAAACATTCCACCAAAATTTATACTTGCATTTATATTCCAGTTATTGATTGCCGATGCATCTGTTAAACTTACATTCTGCAAAAACATAGCAGACATATCAGTTGCACTTGATACATCCCAATTTTCAAGTCCTGCAAGTGTTATTACTGTTGATGCATCTGTTTGATTAAACATATTACTAAAGTTTTGTACTTTACCAACATTCCAATTTTTAAAAGGGATATATGATGATATACTTACGTTATGAAACATATAAGACATATCGATTACATTTGAAGTATTCCAATTTGATAGAAAAAAAACATCTATTATAGAATCACCTTTTCTAGTTTTTCCATTGCCAATAGTAAATAATTGACCCATATATACAACATTTTCTGTATTCCAATTAGTAAGTGGTGAAAAATCTATTAGAGCAAAAGTACTCGCAAACATGGCACCCATATTTATAACATTAGATATATTCCAATTTGATAAACTATCAATATTCTCTAATACCTGACAATTATAAAACATTTGCTGCAAACTTGTTACTTCAGATGTATCCCAATTTATTAAACCATCAATATTTGCTAATACTTGACAATTGTAAAACATTGCTTCCATATTTGTCACATTAGATGTATTCCAATTTAATAATGCATCAACGTTTTCTAAATGTAAGCAATTATAAAACATATATTCCATATCTTTAACATTAGAAGTATTCCAATTAATTAATCCATTTATATTAGATAAATTAGTACAGCCATAAAATAATCCATACATTCCATAATCTGCAGTAACATTTGATGTATCAAAATTATATAATCCGTCTAAATTAGTCAAACTAGAACAATTAAAAAACATAGCAAGCATATCAGTAACATTTGACGTCTTCCATTGTGACAATGAAGATATATCACTTAATTTTGAACATCTATTAAACATATTATTCATATCAGATACATTATCAACTTTAAAATTTTCAGAATTAAAAACTATTAAGTTCTCCATACGCGCAAATAGCTTAGTACTATCATTAGGTGCATAAATAGTATCATTTGCAACTACTATTGCTTTATATTTGTTATTACCAAGCCCATCATCGACTGTATATAAAGTTACAGGTCCAGCACTTGTTACATCTGTTACATCTATTGTTTTTAATGAATTTGATGGTGCTATTCCATCTTTATGAAACTCAATGCTTGATATATTTGTTCTTATATTCTGCCATTCAGTTATATCATTTAAATTCTTTAATACAATATATTTCTCTTCTTCTACCCAGATTCCTTCATTGGCTTCGACTTTTACTTTGAATGATATTGGAGTTATCTGAAAACTATTCCATTCACTGGTTGTAAAGACTGTTCTGCCTGCTATCCATTCACCTGTTGTTTCACCATATATTAAATTACCATTATCTATTCTTGATACTGTATCTGATATGGCTACCCTATCAGTGTCAATAAATGCTGTTACATCGATACTACCATTTACTCCAGTAGAGCCTTGTGATATATATCCTACTAAAATATATTTACCATCTTCTACTTGGCCTGTTTCTGTTAGATTATAAATTGGAGTTGCTCCACCACGATTAGTGTAATAACTACTATCTTTAGTCCCTAAATTACTTGCCGTAACATTAAAAGATATTGGTATTTCTTTACCATTAATTGTATTATTAACTTGATCTAAAGTAACTTTATATTCTATACCTTCTGAATATGTTGTATCTCCTGTTATATTTATTGTTACTGTATCAGAATTTGTACTATTTAGATTTGTACTTGATGTTGGAAAGACATTAGTTAAACTAATGGTATTATCTTGTGTTGAATTAAAACTTATATTGCCTGTTTTTAAGGTATTGGCTTGACCTGTTCTTGTATAATTAAAGAATGCATACGTTACACTACCTAATGTTAATATTAACGTAAATATTGTTATTACTAATAACATTTGTTTTTTACTTTTTAAATGACCCCCCCCCAATATTAGTATTAGTTAACATAACTACCTCCTATTTTTTATAAATTGTAGATTTGCGAATTATTTTACCCTTTTTTAAAGTTTCAAAAAATGCACCAACAATACAATCTACAATTATTATTACCTTTCATATCTTACAAGTTAATCTTAACACATAAATAAATGATTGTAAATAATTAATGAAAGTTTTCCTACAAAAAAATAACCCTATTTTATTAGGATTATTATTTTCATCTATAAATAAGTGCTTTCAAATTCCTTAACTACTATTCTTATATATTCTCTACTTATATCAGCTATTCTGTCTATTAAATACATATCACCATTATACTTATCAAAACAATAAGAATATAACTCTTGCATTTGTTTACCTAATTCATCATAGAATTTGTATATTGTATAAAGATCATAATTTTCAAACATCTCTTCACCACCATTATAACTTATTTTCTTCGAAATAATTTTTGAAATA
The DNA here is from genome assembly GCA_902801795.1 of uncultured Erysipelotrichaceae bacterium. Lineage (GTDB taxonomy): Bacteria > Bacillota_I > Bacilli_A > RF39 > UBA660 > RUG12783. Next base: position 32,172 of record CADCJQ010000008.1, read on the forward strand.
ATAGAATTTTTTTATTTAACACCATCAATTATTATAATCTCCAATATAGAACAAAAAATCTTACTTTATGTTTAATAATTATACAAAAATAACATAATTCACAAAACAATTTAACAAAATACAATATTATTATTATTAATTATTTTTTTATGAAATAATACTATTTATTAATAATTTTATTAATATCATTTAGTATAGTATTTCTTACTGATTCTTTTTCAATCTTAATTATCATAAAAGTTTTATTACCAACACTATTAATTGATGATCCCGATAAATATATATCATTATTATCAATAACAAAAAATCTATCATGAAAAGAATTGTTTCTAACAACAGTAAGATTATTATATTCTTTATTATACTTTTCAATTTCTATATTGCTCAATCTATTGCTATCTCTTGTAATTAATGTAATATTACAAGAGATAGTTCTTATTAAATCCAAAAATGTAATATCGGCATATTCATCAATAATAATTATACTATTTTTTGCACTATTTAATATCTCTAAAATATTTCTATAAGCACTATATGTTTGACCATCTAAAAATATTTGTTCTTTAGTATCAAATTTAGAAAATAAGTAATTAAATTTTTCATCATGTTCTAAAAGCCTATTATTAATTATGTTAATTGATTTATAAATGTCTTTGTTTTCGTTTATAAATTTTCTCATATTTACAAAAGTATCCATAATACGAATACTTGCACTAGTTGCAATTTTTGATTTAATTACAGTTGATAACATATAAATTCCATGCTCGCTAAAAACTCTCGGATTATATCTTCGTCCACCATAATTATTTTTTTGACTTGAGGTCAAAATTTTTGACCTCAAGTTTGACCATTCATCATCAGACAATATCCAAGAAAACCTCATAGGAAATTTTTTGGGATTATTTTTTACCGCTTGATTAATTTCTTTTGTTCCGTTTTTACATTCATAAAGAATAGCTAAGTCAGAATCTAACATAACTTGTACTCCCCTTATTTCATAAATCATATTTTCAATTTTTGCATCATTATCTACTAATTCATTTTTTATCATTAGCTCGTTCATCTTTATTACCTCCCATATATAAAAAGGGCATCCCACTTTGCTTAAGCAACGAACTTTCATTCATTACCAAGTGGCATGCCCGAATAGATGTATCTTTCTTGCCTAAGACACAAATTATCGACCTAAATTTAATCAGCGAGCAATTAGCAAGCAACTCTAACTGAATAAATTATATGATAAGTATAAATAACCGTCAAGAAATATCAACAAATTTTACAAAATATTTTTTTAGAATTGAATAATAGTTACTCATATTATTTAATTCAAACACATTTTGAAAAAAACAAAGTATTTTTTTACTTTGCTTTTATTTTAAAATTATTTCTTTCTTACCACCCATATATGGTTGTAAAACTTCTGGAATAGTAATTTTTCCATCCTTTGTATAATGATTTTCAAGGAATGCTATTAAACCACGAGGACTAGCAATAACAGTATTATTAAGTGTATGAACAAGATATGTTCCATTTTCTCCTTTAGTACGAATACCTAACCTTCTTGCTTGAGCATCTCCTAATGTTGAACAAGAACCAACTTCAAAATACTTTTGTTGTCTTGGACTCCATGCTTCAACATCACATGATTTTACTTTCAAGTCTGCAAGATCGCCAGAACAACATTCAAGAGTTCTAACTGGGATATCAAGACTTCTAAAGTAGTTAACAGATAATTGCCACATTTTATTATACCAATCCATGCTATCTTCTGGTTTACATAAAACAACCATTTCTTGTTTTTCAAATTGATGAACACGATAAACACCACGTTCTTCAATACCATGAGCTCCTACTTCTTTTCTAAAACATGGTGAATAACTTGTTAAGGTAATTGGTAAATCACTTTCTTTAACAATTTGATCTTTAAATTTACCAATCATACTATGTTCACTAGTTCCAATTAAGTATAAATCTTCTCCTTCAATTTTATACATCATATTTTCCATTTCTTTAAAGGACATTACACCATTAACTACATCAGAATGAATCATAAATGGTGGAATACAATAAGTAAAACCTGCATCAATCATATAATCTCTTGCATAAGCAATCATCGCTTCATGAAGACGAGCAGCATCTCCCATTAAATAGTAGAAACCATTACCACTAGTTCTACCTGATGCATCTTTATCAATACCATTCATTCTTTCTAAGATATCAGCGTGATATGGGATTTCATAATCAGGTACTACTGGTTCACCAAACTTCTCTATTTCTACATTTTCACTATCATCTTTTCCAATAGGAACAGAAGCATCAATAATATTAGGTATCGTTAACATAATTTTTCTAATTTCTTGTTCTAATTCTGGCTCTTTCTTTTCAGATAAAGCAATCTCTTCATTAATATCTGAAACTTCCTTTTTAACAGTCTCTGCTTCTTCTTTTTTACCTTCACGCATAAGCATTCCAATAGAAGATGATTTTTTATTTCTTTCACTTCTTAAATTATCAAGATTAGTTTTAATCTCACGATATTCTTTATCTAGTTTAATTACTTCATCTACTAATGGTAATTTTTCATCTTGAAATTTTTTCTTAATATTTTCTTTAACAATATCGCTATTTTCTCTTAAAAATTTTATATCTAACATAATTATCTCTCCATTTCATTTATTTTATTTAATATCTTTTGATATGCTGGTTCATATCTTTTACTAACTCTTTCATAATCATTCGTTGTTGGATTTTTTATTCTTGAAATATCCATATTATGACGAAGATCTGCTAGTTTAATATTTAAAGCATGAATATTTTCACTTTCAATAATTCTTTTAATATAATCACGATAATCTTCACCTTTAACTTTCGTTAATATTTTTAAAATATCAATAACATCTTTATTATAACCAACAATTTCTAAATCATGATAAGAAACATCCGTATCTTCAACAACATCATGTAATAAAGCACATACTTTTTCTAAATATTCCGACACTCCACTATATACTTTTAATAAATGAATTACATAAGGTTGTCCACCTTTATCTTCTTTATCATTAAAAAGTTTTGTTACAATTTCTAAACTCTTGTAAATTAAATCATTATTCTTTTTTAATTCATTAAATTCTTCTTCACTAAAATACTTCTCTAACATAAAATCCTCCTTAAACACAAAAAAGAATAGTACACAAGGAAGTCATTTCGACGGTACCATCCCTTTTTTTTCTTAATTTTAATAACGGTTATTACCGGAACTTATTAAGTTCACTTGAAAGTAGATAAATAGGCTTAATTATGATTTTTCACCAAACAATCACTCTCTATTAATTTAGTATCTATTATTATCTTTCATTCGTTTTACATATATTTTTGCATTTGTTTCATCATTTGATTAACTTGCTTTTGATTTGGGGTTCTTCCCATTCCACTCATTAATGCTTTAATCATTTCTTCATTAATTGGTGGATTTTTCTTTATATATTTCATCATTAGTTTACGTGCTACAAAAATACCAATCGCTAAACCAATAATAAGGCCAATCACAACCATTAATATATCATGCCACATAATATCTCTCCTTATCTATATTCTATATTCAATTATATTATATATCAATTTATTTGACACTTTTTTTCATTATTTTCCTATAGTATTCAATACCACTTACAACCGATAAAACAGTTGCAAAATAAACTAAAAATTCATCAACTCTAATATTTATTAATTCAAATGGTAAATTGTAAAAAAACATTAATGATAACCCGCTCATCATAGAGAAAGTTTTAATTTTACCAAATACACCTGCCGGAACAACAACACCATTTTTAGCAGCATGCATACGAAGAGCATTAACTACTTCATCACGGAAGATATAAATAACCGCAATAATAGGTTTAATAAATCCATTCCATGTAAAGATGACCAAAATGGAATTAACTAAAACTTTATCCGCAATTGCATCAAGCATCTTACCCGTATCTGTAACTTGATTATTACGTCTTGCTAATTTACCATCAATTAAATCAGTAACTGATGCTATTACAAATAAAATACCTCCTATAATATATCTTAAATCAACAATAATACCACTAACATTATATTTAGGAAAATTAATATTTATTGCATAAAAAGGAAATAACAAAAAAATAACAATAAAAACAGTTAAAAAAATTCTTGCTAATGTTATTTTATTAGGTAAGTTCATAATACACCTCACTTTTTAATTCTCTTGTAATTTTTTCATCTTTCTTAGTTTTCGCTAAAATCAAATAAACAACTAATGATATAAATACAAGCATTACAACTAATAAAACAATTGGCGCAAAATCATATCTTGATTTTCCAATTTTAGTGTAAGGTGAACTTACTTTTTCTTCTTTATCTTCTTGTTTCTTTAAAGCTTCTTCAATATCTTCTTTAGAAATTCTCGAAGTTTTTTCAAATAAAAAATCATTAAATTCATCAACTATTTTTTCTTCATCAAGTCCTAAGTATTTAGCATAACTACTAATAACTTTTTTAAATTCATAAACGTCTTTAAAGATTTTAAAATTACCACTTTCTAAACATTCAAGTTCTTTTTCTGTAATTCCTAAATCACGACTTGCTTCATCTATTCCAACACCATTGTTTTTTCTTAATATGCTTAAACTTTCACATAGTTCTTTCACACTATTTCACCTTCTTAAAATAATAAAATACTTTATAAGCCATGTTCTGTACCTAAACTAGGTGACAAACATTTATCTATCAATTTCTTGATTCCTCTCAAGGTTTGATTCCCTTTCAAGAACTCCCCTACCAAAATTTGGGTTTCTCACTTGTGGGGTTTACTATGTTCCACTTCCTCCGTTTCCAGATTCTTCATCACTATAGCACTTTTATAGCTACTTTAACCAATATCCTAAGACTTAGGTTATTTCACAGCCGTTAGTATTAAATACTACCTAAGGTTATTTTTTCCCTTAGCACAAACACTAAAATCATCACAGATTTTGTGAGCATGGACTTTCCTCAACACCGAAATGCCGCGTTTGTCAAAATATTTTATTCATTTTTTCCATAAACAATTTTTTCAAGTTGTGATAAACGTTTTAAAATATCAATATTACTATTGTTATCGGAAGAACTTCCAGCTTTAGTTATTTCTACCGTTGTTCTTAAATCACGTATTTCTTGTTTCAAACTCAAAATCGTTTCACTTTGTTCCTCTTTCTCTTTTTGTAAATCTAAAATTATCTTATTAAAAGTTTGATAATCCGCAATTATCTCATCTAAAAATTGATCAACTTCCTTTAAACGATAACCTCTAGTATCAATTCGAAAATCTTTATTTAAAATCTCTTCTGGAGTTAAATTAATTAAATTTCTATTCATTTTTATCACCACATTTCTTATTTATATTTTAAAATATTAACCACTCTTTGTCAATATCTATGATGATGTTTTTGTCTCAACTGCAACTCTTTGAACAATTGTTAAGGAAACGATTAAGCAAATTAAGAATGACCCTCCGTAAGAAAGGAATGGTAAAGGTACACCTGTAAGTGGTATTAATCCCATGATACCTCCTAAATTAACAACTGTATGCAAAAGTATATACCAAAAGATTCCATAACACATAAGTCTTCCTCTTTCAGTAGATGATCTTTTACTAATTAAAAAGATTCGCCATAAAACCACTAATATTAATAGCAATATAATGACTGAAGTAATAAGACCTAATTCTTCAACTGTTATTGCAAAAATAAAATCAGTATAAGCCTCTGGTAAATATAAATATTTTTGAGTACTATTCCCAAGACCTAATCCCGTTAAACCACCATTATTAATAGCAATATATCCATTACATAACTGGGTTCCTGTTGTATAAAACTTTTCTTCACTACAAGGATTAAAGTAATCAAAACGTGCTAATTGTCTTTCAAAAAAGATTTGCACACCATTATTCATTAATAAAACAATCGTTATAATTCCTAATGATAAAACAGTTATAATAATATTTCTTTTTACTTTTTTTGATATATCAAGAGACATAAACATAAAGAAAACAATCATTAAATAAATAGATGCCGTTCCAAGATCTGGTTGAAGAATAATTAACATAGCAATTAAACCAATAATGGCAAATAAAAGTAAATATGATTTAAAACCATTTCTTTTTTTATTAGTACAATAAAAAGCCATCCAGACAATTGTTGCTACCTTAACAAACTCTGATGGTTGAAATGTAATACCACCAACAATATTTATCCAACTACGCGCTTGATTAACAATTTTACCATAAACTAATACAGCAATTAAAAAACCAATTAAAACTAAAATAACTCCCCAACTAACATAACCATATGCTTTAGTATTAAATCTTATAATAACAAAACTTACAATTAAACCTACAATTAAAAAGAAAAGTTGTCTATAAAAGAAATGATATGGCGTTGTTTTATATTTCATAAAACCAGTAACATTACTTGCTGAAAAAACCATAATTAATCCAATAATAAACAAAATAATACTAACAACAAGTAATGTTTTATCCATCTTTCTTAACATACAAACTTTCCCTTTCTAAACTAAATTATTTCAATATCATCTTCAATTTTCTCTTGTTTTTTTACAACTTTTTCTTTTTTATTCTTCTTTTCTTTATCTTTTATCTTTTTTAATTCTAATATTTTAGTTAACTTTTTCTTTCTTAATATTTTTCTTTCTTTCATTTCTAAAATAAACAAAATAACTATCGATATCGCTAAAATAACAATACTAATCACAATAAATACTTTATTATTAGAACTATGTTCATTTTTTATGAGTTTTAGTGTATATTCTCTTGATATTGTACTATCATTTAATGATACTTTAATAACAACTTTACTATTTTCTTTTAAATCTTTATTATTTAATATTTCTACTTTAGTATTTTCACTTACTGCTTTAGCATCAATCGTTAAACTCTTAGGTATTTCACTAAATTTTAATGTATAATCTAAAACATTTTCATCAAAATCTAATTTGGAATATTCTTTGATACTTAAACTTTTAAGATTAGCAAGTGACTTATCAATATTTTCTTCTCTAGTAACTAAAAGTGTATATTCACTACTTGCAATATCATTGGTTACAATTATTTTAATTGTATTAAGTCCAACTACCAAATCTTCTTGTTCAATTTTAACTTTAGCATTTTTATTCGTTGGAACCGCTTCAATTTCTAATTTATTAACACTATATTCCACAAGCATTTTATATTCAAAAATATCACTTTTAAAATCGATATTCCCTTTATCAATATTTAAACTTTTTAAAGTTGTATCCGGCATCGCCTTTCTTTTTATAACAATTCGATAAGACCTTGTATCCCCATTTTCTGCTGTTACTTCAAAATCAGCCGTTGTACTACTACGCTCAAGTGGAAAATCATATTCTTCTTCAATCTTAATTTTAGCATTAGGATCGGTTGTTTCAGCATTAACAACTATTTTTTCATCTTTATAATCAACGTCATAACTATAAACATACACTTCATCTACTAGTTCAATATCATGTCCATCGACTTTTAATGATTTAATTGAAAAATCACCACTTTTCTCATGTAAAGTAATATTTATATTATATGTATTTTCAATTTTTTCTTCACCTTTATCATTTGTAACCACAATTTTAGTTAAAGTATTTTGTGAATTTAATTCAACGTTAAAACCACTTAAGCGATCAACTTTCGCATTAGCATCAACAAGTTCATAAGTTATCGTTGCCTTATTAGCATCAACTTCAATATTACAATCATATCCATTACAAGAACATTCTCTTCCATTAACTTTTATATTTTTAATTGTTGCTTCCCCTTCTGCAAATACATTTAAATTTATCAATAAAAACAAAATTAACAACCATATTTTCTTTTTCATATCTACTCCATATTATGTATTATAACATTACTAATTATTTTTTTCAACTGCCTTTTCTTTCTACAAAAGAAAAAAAGCAAAGAATTATCTTTACTTTAATTCATCCATTAAAAGTGGAATAATCTGTTTTTTTCTTGAAACAACGCCTTTAAGTTCATAACCTTCTTCAATATTTTCAATATTAAAGACTGTTTCAAAAACCGTTTTAGACTTCTCATTATATAATAAATATGTATTACTATTAATAATATCAGTTATACAAAAAGCCATAATATCATAGTCATGTTCTAAAGATATTTTTTCAAGTACTGCAACATACTTTTCTTTCTCCTTTAATACTTTTTGATAATCAATTACCGTCATTTGTCCAATACCAATTTTACGATTATTAATATTAAAGGCTTTAAAATCATTATATATTAATTCTTCAATAGTTTTTCCTTTAATTGAGGCTGCTGCTTCAAACATACCTTTAGCATATTTTTGAATATCAACTTTCGCAATGTGTGAAAGTTCTTCTACTGCTCTTTTATCATATATTGTTGTTGTTGGCGAATGAAAAAGCAAAGTATCTGAGATAATTCCTGATAACATAAGACCTGCAATTTCTTTTGATGGTTTAACTTTTTGTTCTTTATACATTTCATAAATAATCGTATTAGTACTACCAACAGCCATATTACGAAAGTTAATCGGAGCACTAGAGTTAATATTACCAATTTTATGATGATCAACAATTTCTAAAACATCAGCTTCTTCTATACCATCAACACTTTGTGAATATTCATTATGATCAACTAAAATAACTTTTTTCCTTGTTTTTTCATTTAAATCTTCACTACGAAGTAAACCTAATATTTTCCCTTTTCGATCAACAATTGGATAATTAGTAAACTTAAATTTATTAGCAATTGTTAAAAAATCATTAACATACATATTCTCATCAATAACTGCATTATTACTATTACCTAAGATGTTTTTTATATAATTACTTAAAATAACCATTCTTGATACAAAAAGCGATTCTTGCATTGTTAAAATAATATTTATCTTTTTCTTTTTCGCCAATTCAAGTAAATCATCACCTAATTTTTTCGCACCTACAACAATAATTAATTGTACTTTTGTTTCAATCGCATGTTTAATAATATTAAAACGATTACCTATTATTAAAATATTATCACTTGATAGATTAATATTCTCTTCAAAATCCGTTGTTTTATATGCCGATAATAATAATTTACCCTTAATATGTTCTTTAAATCTTAATAATTCTTTTCCTTTAACAATATTTAAAATATTTTCATAACTAGTTTCTAATTCATCATAATGGGGATTAATAATAACTCTTAATAAATCTTTCATAGTAACAATCCCTAAATAATCATTTTTTTCATTACAAATAGGAACACCTGTTATTTCTTCTTGTTGCATATAATTATATAAAGTATCTAGAGTCATATTGTTTTTAAGAAAACACCCTTTTTTATAATTTAAATCACTTACTTGTAACTTAACATCATTTAAATAAATAGGTTTTTTTACTTTAAAATAATTTAATACATATTTTGTTTCATTATTAATATCTCCTAAAATACATGGTATAACATCCTGATTTCTTAGATTTTTTAAATATGCTAAGGCAATCGCTGATGTAACAGAATCAGTGTCAGGATTCTTATGACCAAAAATATATGTACTACGCACCTTTATCCTCCTTTAACAAACTAAGGGATACTTTTTCATTTTTCTTATCAATATCAATAACATAACCTGTAACAATATCCCCAACTTTGAATAAGTTACTTGGATGTCTAACAAAATCTTTAGATAATTTCGAAATATGTGCTAAAGCATCATTATGTAAACCTACATCAATAAATATTCCAAAATCAACAACATTCCTTACCGTTCCAACAAGTTCCATACCTATCTTAACATCATCAATAGTTAAAACATCACTTTTTAAAATAGGTTTAGGCGCTTCATCACGAGGATCACGATGAGGTTTCTTAAATGCATCAATAATATCAAGGAAAGTATAATTATCAATATGATATTTTTCTCTTATACTATCTAAATTAACTTTATCTAATTTATCAAGCATAACATCTTTACCAATATCTTCGATTTTAAGTCCTAAATCATGTAAAATATTTTTAGCATCCGCATAATTATCCGGATGAATTGCCGTTTCATCAAGAGGATTATCACCATTATTAATTCTTAAAAATCCAATTGATTGTTCATAAACTTTATCTGTTATTCCAGATACTTTTTTTAATTCATCACGATTATTAATCTTACCTTTTTTAAGACGATAATCTAGTAATCCTTCAATACTTCTTTTATTTAAACCAGAAACATATTTTAAAAGAGAATAACTTGCCGTATTAACATCTACTCCTACTTTGTTAACGGCTTTTGTAACTGTAAAATCAAGCGCACTCGAAAGTTCTTTTTCCTTAACATCATGCTGATATAACCCAACCCCAATACTCTTAGGATCAATTTTAACAAGTTCTGATAAACTATCTTGTAATCTTCTTCCAATACTTATTGCACTTCTCTTTTCAACAGTTAAATCCGGAAATTCTTCAATTCCAAGAGGTGATGCTGAATAAACACTCGCACCAGCTTCATTAACAATAACATAACTTACTTTATGGTCTGCTTCTTTAATTGTATCGGCAATAAATGCTTCACTTTCACGAGATGCTGTTCCATTACCAATCGCCACAACATCTATTTGATATTCATTAATTAAATTTAAAACAATTTTTTTACTTTCCAGTATTTTATTCATTGGTGGTGTTGGATAAATAACTTCTATTTTCAAAGGATTCCCATTTCTATCTAAGACTGCTAATTTGCATCCTGTACGATATGCTGGATCAAGCGCTAAGACCATTTTTTCTTTAAGTGGTGGAGTCATAAGTAAAGCCTCTAAATTCTTACCAAAATTCTCAATAGCTACTGTACTTGCTTTATCCGTTAAATCACTTCGAATTTCTCTTTCAATACTAGGAAGAATTAAACGATTAGCACTATCAATAATAGCATCTTTTATTTCATTAATATAAGAAACCTTTTCATTTTTTATTACTTTCCTATTTAAATAGGCAATAACATCATCTTTAGAATAATCTAAAGATACATTTAATATTTCTTCTTTCTCTCCACGATTAAGAGCAAGTACACGATATGATTTAATAAGTTTTATTTTGTCACTAAAATCATAGTACATCTTATATACTTCTTTTTCGTCAGTAGCATTTTTCTTTATTTTAGAAATAATATTTCCATTTAAATAAATATAGTTACGAATAAATTTACGAAATGACGCTTCATCACTTACTACTTCAGCAATAATATATTTAACACCTTCTATTGCTTTATTTATATCTTTTACACTTTCATTAAGATATTTTTCTGCTTCCTTAGATAAATCAAAATCAATAAATTCCAAACACTTTTTAGCAAGCGGTTCAAGACCGGCTTTAATCGCTTCTGATGCTTTAGTTTTCTTCTTTTCTTTATAAGGACGATATAAATCTTCCACATCAACAAGTTTTTGACATGCCATAATATCATTTTTTAATTCTTCGGTTAATAACCCTTTTTCATCAATTAATCTTATAACATCTTCTTTTCTTTTTAATAAATTAACTTGATATGAATAAACCTCTTCTATTCTTCTTATTTTTTCTTCATCAAGAGCTCCTGTTACTTCTTTACGATATCTGGCAATAAAGGGAATAGTATTACCTTCTTCTAACAGTTTTAAAGTAACCTCTACTTGTTTAATACTAATATTTAATTCTTTACTTATTTCTTCAATTATTCTCTCGTTCATACTTAACACCTACTTTCATAATAATTATATCTTATTTTTATACCAAATAAAAGCAAAAGTTGCTAGATTTGACATCCTAGCAACTATTTTTTGGGATTATTTATTATACTACATATCTTTTTCGTAATTTCATCCATCGAATTATCTGGTAAATTACAAGTTCCAAGATATTTCTCAAGATTTCCACCATTACTCTTTTGTAATGCCTTTAGATTTTCTTTTAATAAATCAAATACATATAAACCATTCTTACTCCAAATATCTTTATCTATTATCTGAGTATAATCAAATTGTTCATTTTCCCAATTTTCACCTTTTTGATATTCACCACTAATAAATGGATTTGTAACATCTATTATACGATATAATAAATCTTTTCCATCTAATATATTTAACATACATTTATTATTAGTAACAGTCTTACTTGTACTAATATTATTTACTTTAATATCAACACGGTAACTTCCAGGTTTAACATTTAAATCTGTATAGACCTTATTACCACCATTAACTCTATTAGTCGTTGTTGATGTTGCAACTTTACCTGATACAGCATCTAACTCAGTTACTGGTGTTACATACTCTATCTTTCTTGGATTACTTTTATTACTTATTTTAAAATCATGAACTTTTGTTCCATCATTTAATGTATAAGTTTTGGTAACTTCCTTATTTGTTGCTTCTCCAACATTAGTTATTGTACTAACAAAATTATTTACAACAATTTTAGGATTAGTATTTATTGTCATCTCAATATTAGGAACGTCATTTAAAGTACTATTCCACTCATTAAATGCTTTGACAATTTTTTTTAATTCATTAACTGTATTATTTTGTTTATACCATTCTGCAGAACCAGATGCTGCTCTATCACGGCTTGAAGTTGCTCGATTGTAAACTCTGTTCCATAAATCAGCATCAAAAGTACCAGTACAATTTTTAACAAGTTCAGTATTTATCTTATATCCAAATCCTTGTCCAGGATATATTGATAGTGATGATGTACCATTAACGCCATCATTCCCTAAATCAAATGAATTAGTAAATGTTGTTTGACATTCAATTGTATAATATCCTTTCATTGTTGCAGTATCACAGGTAATTTTATCATCATCATATGTAAATACTGTCGTTTCTTCACATGATGCAGCATTCTCTTCTATAGGTACTTTACTATTTTGTACAGGAACACATGGTTCTTTTTCTTCAGGTGGAATACCGCCATTTTTACAATTTTCTTTATCAACTGATTCAAACTTTGTCATATTATTTAAATAGGTACCCAAAGAAACTCTCGCTCCAATCGCATCAGTGTCAAACTGTTTTCCTATTTCTCTCCAAAAATCGGCAGAATATAACGAATTATCATAGCCATAATAGAAGATTGTTGCTTTTTCAAAATTCGAAGAATTGGCATAACAATATTTGTTACATTCCGTTGCCTCAGCATAACCTTCATAATCGCCAATTACTTCTTTTCCATCTATAATAAAGCAGTTTTGAACATATCCACAACAATTTTCACCTGTTTCATGTTTGTCAAATTTTTCCCAATAACATCTTTGAGTAAATTCTGGAGTCTCATAATCCCCATCGATTAATTTTTCTTTGTCATTAAAATATTTTTCAGAAGTTGTACTATAGAAATCTGGATCAGTATACTGACCAACTAAATTTCCATTCATATAAATGCTTACTTTCCCATTAACAACTTTATATGTATAATTCATACCATTTATATTATCAATATCATCTTTGATATTA
>CADCJQ010000009.1 GCA_902801795.1 uncultured Erysipelotrichaceae bacterium
AATTTTTTTATTATATGATTTTTTCTTATTAATGGAATTGGTGGAAAAAATGCCATATTACTCAACTCTCCTTCAATAACTATTATACCACACAAAAACGGATTTTCATCCGTTCTCTATATCTTAATTTATTTAACTGCATCTACTTCTGGTATCCATTCAAGATGTTTTCCAGTTGAGTCAATTATATATCCTTTTATTTTCCATGTTGGAACTAAATATCCTGTGTCTGATATAAATGAATAACTTTCTACTACTTCAGTTACTACTGCTTTATCAGGCCAACTTCCTGTACCAACATCTTTTGCAATTTCAACACTATCAGCTTGAGAAATACAAGTTGTTTCTTCAATATATTCACATTCGATTCTTGTATCGTATACTCCAATTATTCTTCCATCTTTTCCTACTGTTATTAAAATGTTACCACTAATGTTTATATTGTCATTTTCATTAACTTGTTCGAAAATAAAATAATAATTATTTTCAGAAAATTCATCACTTATATTTTTAGAAAATTCTACATTTTCAATATTATATTTCTTTAATTCTGCTTTAGCATTATCAAGAGCTGTTTGTTCATCAACCTTATTTTCTTCTAAAATAACCTTTTCATCCGTTCCATATTCATAATTTATGTACCATCTATTATAGTCAAAAATGAAAATTCTTTTATCTCCATCTTTTAAAGTAAATGTGTCATTTTCTTTTGTCCATGAACCTTCTAATCCAGAAATTTTTTCTAAGTATATTTTTAAATCATCAATATTAATTTTTTCTACATACTTGTATACTTTTCTTGTTGTTTCTAAATCGCTTAGTTCAACTTTTATATCAACTGAGCTTGGTACTAAATGTCCATAATATAAATTACCATATTTTGATGATCCATCAAACATTTTAATTGTTATAAAACTGCATGACACCGTAATTAAAATTACAAGTCCAATAATAAGCTTTCTAAAATACTTTTCAATGTCATTTTTCTTATATTTGATTATGCCATATACAATTAAGAATAAAGCAAATCCACATAAACCACCTAATGTATTAGCAATTATATCATCAATATCAGAACCTCTTCTTGAAATCAATTGCAATAATTCTGTGCCTAATGTAAACAAGAATGATATGATTGTAATACTTTTCCAGTTTCTCTTTTCTTTAAATAACATAGGAACTAATATACCTAATGGTACAAACATGATTATATTTAAAAGAAATTGCCACACCCCCTGTGCATTATTTAAGCCATATCTATATGCTATATAGAATTGATGTAATGGTTTCAAATTAAATAATAATCCAATTCCATTTCCAAAGTCCATTATTTGTGTGACATATAAAAACATCAATATCCATCCAATAAGCAAATACTCTAAAAACATTCTACCCTTAGAAATTCTTTCTCTCTTTTTGCTTAAAATTTTATAAACTATAAAATATATAATACCTGTTATAATTCCTGCAATTGGAATTATAGGTAGCAAATCTAATATGTATCTCATTTTTTCCTCCCATTTAACCTTTAATTAAATATAACATACCAAAAATTACAACTAAGTTACACTTTTAAATTTTCTTAGATTTCATATTTATTCAATCCATAAAATGCAGATATAATTATAGCTAATGGTAATGTCATTATAAACACGCCTAGATATTTATCAAACAAATAATATTGAAATGTCATATATACTCGCTCTTTCTTTTTTTTACAAATTACTATTTGTCTTTCTAATTATACCACAAAACCTTGTCATTTTTTCATTAACTTGTTAATCGCAATATTACTATATTCCGAACTATTAAAATATTAATTAAAAATAAACTTTTTATTACACATTTTTTAACGCTTTTAATTTAGTCTTTTATTAATGATAAAATTATAATAAAATGTATATGATTGGAGATATAGTACGATATAGTTTAAAACTCACACATTTTTAACACAAAAAAAACTCAAAATTTACACAAAAAAAACCTTGGATTACAAATTAATTATGTTATAATGTAGTAAAATCAAGGAAAAGTACGAAAAAAGGACAAAAAAAGGACAAAAAAAGGACGAAAAAAGGACAGAAAAAGGAAAAAAAAAGGACACAAAAAGGACGAAAGGTATGTTAATATATATATGATAGGATAATTCCAAAAGGACAATTCCATTTTTTTGATGGATGAGTCCTTTTTTTGTTGTCCCAAACGAAAGGAGTTGATAAATATGAACACATCTTAACGTCACACAAAATATACCACCACATATTTGTTGGTATATATACGAATCATTTAATAATACAAGGAAAAGTAGTACTACTACGTCCCCAATTTTGCAAGTGCAAAATAAGTTTGATATCAAATATATGCTCCAGAAATGGAGTTTTTTTTATGTTTTGATATCAATCACTTATGCTCTTGTATTAATTATTAAAAAAATTAATCATTCTGTGTGATCCAGGAACACATTTGTGTGGTTTAAGAAAGGAGGCTTAAAATGAAAAAAATAAGAACACATATTTCTATTCCACTTGATACTGATATTCTTGTTCATAGATATATGGATAATTACGGTTGTAAATATTCACAAGCAGTTGAAAGACTAATTGAAATAGGAAATAAAAATATTTTACTCGAGAAAGTCGTAGATAAAAATAATGCATTCCTAGATAAAATATATTCTAAAATGTATTATTCTACTGCTTTATTGGAACAGTTTTATACTAATTTCGAATTTGAAAACACACCTAGTCCAAATGATGATAAAGCATTAAAAAGATTTAAAAACAAATTTAATAAATATAATTTTGATGATTAAGGAGGTTTATAATGAAACATAGTTTTTTATTAAGAATAAGAAAACAAGTTTTTGATATTGCTAGATCTGAAGCTAAAGCACGAGGAATTAGTATAAATGATTATCTTACTATGTGCATTGAAGTAGCCATGGCTGAATTTATGAATGAAACAGCTGATGCCTTTATAGATATGGTTAAAGATAAAGCAATACAAAGAGAAAGGAAAAGATTAAGAAATGAATAATAATTTTGGAAAACTATATTATGAATTATTAAAGGATGATTTGAGTAAAAGTGCAGTCATCCTTTTTACTTTATTATTATCTAATTCTATGCAAAAAGGATTTGCTTATGGAACAAATAAATATTATGCTGACATGCTTAATTGCACTACTAGAACAATATCTAAACTAATTAAAGAACTAGTTGATAAGAATTATCTATCTATAAGGAATCCTAAAAGCTTTAGAAGAAAGATTTATATAAGAAGTGAATTTCTATCTAAATAGAATAAAACTACTTATTAATAAGAATTAAGTATCTAATATAATATATAAATAAATATATAAAGAGAATATATAAGTAAGGCCTTATTAAAGGTAAAAGGAGGATCAATGAAAGAATTAATTGATTATATTAAATATCATGGTGTTATATCTAATATTAGAGATAAACTTGATGATTCATATGTCTGGATAGATATATGTCAAAAAGAAAGATTTAAAGATAAAAATGGAATGGATAGGACTAACCTATCTTTTTTTAGTGCTAGAATTTATCAAGATTATTTTTTAAAAACAAATTTAAAAGTTGGTGATGAAATATATGTAATTGGTATTCCTAAAGGGTATGTCGATAGGAATAATTTAAGACAAAATTATATCCATGTATTAGAGTTAAATGGAATCGAGATTAAGAAAGAACCAATTAATGAATATTGGAATCGTCAAAAGATTAAAATTAGACCACCAACTGTTAATGAACTAAAAGAGTTCGACGAATTATTAAAAGATTTTATGTAAGGAGGTTTTATTATGAATGCAAACGAATTATTAAAATTAATATCTAAACAATGGTGTAATCTATCTGACTTAATGCTTTTATTAGGCTGTGGTAGAAATAAAGCATTAGATATTAAAAGAGATATTAAAAATAAGCTTGTAAGTGAAGGATATTACATTCCAGGAAACAATTTACCTATGCAAGCTGTTGTCGATGCGTTAAAAATCGATATAGATCGTTTAGAAAAAATAAAAAGTTTAAATAAATAAAACTAAAGTGTGCTATATTAGTATTGTCATAAGAGGTAAACATTCGTATAGCACAAAGGAGGTATATATAATGGCTGTGCGACAATTACCAATTGAAAAAATTACTAAAGATGGTAGATCTTGGTATTTCTATGTAAGGATTAAAGTAAATGGAAAAACAAAGTCTTATATGTCTAAAAGTTTTAAGACTAAAACAGAGGCAATAAAGGCCGAAAGAGAGTTTCTAGTAAAATACCATTCAAAAGAAATAAATGTCACTAGTATGACATTTAAACAGCTTTTTGATGAGTTTTATGAGTATAAGAAAGATAAAGTTAAATTAACTACTCTACGTTCTTATAGAAGAAATGTAAAACAATTATCAGAGTTTTATAATTTAAAAATAAAAGATATAACTCTTGATCATTACATTGCTTGGAGAAAAAGAATTGGAAACTTAGATTTAAAAGATAAAACTAAAAATGGATATTATAAGCTTTTAAAAACAATCCTTAATTATGGAACTAAATGGCATGATTTTAATTTTACTTCTATTTATAACAAAATGGAAAAGTTTAATAATCCTAACAATCCACCAGAAGAAATGAAATTCTATACTTGGGAAGAATTTAAACAATTTGTATCAGTAATCGATGATATCAAATGGAAAGCTTTATTTGAAGTATTATTCTTCTGTGGTTTAAGACGTGGTGAACTAAGAGGATTAACTTGGGATAATATTGATTTCTTTAATAAAGAATTATCCGTAATAAAAAATGTCGCTCAAGAAAGCGACACAGGTAAATATATAATTACTACTCCAAAGACTAGAACAAGCACAAGAACACTACCTGTTCCAGAAAGAGTTATAAATGACTTACACGAATTATACTTAAAAGAAAAGAAACAATATGGATTCAATCTAAAATGGTTTGTATTTGGCGATAAAGAGCCAATACGTGAAGATACACTAAGATATTATCGAAATAGGTATTGTGATCTATCTGGCGTTAAAAGAATCCGTATACACGACTTTAGACACTCTTGTGCTTCTGTTTTAATTAATAATGGTGCAAGTATAATGATCGTTGCTAAATACTTAGGTCATGCTAAAATTGATGAAACCTTAAATACTTACTCTCACCTATTTAAAAATAAGATGGATGAGATAGTAAAAACGATGAATAATCTCGAATAAAAAACAACTTTTTGGCTCAAAGTGAAATGTAAAGTGAAATGTAAGAGCCTTTTTTTAGAAATATGAAAATGCGGAAACCCTTGATTTATATAAACAAAATGAGAGATATCATTAATAAATATCTCTCTTCAGGGGGTTTTGGTTGAATACAACATCTAATAGATAGATGTTGTGTACGACGCAAATCTATCGTACATATTAATAATAATATATTTTTTTTAAGATGTCAATTAAAAATCATAAATTTTACGAATTATTTTTTTAATTATCAAATTCATTAATAATTGTTTGTTTTAATTTCATTGTTTCTATGTCATTCATCTTCAAAAATTCTTTAGCATCATTATTAGCAGCAGTTAAAATTTTATAATCATCTGGAAGTTTAGCAATTTTAAAAGTCATATCACCACTTTGTTTAGTACCAAATAAATCACCACTACCGCGTAGTTTAAAATCTTCTTCCGCTATTATGAAACCATCTGATGTTTTTTCTAAGATACGAAGCCTTTCCGTTTCATTTTTACTAATTAAAATACACGTTGAAACAATATTGCCTCTTCCAACTCTTCCACGTAACTGATGAAGTGTCGATAATCCAAAACGATTAGCATCAAAAATAACAATCATACTAGCGTTGGGAACATCTACCCCTACTTCTATAACAGTAGTGCTTATTAATATATCAGTTTCATTATTTTTAAATTTTAACATAACATCATCTTTTAAGGCATTATTCATTTTACCATGTAATATAGAAATGCAATATTTTGAACCAAAAGCTAATGTCATTTTATCAAGTAAGTTATTAACACTTGCTAGATTTTCATCTTCTCCTTCTATTAATGGAGCAATCACATATATTTGATGTTTTAATTTTAATTCTTCATACATTAATTCTAAAACACTTGCTATTTCTTCATCTTTTTTTACAATTGTTTTAACCGGTATTCTACCTTTAGGCATTTCTTTAATTGTTGATACATCCATATCACCATATAGTGTTAGAGCAAATGTACGAGGAATAGGCGTTGCACTCATATATAGTACATCAGGTGAAATTCCCTTATTTTTTAAATTAGTTCGTTGATTAACTCCAAATCGATGTTGTTCATCTGTTATAACAAGTCCCAAATTAAAATATTTTACATCTTCTTGAATTAATGCATGTGTACCAATGATAATATCAATTTGTCCATTTTCTAACTCATCATATATTTTTTTCTTTTCTTTTTTGGTTAAAGAACCAATTAATAACCTTATATTTAATTTGTTATCTAAAATTTTCTTTAAATTATTATAATGTTGTGTTGCAAGAATTTCCGTGGGAGCCATTAAAGCACTTTGGTATCCCGATAATTTATTAAAATACATTGCAGCAAAACTAACTATTGTTTTACCACTACCAACATCTCCTTGAACAAGTCTATTCATTATCTTTTTACTATTCATATCATCTACAATTTCATTAATAACTTTTTTTTGATCACCTGTTAATTCAAAAGGTAACAATTGATAAAACTCTTTAATATTATTCTCGGTAATATTTCTTTTTAAACCATTTTCTTTTTTATTTTTTTCTTTTAAATAATTTATTTTAACCATGAATTTAAATAATTCTTCATATTTTAGTCTTTTTATCATAAATTCTAACTTTTTATTATCATCAGGATTATGAACAACATTTAAGGTAATACTTTTATTGCTAAAATGATATCGTTCTTTTAAATAATTTGGTAAAAAATCTGGAATATCTTTACCATACAACATAATTCCATAATTAATATAAGATAATATACTTTTATTTGTTAATCCAGTAGTTAAATGATAAATGGGTTCAATCTTAGCTTCTAATCCTAAATACCCAAATTTAATATCTGATGCATTAATTATATTTTTCGTTTTATCAAATTTTCCAATAACAATAACATTAGTTCCTATTGTTAAATTACTTTTCATAAAGGCACGATTAAAAATAGAGACTCCTACCATTCCATCTTTCATTTTCAATCTAAAATTCATTTTATTTAAGCCTTTGTTAAATCGCAAAACAATTGGTGTACTTTCTACTTTCCCATCAATTACAATACGTTCTTCCGCAGTTACCTCATCAAGATTGCTTCTTTTATATATTTCATAACGAATTGGATAATAAGTAACTAGATCATCAACATTATTAATTCCTAATTTATTAAGTAATGCTTCTGATTTAGGTCCAATTCCTTTTACCATTTTTAATTCCATAAATTCGTCCTCCGAATATATGCATATTATATCAAAGTTCGATAATAAAGTAAATTGATTGGACATTTTTAAAAGAAAAAAATGACAACCAATTAGTCGTCATTCTTTTTATTTTTATGATTTTCTTCTTTAGAAGGATGTTTGTCTTCTTTTTTGTTTTCTTTTCGTTCTACATAGTGAATTCCATTTAATGCATCCATAATCTCATGTTTGTTTTTATTAGAGTTTACAACACAAACAATAGTTCCAAGCATTACGAAAGCAAATACAAAAATAATTACTGCAGTATTAGAGAATCCTTCAAATTTACTCTCTGCTTTTTTTAATTCTTTAAAAACATCATAACTTGGGTCTTTATATTGTTTCATAATTTGTTCTTTTATTGCTTCATCATAACTTTCAGCATATCCATCGAACACTTTATCACCAATAATAATATATGGTACACCTCTTGCTTCAACCTCAGTTACAAGTGGTACTTTTCCCATTAATTCACCATTTGCAGAATCATTCCATACTTCAAATGATATTACTTTAAAATACTTACCATATTCTGTGGAAATAGAATTTAAAAAACTTATAAATTTACGACAGTATCCACATCCTTGACCTCTAAATAAATAAATTATTGCTTGATCATCTGTTTCTTTATAATCTTTATTTTCAAGTTCAAATTCTTCTGCCTCTAAAACTTCCTTAAAATTCATATGATTATAGCCATCATAATAAAGTTTTCCATCCTCACATCCTGTTAAAGTTAAAGTCATCATAACTGCTATTACTAATAAAATTAATTTTTTTCCCATATCATCTTTCCTTTCTACTCTTTAATTTTAAATTATTTTTTATTATTTTTCAATATAATTAACACTTATTTCACATTTTTTTCATTATACTTATATATAAATACTTTTTTTTCACCATATTTTCGTTCTTTTATTAACAATAATTTATCATTAACAAAAATATCATTTACAGTTAATTCACAAATTATTAAAGCATTTTCACACAATATTTTTTTTATTATCATATCTTCTAAAATATCATTTATTATTTTATCTTTGTATGGGGGATCTAAAAAAACAAGATCAAACTTAATAGCCTTATTACTATAATAATTTAAAGCCTCATGATAATCCATATTTGTTAAAATACCCTTATCTAAAACATTAAAATCACAAAGATTTTCCCTTATAACATTAAGACACTTTTTATTTTTATCATTAAAATAAACTAATTTAGCTCCATTACTGATAGCTTCAATTCCAAGATTTCCAGAACCTGCAAATAAATCAAGAACAATACTATTACTTATATTATTTTGAATAATGGCAAAAATACTTTCTTTAACCCGATCCATTGTTGGTCTTGTTCCTTCAATATCAAAACCTTTTATATTACGCCCTTTTAATGAACCACTTATTACTTTTGGCATACTTTTCTCCTTTTAAATTTTTTATTAATTTCCATTATGAGATAATTAATATTATTCTCACAAATTAAATACTCTTTTATTATGGAATTATCATATAACTTATTTTTATTATTTATTGTTGGGTTATTTCGATAATCATTAATAAGATTTAATTCAACATCAGTGATTCTTTTTTTTAATTCACTTATTTTCTTGATATCATTATTATTATCTAATAAATCAAATAATTCATTAAGTTTTTCATTTATATACATATACATCACTTAATTATTATATCAAAAATAGTATAGCAGCGCTATACTATTTAATAATTAACAATTTAAATATCCATAAACTTATCATAAAAACATCAGCAAAGAAGATTGCCATCAAAAATAACGAACTACTTTTAGTAAAACCTGTTTCTTGTAATTTTGGAATATAATTCATCTTAATATTTTGTGTATCGTCATTAGATATTCTTAACTCTTCTTGTCTTATGGTAATATTATATAATATATTACGTATATTATTAATTTCAATAATAGAAAAATTATTTAATGACAATATTCTACCATTACTAAATTTAACTAAATACATACAATTTTTATTCTGACTATCAAGTTCATATTTTTCATCAATAACTAAATTATCTTCTTTATATTTTTTTATTATTGTCTTAATATAATTATTAACTACTTGTAATGGCAAATCAAAAGTTGTAATATCATTACTTTTATCATTCATTTTAAATTTTAAAACAACTTTATCAGAAGTTTTAGTTAAATTTAAAACAATTTTTTGATTTTCATTTTCATTTTTAAAGTATAAATCCATTATATTATATACATAATCATAGTCCATTCAATTCATCCCTTTTTATAATATTTCATCACTATCATTATTATCATTATTTAATTTAACTAAAACTTCACGAGGTTTGCTTCCATTCATTGGACCAATAATACCACGTTCTTCTAACAAATCTATTACACGAGCAGCACGATTATATCCTAGTTTAAATCTTCTTTGTAAAAGTGATGCTGATGCTTTTCCAGTAGTAACAACAAATTCTACTATATCATCATATAATGGATCATCATATTCTTCTTTAACATCAGTATCTGCTGATGTACCACTTGTTGCATTACTAGGTACATCTAAATTTTCAAAGCGTTTATCATATTGAGCTTTTTGTTGATTACATACAAAATCAACTACTCTTTTTATTTCATCTTCAGAAATCCATGCTCCTTGAATACGTGTTGGTGAATTCTCTCCTTGTGGTAAAAATAACATATCTCCTCGACCTAATAATTTTTCAGCTCCTGTCATATCAAGGATTGTACGTGAATCAATTCCTGATGATACGGCAAATGATATACGTGATGGAATATTCGCTTTAATAACACCGGTAATAACATCCGTTGAAGGTCTTTGTGTTGCGATAATTAAGTGAATTCCGGCAGCTCTTGCCATTTGAGTAATACGCATAATTGAATCTTCAACTTCTTTACTAGCAACCATCATCAAATCAGCAAGTTCATCAACAACAACAACAATAAATGGCATATGAGCGATTTTTTCATCATCAGAACGTTTTTCATTTTCTTTATCAACCATTTCATTATAAGTATCAATATTTTTTACATGACTTTCTTCAAAGACATCATATCTATGTTCCATTTCACCAACTATCATCTGTAGAGCAGCGGCTGCCTTTTTAGGATCCGTTACTACTGGTCTTAATAAATGTGGTACACCATTATACATTGATAATTCAACTTTTTTAGGATCAACAAGCAGTAATTTAACCTCATCTGGTTTAGTACGCATCAAAATACTTACTAATATACAGTTAATACAAACTGATTTACCAGAACCGGTTGCACCAGCAACAAGCATATGTGGTGTTTTATTAATCTCACAAAATCTTGTATCTCCTTTAATATCTTTACCAAGCGCAACTAATAATTTTTTATCAGCCTTATCTTTTGGTAAAGTTTCCATTATTTCTCTTATATAAACAGTTGTTGGCGTATCATTAGCAATTTCAATACCACAAGTATTTTTCCCCGGAATTGGCGCTTGTATACGTACATCTTTTTTAGCAAGAGCCAACGATATTTCTTTATTAATACTAGTTAACCTTGATAACTTAGTACCTGCTTTAATAGCAAGTTCATATTGTGTACAAGCAGGACCTACAGTTACAGCAACAACCTTTCCAACAACACCAAATTCATTTAAGACTTCTTCCAAAATGTTAATATTTTTTTCAATGTTAGCCTGATTATTTACTTTACTCTTTTTAGGTACATCTAATAATTCTGTTGTTGGTAATTGATAATTATAATTATCAATTATTTTAACTTCAGGTTCTTCTTCGACGTCCTCTTCTTCTTTAGGTAAATTAATATTTACTTTTGGTTTATTTTTAATTTCATCTAAACTATTAATAACTGTTTTATTACTTTCTTCTTTATCACTTGTTGTATTATCATTTATCTTAACATTAATTGGTTCTCCAGGAACAACCCCAATAATATGTTCATCGTCTTTTTCATGCTTTTTATCTTTATTCTTTTCATAATGTGGTACAAGTTCTTTTCCTTTATTATATCCTTTCTTAATAAAGTCAACAATAGAAAATCCTGTGAATAATAATATACCACCTACAATAAATATCCAATAAATAATAGTAGTTCCTTCTAAAGCAAATAAGGAATAAAATAAACTAATTAGTAATCCTCCAAGCATTCCTCCACCAATATTTTTAAAGGCAATTTCGCGAGAGGCTCCTTCAACAATGGAAAATACATTAACAACTTCATTAAAGGTATTACTAATAATTTCTTTCCAAGTTATACCATCCTTAACATATTCAACATGAAAAACTACTAAAAAACCCATTATCGCCAAAATTAAACCAATAACTTTTGAACTAAAGAAATCTGGGTAATGTTTTTGAAACAAAATATATATACCAATTATAATAATTGCAATTAATGGTACTAAATATAGTCCTCCAAATAAAAAAGCAAAAAAAGCACAAATTAATTTTCCACAAGGACCATAACCACAAATACCAAGTACTCCTATTAATATTAAAATAATACTATATACTTCAATACTTAAAGCAAAATTTTTCTTTGATTCCTTTTTTCTTTTACGTTTTGCCATAATATCACTTCCTTATATTTTCATACAACATAATTATATAAAATAATAATAAAAAATTCAAGTTAAAAAAAAGAATACTTGACTATTATTCAGCATTCTTTTCTACTTTAATTATTTCTTCTTTCTTATAATATCCACACTTAGAACATACACGATGTGGTTTAATAGTTTCTCCACAATTTGGACAAACAGTAACAGTCTTTGCTGTTAAAGCATTATGTGCTCTTCTCATTCTTTTTCTTGTTTTAGAAACTTTTCTAAAAGGTACAGCCATGATCTCACTCCTTTCTTAATTCTCAAAGAAATCACTAAATGGATTATTTTTCTTGATATATTCCTCTTCACTAATAACACGATAATTATCCGTTTCAATATTATCAACATCACTATTAGTAAATCTCATAGGAACTTCCAAGATAATATAATGCCACAAAAATTCAATTAAATCAAGTGTTTTGCATGAATTTTCCAAAGTTTCTTCTATTTTTGTTTCAAAATCATATGGTCTTTCTTCGTAAGTAACACTATCATGTAAAATCATTGTTCCTTTGACATTAAAATTAATAACATAATTATATTCTAAATCACATGTTATTTCACCATTAACATGAATATCTTTCAAATCAATAATATCGCTATTTTCATAGATTTTCTTAGGAATTAAAATATTTTTATCAATTATAATTTTGTCTTTATAATTTAATTCTTGTAAATCAATCACATTTATCACCAAATAAAATTATACTACAAAACAATAATTAAAACAAACAAAAAATGATATTCTCTGATAAAGAACATCACTTCGAGTTTAGAAAAAGTTGTACCATTCATATTAGCATTAATACCTAATATGAATTTAAATAAATATTATCAGTATTTACTACAACATCTTATCATTTGAGTTTTACTTTCTCACAAACAATTGTTCTGTCCTGAGGCGATAATTACCAAAAGCATTTGGTTTTTCTTACCCATAAACAGGATATCAATAGCATTTTACAGTACCAGTAATAACTGATACAGCTCCTAAAATAAAATGGAGCAAATAGCAACAAGGCTATAAAGTGATAAAATCACTTAAAGGATATCAAATATGATACCTAAGTAGTTCAACTAGGAACTACGGATTCAAATAAATGAATCAAACAAATAAATTAAGTAAAATGTCTATTTTTTTCTTCCTATCTTCAAGACATTATTATTATATGACAAAAAAAATAAAAATGCAATACTTTTTTTAAAAAAATTATATTTTTTTTCGTGGACAAATTAAATTAAAGAAAAAATAACTATTTTCATAGTTATTCATCAAAGAAATCATCAAAATAATCATCATCATCTAATTCAATTGTTTTTTTAGGTTGAGAAACTTTATTTGCATCTTTTATATTGTTTATACCTATATTCATATTATTTCCATTATTAATATTCGTATTTATACTATTATTATTTAATCCATTAATAATACTATTTAAATTATTATTATTTTCTTGTTGCATATTTGGAGAATTAATAATAGTGTTCATGTTAAAATCATTATTACTTTGATTTTTCATTTTTTCTTCTTGTTCTTCTTTTTCAAGTTCCGCAATCTTTGCATCTATTTTCTTAACAATATCATCAACATCAAAAGATTTATCACTTGAATCCATACTTGGTTTAGGTTTATCTAATATATTATCCATAAACGGATTAGCATTTGGCATGCTACCAAAGAAAGGAAGACCTCCTCCACCACCAGCAAAGTCTAAAAGATTATCTTTATTTTTCTTTAATTTTTCATCAACAAATTGCTTAACATTAAATGTCTTAACTTCTCTTATCTCACGTGATGGTATATCGTTTATAGAGGCAACAGGATATTTCCTACCCCAATTCATTTTATAATTAGGTGTTAGTTTCGTTTTAAAAGGTGCTAATCTAACACGTCTTATAATTACTTCAAATTTACTTAATTTTTGCAAATCAGTAATAGTTACTAATGGGGTTGAAACTGTTTTATCATCTTTTTTCGATTTTACTTCACCACACAATTTACTTATTTCTTCAAGAGCTTTTAATTCTGTACTTAATAAATATATTAAATTTCCACAATTTCCTTTTATTGTTTCTGCTTGTTGTTCACCATATACTTCATTTAATTGAGCAAAATTTTGAATAATCAAAGTGAAACGCATCGCTCTACTACGAGCCGCTGTAATCATTGTGGTAACATCTTTTAATGGTGGCATATTAGCAAACTCATCTAATAAGAAATTAGTTCTAACAGGTAACTTACCATTATGTGCTTGTGCAACGTCAATTAGTGTTTCATATATTTGTTTTACAAGAATTGTTGCTAAAGAGTGATATGTTTTCTTTTCATCTTGAATAACAATAAATAAGGCTGATTTTTTAAGTCCTATATCTTCAATATTAAAATCACTATGTGATAACATTTCTGAAAGATTGGCACGTGTTGCAAAAAGTTTAATTTTTTCTTTAAATACTGCTAAAATACTTCCTTTAGTATCGCTTGGTGAAAGAATGGTACTAGAAGCATTAATATAAGCAGCACCTGATGGATCTTTCGAATTAAAATATTCTTTAATATATGTACTACTTCCACGAAATTTATCTTCACCAACAGTTGTCATTAAACTAATACTATTAATGTTAATTTCTTCTTCTTCGGCATCTTCAAACATTCCAAGAGCTAATCCAGCAAAATATCCAGCAGATGTTTTTTCCCAGAATGGGTCAGCATTTTTATTACTTTCATCATACAAAATATTTAAAGCTAAGTCATCCAATAACTCGATGGCTTTATCTTGATTACCACTTTTCCATAAACGATATGGTAACGTCAAAGGATTCCATGCATTTCCATGCGCTGGATTACGGAAATTAAGTAAAATTATATTATATCCTTTTCTTCGAAGCATTTCGGAAGTTTCTTCAAATATTTCTCCCTTAGGATCGGTAATAACCATAGATTCCCCATGTTTTGCCAAAGATTGAACCATTGGGAAAATTACTGTCTGAGTTTTACCAGAACCTGTTGAACCAATAATTAAATTATGATATTCACCATTATCAACCCATAATGTTTTTCCATCATTAATTAAAGGTATTCCACCTGCTTCTGCTTTTAGGCTTGAGGCAAGAACTGGAGTTAATTCTTTTTTCATTGTCTTGGCATCACACCAATTACTATAACCATCTAATTTTTTTTCCGTAGTAAACCCAAATCCTTTTTCAAAAGAAAAGAATTTACTACTAGTACTAGCAACTAATCCAAATAAGGCTATTAGAAAAACAACAAATGTTGTAAGAATATAATCACTTGACAATGCTATAAAAAAATTAAGACCTACAAATGTACCATCATTAGCGAAAGATATTACATTTGATTCTAATATACAAATTAAAAGAAATAAAACACCAGCGTATATTCCAAACTTTGTCATATCTTCTTTTTGAAAACGCATTTTAAGTTTCACATAAATCACCCTTTCATATCAAACATATATTTAACTATTCTTTTTCTTATTAACAAAAACAAAAATCCAAGCTCCTATTGTTAAAATTAAAATACCAAATAAAATAATATATATATCAAAATTAGCAATAAACTTACTTGATGTATCTAGTTCTAACATTATCTTAAAATCTTCATCATCAGCCTTCATGATAAAATGATATGTATTTGTTTTTTTATCTATTTCAGTAGCATTACTATCAACTACTTTATATGCACTTTTTATCGCTATATCTAAATTTTCCACATAAAATCTATCAGGATTTTCTTCTTCATTTGGATTAAATCCTTCTGTTTCTATTTTAACAATTTTTCCTTCTTTTGTATAGTTTATTTTATCAAAATAATTATTAAATAGTTTAGAATTATTTAAATATTCTTGAATATCTTGATATTCTCTTTCAATTTTTACATATGGATTTTCATTTTTTACAACTTCCGTTTGATAATTATTTTCTTTTAATTCATTATCATAAATATCTAATAATTCCTCAAGAACTTTAACTTTAGTAGTTCGATAATGTGAATTATATAATTCATCATTACCTTCTAAAAAAGCAGTTTCCATTACTTTCAAATCATCTTTTATTTCAACATGATAATTAACACTACATCCTGTTAATAAAACTAATAAACTAACTAATATCACAATTTTTTTCATAGATTAATCCTTCCAAATAATATGAAATGGTTTATTCCCAGAATGACCTGCTGGAATAATTACATCATTAAAACTATACCAACCATTACCCGATTTTCTACTTTTATTGTTTTTGTTACTCTTATTGTTGGGATCATTAACATAAACTTTTCCTGTTTCTGGATCAACACCTGATAATACCATATAATGTCCACCACCTGTAAAGATATTTGGTCCTAAGACATGATAAACTATTAAATGTCCTTGACTTAAATGTGATAAAACTAAATTCTTATCACTAGTACTTCTTTTACCAACATTTAAG
Source organism: uncultured Erysipelotrichaceae bacterium (assembly GCA_902801795.1). Classification (GTDB taxonomy): domain Bacteria; phylum Bacillota_I; class Bacilli_A; order RF39; family UBA660; genus RUG12783. Next base: position 16,564 of record CADCJQ010000009.1, read on the forward strand.
TAATGATAGCCCATGGCATTAGCTTGCTTCTTATAATATGCTATCGCTGTACCTGATACTCCAGAACCACATTGTCCCCATTTATATGCTTGATTCATTGTATAAACAGGATCGTATTTATTATTCTTTTCATAGGTTGACAATACCATCGCCATTGCGGTAATACCACATCCATATTCTCCAATAGAATGTTTCAATCCACAAAAAGGTACATTATTATAATCTTTTTGATCATAGAAAATAACATCTGTTAACACTTTTTCATTACCAAAATTAACACCAGAAATATAAGTATTTTCACGAATATTTTTTATTGTTACATTACCATATGCATTTTTTATCATTTCTTGATATGTTGAACCACTTACTGTATTTAATTTATCTAAATCAACAGAAACATATTTTCCACTATTATCTACTAACACATAACCATAGATATTATCAACAGCCTTATTAATATTATTTTGCACCGTTGTATCCAAAGGTACTTTGTAATAATATCCCCCATTATTAAAGGTATTATTACCATTACTAATATTATTACTACCTGAAACTAGTTCTTTATTATTATCATAACTACAGCCATCACTTAAACTACAATATTCAATTCCGGTAGTATCAGTTAACGAAATCGCTCCAGTGCTTAAAGAAATATTATTTTTCGCTAAAACATTACTAGTTGATGCAATGGATAATGCTTTAATTTTTTCCGTATTCGATAGATCATTATTAGAAATATTGGCATAAACAGAGCCAGATAAGTATTGTTTAAAGGAAACATTATTGTTATCATCATTAGTTGTAACAGTGGCATCTTCCGCAACAAAATATTCTGCAGACATATCTTCATCTACATTAAGATTTTCACTTAATTCAAATATTTCCTTAAGTATTTCAACATATGTTGTATTTTCTTCTCTTGCTACTCTACTATAATATTTTTCAAATACCGTATCATTACTTAAATTATTAAAGAAATTACCATTAACCGTATAATCTGCACCACAAGAACTTGGTAAATCAACAAAGATATTATCAAGCATCGTAGTCATGGCACTATAATCATATTCATCCCCTGTTTTATAATAGTAATATATGATAACTGAATGAATTAAATTTTTGTTTACTTGTTCTCCATGACAACTTTCTTGATAATTAGCAACTAAATCATTAAGATGACGATAATATTCTTTTTCTTCACTACTAGCGTTTTCATTGTTATTTTCATTAAAAAGCATTGGTCCTAAAAAAGGTACATAAGTTTGAACAGCACTTACTACAATAATCAAAATTAAAACAATAAATAATATAGGTAAAATTGCTCCAATAATACCAAAAATACTAAATAATTTTTTTACTTTTTTAGCCTTTTCAATAACATCATCAACTGTAGTTTCCGTATTATTATCTTGTTCTTCAGAACTATTATTATCAGCGGCAATATTACTAGCATTATTTTTAAAACGCGAAAATAATCCACGATTTTTTTGTTTATTACTTGCAACTTTATTTTTCAAAGAAGCATTATTGGTTGTTGTTTTACGATTATTAATTTTATTAAGTTCTTGATTTTTATTACCACTATATAGATTTTGTCCATGTGATATTTGATTTAATCTATTAGGAATATGATTTCCTTTATTTGAAGGTAAATCATTTTTACCATCAAATCTACTATTATTATTCACGATTTACCTCCTTATTTTAATAAAAGACCTTAAAAGGTCTTTTATTTTATAATCCTCCACCAGATCCAAAACTATCTAGTTCATCTTGAGTAACTATAACATCTATTTGCATACGTTTATTACCACATACAAATAATGCTTGACCTTGGGAATATCTTTTTATACTATCTATTTCATTATCATTTAAATCAACTAACTTTGCTAAATCCTCTACTGACTGTTTATTAAGTTGCATAATCAAATAATATGATGCATTACCAAAAATTGCCTTTCCTTGAGTAATAACTGAAGGATTAGAGAAATCACTAGGTTGTTGTGTAATAATTATAGTTCCTGTATTATATTTTCTTGCTCGACGTTGAACTTGAGCAAGGAAATCAGCACCTAAAATATTATTTCCAGATAAAAGTACATGAGCTTCATCAACCATTAATATCGTATCACGACGTCTGTCAAGACATAATCCCCAAGCATACTTTAATACGTTAAAGAATAAAGCATTCTTAATATTTTCATCAGCATTCATTAATTCTTTTATATTAAAAACAATAAATTCACTATTACCTGGAATGGAAGTATGACCATCAAAATAATATTTAAGTTCACGTACAAATGGACGAACCTTAAGTTCAAGACGCTCTAAGACATCACGTTCATGAGTTTTCTCAGTTGTTGCTGTAAGTCTTCCACGAACGGTTGCATAAACATCACTGAATGTTGGAAATTCTTCACTTTTTTTATTTGTAAAATCACTCGCAAAATTAATTCCAAAACGATGATATGTATCTTGAACAACTTCACTAAATAATGTTAAAACATCTTCTTCAATATCAGGATAATAATATCTCATAAAGGCTTTTAAAAATTGTAATGTACGAGTTAAAACAGTATAACCAATACCATTTTTTATGTCTTCTTCGTCAGCATCCATTACGATTTCAAAAGGGTTAATTAAGCCATAACTGCCACCTTTACCAAGGTCAATAGAATCCCCTCCATAAAGCATACACATATCTTCAAGTTCGTTTTCTGGATCTATCGCTACTATTTGACAATTATTTCTAATGTGTCCACGAAGTAATAATTTAGCAGCCGTACTTTTACCACTACCAGAACCACCAAGTATAACTAAATTAGCATTATTTCGGTTATTTTCTTTACGTATTTTATATAAAAATTGATTAAATAAGATAACACCACCAGAGAAATCAACACCAATTAAATTGGCTAATCCTGGGTCTTTTATCGAATCAAAAACGAAAGGATACATTGCTGCAATAGTATATGTTGGAATAGGTACACCAATTCTTTCTTCAATTTTTTGTTTAGGAAAGATTGGTAAAATCGATTTAAGTAAAGTTTCTTGTTCAAATCTTAAACTAACAGCACGTAATTCCATAGAATCAAGATAATTTTTAACATTCGTTTTTCTATTTTCAAGTTCTTCTCTTGTATTAGCAGTAATCATAACATGTAGTTGAAAATCAAATATCATATCTTGATTAGCTGCAATATTTTGAATAAAACTCTCTAGTGATTCATAATCTTGACGAAGTCTTTCTTGCATTATTTTATCTTTTTCTTTTTCATAACGATCACGATAATCTGCTACTTGTTTATCAATCATTTTTCTTAGTACACTAAATGGTACAGGAATATGTTTAATAACAACTTTAATACCAGACATATTAGTAAGTCCTGATAAATATCCTGGACTAATAAATTTCGGATAAGAAACAACAGTCATAATTGTTGCATATTTGTCACTTATAACAAAATCACTTGGATTAAACTGTAATCCCTTTGGTGCTATTTCTGAAGAAAAGATACTCATCGAACCACCACCGTTCCAAAATCATGCCTTACACCACCATTTAAGAAATTATCTATAATAATTCTTAAATCATCATCACTGGTTGGTGTAGCAAGTAAACTACAACTTGCAAAGCCATTAATTATTGCTCGCATTTTATCTTGTAATCTATCCATATTACTTTCTTTAAACAATACATAATATTCCGTATCAACAACCTGATTATTAATAAACATATCCGCTTTTTCCAAATCTTGCATAATCATTTTACGACGAGCTGGAGTAAGTTGTTCATTAAGCATTAACTCAAGTTGTGATGTATAAACAGAAATATCAACAGGGCGATCAGCAGCAATAAGCCAAAATTCAAAGTTAAAAGTATTATAACAATTTCTTAAGGCATTTAAAATATTTTCTTGTTGAATTTGATCAAGAATAAAGATATTTCTTGGCTCAACTTTAACACCTGTTACCATATCCTTATTAGGTAAAGTAATAATTCCATTTTTAATTGATCTTATCCTAACCCAATTTTCTGTAAAAGCACTATTATTATTCACTGGAGGTTTCTTAACATTTTGTGGTTTCTGAACTGGTCTTCCACCTTGTACAGGAGGTCTACCCATTGCGTTTGGATTCATATTCCGCACACCATCCTCTCCATTTATAATTTCTGTTGTTAGTATAAAAACTAATCATTTCTTGAATTGCTACCAAAACATTATGATAATTTGGTATTGGCCATACAAGAATAGCACAAACCAAACCAGGAAAGACTGATAGAATCATCAATATCGTTGGTGCATTCATACTATTAAATACCAAAAACAAAACAAATGTAACCAAAACCCCAGTCAGTAATATCGCTGCATCAACTGGACGAAACATACTTAACCAAAGTTGTCCTCGTTTAGTATTAGCAGGTATTAAATATTGATTATTCAAATAATATCACTCTCCTATTATGATGATTTTTTATCATATTTATCTGCAATAGATTTAACAGTAGCAGCAGCACCTTCGTGCCCTTTAGCCTCAATACTAGACGTTTGTGCCTCTTGTCCCATTTTCTTATTAAGATTAAGCCATTCACCAATTTTATTAGGTAATACATTACCATTACCATCAAGCATTCCTTTATCTCTTGCTACTTGCATTACATCACGTCCAAATATTGTATCAGCACTATGCATAATATTGGCTTCTAGTGCTTCTTGTATCATTCTACCAAATGCAGGATTTGTTTCTTTATCAAAACCTAGTTCCTTATATACTGCATCATACATTGAAGGATTAGACTCAATTGCTTTTGTAGAATTGATGATATACTTATCTGCTTCACCCTGTAGTTTATCAAGAAGCCTACTTGCTAAAGCTGTATCTTCACCAGAAAAAGCCCCATTTTTATTTTCAATTACTTTTGTCAAATCATTTAAAACCCCAGCAATTGTCCTTGAACCAGATTTTCCCATTTGAGTTAAATCAATTGATAATCCACCAGAAAAATTATACCTGTTTTGTCCTGGTTGTACTTGAAGTTTCTCCAAGAATTTAGTATCTGTCATCATATCATCAGTAAATTTAACACCACCAAATTTAACTGAAATATTATTGTGTACATAATCCAAAGCTGCTTTTGATTTATCGCTGGCATTCTTGGATGCTTCAATTTCGGAATTCATTGTATCCAAATTAGACTTTATACCCATTCTCCTATTAAATACTTCTCTCATATAGTCAGTACGTTTTACATTATTATTTTGTAATTCTCCTGATAAATCATAACTTCTATCAGCAGCACTCCTTGCAGTACTTCTGGTTTCTTTATACCCTTTGTTATGTGCGACACTTTCAAACATACCATGAGCAAATCCAGAACCAGCAGATCCTATTGCTCTACTCCATGCCTTACGTTTTGTATAACCATCAGCAGCTGCCTTTTTTAATGCTGTATTTTTCTCATCACGTGACATTCGAGCCCAAGCTTTACCTCCACCATATTTTTTAGCAATTTCATTTTTTTCGTTTTGTCTTGCAGCATATAATCTACCAGGTATTGATGATGCTGCCCCAAGCATTCCGCTAGCACGTTTAAACATATTTCCAATGCTTTCATCAGCACCTTTAATACCTAATAAATCACAAATAAATTTAGGAGCCTTCTTTGCAAACAAACAAAGAGCAATAATAACAGCAATTTTAACCATTATTGCTTCAAAACCTTGAAATTGATTATTAGTTGCAAATGAATGTAAAAACAAGATAATGATTTCAATTACAAAATAAATAACAAAAACTTTAATAAATAAATCTGTATATACTTGAATAGCAGTCTTTGACCATTCACCTAATTTCTTTTCATCAGATATATAGTTAACAATAGGTACTGGCGATAATATCTGAATAACACCAAACTTAATCGTCCTTTCTCCAATTTCAAAAGCCAAACTGCCAAATAAAACAACTAAATAAATTCCAATTGGAATTAATAAGGCTAAATATCCCAGTTGATAAGGACACCCTTCACCAGAAACTAAAGCAATAGGACCATCTTTACATCCATTATTTAATATATCCGTTATATTTAAAATTTTAAAACTATTTTGGTTTATCGTTGTAGATGGATTTACACCGGTATTAGGTACTAAAAAACCTGAAATAACGTTATAGGCTATTGCATCTGCCGATGATTCAAAATCAAGTTCACCATTAGAATTTTTTGGAACATCCGTTCTATTGCCAAAGACAATATTAGGTATTTGTTCAACAACAATATCTTCAACTTTAATTGCAAATTGAAAAATGGCTGGAACAAAAACTAATAAACCTACTGAAATAACAATTCTTTGAAGTAATGCACTTAAACCTTTACTTTTATCTTCTAAAGAATCAGGATTAACTAAATATTGTACTGCCGAAATAACTAATTTGAATAACATTAAAACACCAATAATGATATAAACTCTATTAGTAAAGTCTTTAATAATATCTATTTCATTAAAAAGTTTATATTTAGATAAATTCCCTATCAAAACTAAAATTTGGGTTACAACAAAGAATACCATTCTAATTAGTTCCGTTAGAATTCTATATAATAATCCCATAAACTCACCTCATATTTATTCAACCAAAACATTAGATTTTACGATAATTTAATTATATCATAAAAATGAAATTTTTTATACATAAATTTAAACTTCTTTATTTTACTACGAAAATGTAAAAAAGGCAAACATTATTTGCCTTTTATCTACTAAAACCTGAATTTAAGTCATTATAATCTTCTGTATAATCATCTTTTTTAGCTTTTCTTATATAAATTTCACCGGTAAATCCATATAATTGTTGAAGTTTATTTTCAATTACTTTTCTATTATCATTTTCTACAAACATCGTTCTTTCATAAAATTTATCTTCATCTTTAAAGAAATTACAAACAGCAGAATATCCAGCAAAAGTACGTCCTGTTCTGTCAACAATTTCATACAATACTACTTCTACTTTATTAGGCAAAACATTATTAACTTTACTGTTATTTTTACCAAATAAATTAATAATATCATGTAATTTTAAACTATTTTCACCACTTAATAAAGCTTCATTGATTTTTCCAGATGAGATAATATCCATAATTCTTCGAACATCAACTAATTCATCATGAATTCTATATAATGCTTGTTTCTTTTCATCATTTAAATTCTTTAATGAACCTTTTCCTAAGAATGATTGGATTTTTTCTAAATCAACTCTTTTTATTAATTCATTTAATTCAGATACTTCAGTATTATTATTTGAAGAATTTAATGAAGTACCATTATCTCTTAATTTTTTAATAGCTTTACCTAGTTTAGCCATAAGTGCAGCATCTCTTATTTCATTTTTTTGACTATCAGTCATTTTATTATATTGATTATATAAATTACTTACTTCTTCTGGATCAAGATTATTTAAATCAAGTCCCTCAACTCCATCAACAAATTTTTGTACTACCGGAGAATATTTTGATATTTTTTTGTTCTCTTCATTATTTTCAGTATTTTCTTTATTAAAATAATTTGTTAATAATGATGATAGTTTATTTAATTTTTCTGCTTCTTCTGGAGTAAGTTTTTCTTTATTTGATGATAATGCTGAAACAATTTCATTTAATTCTCTTGCTTTATCATCAGTTAAACTATCAATTGTTAATGAATCAACATCACAATTATTTAATTTATTGCGATAATCATTAAAGATTCTTTCTTCATCAGAATTAGTTACAGCAGGTAAATTCTTTCCATTATCGCCTTTTCTTAGTAATTTCTTATTAATTCTAATATTTCTATTAGCATTTTTCGTTTTTCTTCTTTCTAGAAGAGCATTATTAATATTTTCAAGGAAACTTCCTTTTCGAATATTTTTGTGTTGAACTAATTTTGGCATATCATGATATTTTATAATATTAAACGCTGATGCTACTGTTTTAGCAATAAAATTAGTACCAACAACACCAGTTAAAGCATAAATAGCAGGATAAGCTGCTGGCATAATAGCTGATGCCGCAATAAATACTCCAGCCGTTGCTACTATACCTGCAATAGGGTAAAGTATAACATGGTTATAACGCCAATTAGTTAATCCACAATGCCATTTCCATAAAGTGTTCCCAACTTTATTATCACGATATAATAAATTGTGAATTCTTTTATCAATTTGACCAAAATAATTACTTATAACTTCTTTCGTTTTACCTTGTGAATTATTTACAACATTTTGCTTTTCAATATTAAGTTCATCTTTCCTTTGCTTTAACTCTTTAGAAAATTCTTTTCTTTTTTTAGCATCTTTTTCATTTTTTATTTTATCATTTAATTCTCTTATTTCAGATACTTTCTTTTCAGCATTTGTTTTAAAAGCATTCAATTTTCCATTTTGATCATCTAAAAAGGCTTTTCTATCCTTTAAGGCTTCCCTTGATATACCATTATATTCTTGAATTCTATCACGTTTAGCTTTCTCAAGTGGTCTTACGCTAATAGATGCATATGCCCCACTTTCTGTATCATGTTTATTAGTTATACCATTTTTATCATTGTATTCAAATCCTTCTGGTAAATTAAGTCGATTTCCTGGTACTGAAGATGCAATACCTCTATTTGCTTTTCCAGCATCATCTAATTCTAAATAAACACCAGGATTTAGTTTTTTTATTTCAGCAAATATTTCATCAACATCAGTTGATTCTTTAACATCTTTTGCCTCTTCATCTGTTTCTTCACTAACTAAACTATTAAGTATTTCTAATTCTTGGTTATTTTCATTAATTATTTTTTGTAGTTCTTCTAAATTCATACCCTTACACCTACCATACCTTAATTTTATAATTTTCTTTTTATGTTGTCAATTACTAACTAACTTTTCTTAAAGATTTTTGTTTTTCTGCTTCATAGACATCAGATAAATAATCCATTACATCATCTTCATTAAAATCTTTACCTAAGTTATATAAAAGAGCTAAATATAATTCTTGTTCTTCTTTTGATGCTGTTCCTTCATGAATTTTTCTTCCATATTCAGATAATGCTTTTAATCTTCTTGAATAATAATTTAATTTTTCAATATCAGTATCTTTTTTCTTTTTAGTATTCTTTCCATAAGTTGTTGCTAACTTACTATATGCATCAATTCTATCATTATTATCATTACTTTTTCTTATTTTACTATATGCTTGTAAATAACTTAAATCATTATCACTTAATTGAATACCTAAACTAATATTTTCTTTTAGAAAATCTTTTTGTGGTACTTCATTATCTTTTTGTACATTCATATCTTCATCATTTTCTTCTAAATGATATGGTTCTAAATTATCTTCGTTATCTTGTTTTCTTGTATTAACTTCAACTTCTTCTTTATCTTTCGCTATTTCTTCTTCAAAAGTTTCTTCTTCTTTTGGCATTTCAATAAATTCACGTATTTCATCAATATTCTCTATTTCAATACCATCATCTGTTAAAATTCTGGCTTTTTCATAGGCATATTTACTCGTTTCAATAACTTCTTTACGGTTTCCTTTAAAAATAGTTTTAAATCTCTTTAACAAAGGACCACCAAATTTTTCCTTATTATATAAAGTTGAAATTGTATTGACAGTTGTTACTCCACCTACTAAAGAACCAAGTCCAATTGTTAAAAATGATGGAAGTGATGTAAATACTCCTAAACCAACTAAAATCAAGATAACTCCTATATTAATAGTAAGATATTTATTTAAGTCATTATAACGATTGTTTACTAAATTACTATAATTATTCCATAAAAAAGTTCCTAATTTACTTTTCTTAAACAAATAATTATTAATACGTTTATCTATTTGTCCAAAATAAGCACTAATAATATTCTTTTTCTTACCTTGCATTTCTCTTTTAACATTTAATTCTTGTTCTTTCATTTCTTTTTGTAATTCAATAATTTCATTATTTAAAAGAATTTTATTGTTATCTGAAGCATCATGAATTTCCTCTAAGTTTTTTTCAATCTTTTCATTATTAGTTGTATAAACATCATTATATTTATTAATAACTTCATTTTGTTTAGATAAAATCTTTTTACGATCTTCTTTAACATCTATTGATAATTTTTCATTATTATCAATTTCATTTATTTCCTTTTTATTTCTTTTAAACAAATTTTTTAATCTTTCAAATTTCATAATTAACCATTTCTCCCTTTTTTAATTATTTTAATAACTTTTAATAAAATTAGTATCGTCATCTAACTTATCCCCCCAAAATTCGTGTATATTATATCATAAGTGTCTAAAAATGTCAAATAAAACCATTTCTATTTATTAATAATATCGGCTTTATATAGTTTTTGATATTCTTTTGAAGTTTTCATTAATTTATCATGCGTCCCTTCCGCAATAATCTTTCCTTTATCAATCATAATTATTTTATCACTATTAACAATTGTAGATAAACGATGAGCAATAATTAAAATAGTATACGTTCCTTTTAAATTATAAATGGCTTTTTGAATTTTTTCTTGTGTTTCATTATCAAGAGCACTAGTGGCTTCATCAAATAAAATTATTTCTGTTTTTTTAATTAAAGCTCTTGCTATGGCAAGTCTTTGACGTTCTCCTCCAGATAATGTAACACCACCTTCACCAACAATAGTATCATATCCATCAGGAAGACTCATAATAAAATCATGTAGTTGAGCTGTTTTACATGCTTTTATTATTTCATCCATACTTATATTATCTTTTACTAACATTAAATTATCTTTAATCGATAAATTAAAAATATAAGGATTTTGGGTTATCATAGAAATATTATTTCTTAAAGAGTTTTTAGTTAAAGAATTAATATCAACACCATCAATAAAAATATGACCATCTTCAACATCATATAATTTATCTAAAAGTGAGAATACCGTTGTTTTACCACTACCACTACGTCCTACAAAAGCAACTGTCGTATTAGCTTTCACTTCAAAACTAATTCCATGTAATATTTCTTTATCTTCTTTGTATCCAAAATGAACATCAGAAAACTTGAAATCACCATGGATTTTCTTTAATTCTTTAGTACCAAAATGTTCTTTTGGAAATTTCTTTCCTTCCATAATTTCAAAAACACGTCCTGCTGATAAATTAAATGATTTAATATGATCAATTAAATAACTAAAGTAACTAAAGACATAATTTATTCTTCCACGATACATATATAATACAACTAAATTAGCGGGTAATAAATTATTTATTGAAACTAAATATATTCCTAAAACAAAAAACAAAAAATTAAATAATTCATCAAAAAGGTTTTCAATCATCCAAAATCTTCGATCATAAATCGTTAACTCAATCCTTTTATTATTAGCATTATTAATTCTTTCATCAAATTTTTTCATAAAAATATTATTAGCATTTAATACTTTAATATCTCTAGCACCTCTTATTAATTCACTAATAAGTCCAGTATTATCTTCTTCGACCTTACGTATAGTAGCATTTCGATTATAATACCTTGTTGTTCTTATTTTTTCAAAAATAATGGATTTAATACCCGCGATAATAAAAAATAAAAGCATTATTTTATTTATCATAAAAACAACAACAAATACACCAATATTAGTTAATAAATCACTTATAGTATTGGCAAGATCATCAAATACATTGACAATACTACTAGTATCACTTCTTAATCTATCAATAAATAATCCCGTTCCATTTTCATCATAACATTTAGTACTTAAATTAAATACTTCATTCATTACATCTTTTTGAATAGCGTAGTTAATTTTAATAGTAAATTTTTCATAAATAATCCGTGATATAAAACGCAATAATCCTTCAATAGAAAACACTAAAAAAATAAAAGCCGCTACTTTTAGTAAATCACTATATAATTCTCCATTTAAATCCAGTAACATCCTAGCCGATAAAATCGGATTTAAAATACTCATTGGCATAAATAATAAAGAAGTAACAATAACTAAAATTAATGTCTTTTTATCATTTTTAACATACTTCCAACTTTTCTTTAAATAATTCTTGGTATCTTTCCAATCTTTTAATTTAAAATTTTTCTTTTTTAAACTATCCTCAACACTATCTCTCACTATCATCACCAACTTGAGATTATTATATCATATCAAATGAAAAGTACCAAATATCATATGTTATGAATTATGTCAATCACCTAACAAGTTACATTTTTTGTTAGGTGATTCTTTTTCTATAAAATTATTTATAAAGTAATCATATAAGCAAAAGGATAATCATTTGATTTGAGGACATATTACAATAGTTTTAAACAAAACTTAATCAAAATAATCAATTCTTAAAGCTTTCTTAAACTTTTTCATATTTTCTTTTGCAACTTCTCTTGCCTTTTCTGTTCCTTCAATTAAGACTTTATCTATATATTCCATATTTTTAGAAAGTTCTTCTCTTCTTTCTCTAATTGGTTTTAATTCTTCATTTAAAATATTAAATAAAAATTTCTTTATTTTTACATCACCTAAACCACCACGTTGATAATGACTTTTTAATTCATTAAGATTTTGATATTCAGAAAGATATTTAGGAAAATGTTCATCCTTACAAAAAGCATCTAAATAAGTAAATACAGTATTTCCTTCTATGCATCCCGGATCTTCTACTTTAATATGATTAGGATCTGTATACATACTCATAACTTTCTTTTTTAATTCTTCTTCGCTATCAGATAAGTAAATACAATTACCTAAACTCTTACTCATTTTAGCATTACCATCAAGTCCAGGTAGTCTTGCACAAATAGAATTATCAGGAAGAAGTATGCGACATTCATTAAGTGTTTCACCATATAAACTATTAAATTTTCTTACAATTTCATTCGTTTGTTCAATCATTGGTTCTTGATCAATTCCCGCTGGTACTAAAGTTGTATTAAAAAGTGTAATATCCGCAGCTTGAGAAACAGGATAATTTAAAAAACCTGATGGTATAGACTCTTCCATACCTTTTTGTATCATCTCTTGTTTAACCGTAGGATTTCTCATTAATCTACTAACTGTTACTAAATTCATAAAATAAAAGGTATATTCCGCAAGTTCTGGTATCATTGATTGAACAAATATAATTACTTTCTTTGGGTCTAATCCTACTGCTAAATAGTCAAGAACTACTTCCCTTAAATTTTCTCTTACTTTATCAGGATTATCATAGTTGTCTGTTAAAGCTTGACAATCAGCAATAAAGACATACATTTTATCATAATTACCTTCATTTTGTAATTTAACTCTGTTTTTAAGAGATCCAACATAATGTCCTAAATGAAGATGTCCTGTTGGACGATCTCCTGTTAATATAATATCTTTCTTCATAAAAATCATCTCCTTTAAAATAAAAAACTCTTATTCCAAAAGAATAAGAGCCAACTCTTTACAATTAATTATGTACTATCATACATTGTCTTGATAACGGAAGACTCTCCGTATTGTAATACTTTATTCCTACAATCTCTCAGTGGTCCATTCACTACTATTTAACTATGATTTCCCATCAACCAATCACTTTCTTAAAGTTATAACAATAGTTACTACTCCAAATCACAAATTTAAATTACACTTTAATTATATGATTATTATTTAATAAAGTCAACTATTTTCTTTACAGTATTATTTTATATAATTTAATGCGAGTATCTAGTTACTTTCAGAATATCCAATTGTAACATCTCCATTTAATATTTTAGTACTACGTACAAGGAATATAGTTTGTTTATAATTTTTTATAATTAACCATAAAATGCCTAATTAATTAGTTTTTATAAGCTCTAGGGCTCCGTACGCATTCGATCCGGGCGAGTTGCTACCATTATTGCCGTTATTGTTCACGTTACGCACATCGGAGGAACAAATAAAACCTACACTATACACCTAATCATATTTTGTTTTTTTATTATTATCCAACTTCATACGGATCATCAACATGACCACTACCAGAAATAATCTTTGTTTCAGATTTTAGATTGATAGATGGTCGGACGCCGAGCGCGTAGGAACTGGGCGAGTCGTAGTTCAAGAGACCATTGCCGTTCACGCGACGCACGCCGGAGGAAGAAAATGGTGTTATTAACCACATAGTCTTATAGTGGTTAGAGTTATTGACGTGATTTAATGTTGATTGTTGTGCTGACATCATTTCTCCTGCACGTAATAGTCCCACAAGTCCAGTATATGTTTTATTAGTATCACTACTTACATATTTCGTACAATTACTAATCGTCGTTGTCTCAAGTTCACTGGCTGTATTTTTACATATCGTCGCTTTATAGTTCGTACTATCTGGATATATTCCTAAATAGTATGTTCCATTTACTAGCAGGTTCTTATCACCTGAATAAATGGTACTTAACCATCCACTTTCATCGGTTAAATATTTATCCCAGTATTTCATATCAGTAGACTGCGTATTAAAATAGACATCACTTCCAAAATTTCCTCTTGTTGTATCAGAAGTGTTGGAACTATTTGGGTTATTAGTATTTAGAAGCTCTTCTTTTTGACCTTCAACAATATCCCCTACAATGTGAAATGGCGATAATCTTGTTCCATCATAATTTTCAGTATCAAAAGTGGCGCTAGATTTTAGATAAATAGATGGACGGACGCCGTACGCGTTGGAATAGGGTGAGTAATTGTTCAAGTCACCATTGCTGAGCACATCACGCATACGGGAGGAACTATAAGGTGTTATTAGCCACCAACATTGACCGATTTGTAAGTAACCAGAACTTGTTCCACTTTTTTTGTATTCAAAGGCATTTAATAAGCCTACTGTTCTATTAATAGTGTCATTGGCTACTCTTTCTAAATATGGGTCTGTATCTGCCGTAGTCTCTTTAACATTCCATTCGGCGTTTTGAACAACGATATTGGTATTATTATATAATGTTGGTAAGAATTCTTGGGATAGCCATTGATCCATCCATGAGCCATCAAAGGTTACTGTACTACCAAATTGTATTGTAGTCATATTATTTTCGGTTACTAACTTCATCATGCCATTAGGATAGATGGCTACTATTCGCCATAGTTTTCCGGAATACCAAACATAGTTCTTTAAACAACTTTCATCATTACCAGCATAATAGATGACATCTGCATCAATTTCACCATAAAATGATGATTTATTTGGTGCTGTCGAAATACATGATGCTTGAGTTGCTTTTCTCTCTTGTAAAAATTCATGTGCCTTTTGTTCTTTTACTACCGCATAAAGGGTGGTATCACTATTAAAGTTAATAGTATCACCAAGTTTGTATTCTACATCACCATCTGGAGTTGTACTCCATCCTCTAAAGTTTGGTACATCAAGTGATGCTGTTATGGTATCAGTTCCATCTCCTTTAAGAGGTTGACGTGATGGTGTACTTCCTAACAATTGGTTTTTATTATAAGTTAGATAGCCGACAGCAGATGAATCATATACTCCTTCATCAGCAAATACTTTAACACTAAAGGTGATTGGAGTAGCCTGAAGAGCATTCCACTCAGTAGTAGTTAATACTGTTCTTCCTCTTACCCAATCACTTGTTGTACCCATATTATCTGATTCTGTTCCATCGTAAGTATCGCTTATAGCTACTCTATCACCATCAATATAAACTCTTAAGGTAATTACTCCATTGACATTAGTGTTTGATTGAATATGACCTACAGCAAATTCACTGTCATTTTGAAGGATTGTTCCATCTTCATATGAATATAATGTAACTGAATTATTAGGTAAATCACTACTTGTTACATTAACACTTAAGGGAATATTCTTTCCGTTAGTAGTTATTCTTACGTTACTAGCTGTTACCTTATAATCAATTCCACCAGGATAACTTGTGTTTCCTTGAATAGATACATTAATTGTCATAACATTATTAGTATCAGTTAAAATATTCGCTTTATCAATCGGAAAGACATTATTTAAAGTTACTGCTGTATAATTACTATTAAAATAGATATTTCCTACGGCAATACTATTAGAACTACCTGTTCTTGTATAATTAAAGAATGCAATTGATACTCCTACTAAGGTACTAACCAACATAAATAGCCCTAATACTATAATTAATATTTTTTTCTTTTTACTACTTTGTTCCATATATACCTCACTATCATCTTTTTAACAAATTATTATTTTATTTTCTACTTTATAATTAAATTATATTTTTTTACATATAGTAAGTCAATATTATTTTTTATTTTTTGGTAAATTTACATTTCACATACAACACTACTATCATATTAATAAATTAATTATTGAAATACTTATAACAAGAATAGAATAATTAATTAAATACTTTATCTTTTTGTTAAGGAAGAAAAAAGCATGATTACTCATGCCTACTCTACTTCTTCATTACTAAATGATAGAAGTTTTTTAATATCATTTTCCGATAATTTACTAATAGCCTTAACATTATTGTTATCTTCTATTAAGTTATCTGATAAGAATTTCTTTTTCTCTTGTAATTCCATAATATGTTCTTCAATAGTATCTTTACAAATAATTTTTGTTACAGTTACATTCTTAGTTTGTCCAATACGATGCGCTCTATCTGTTGCTTGATTCTCTACTTGTGGATTCCACCAAATATCAAGATGAATTACGGTATCCGCTCCAACTAAGTTAAGTCCTGTTCCTCCGGCTTTTAAAGTAATCAAGAAACATGGTGTTTTATCTTTATTAAAATCTTCCACCATTGAAAGACGTTTCATACTCTTAACAGAACCATCAATCATATAAGAATCAATATTATTTTTCTTTAACATCGTTTCCACATTATCTAATACTCTTTTAAAAGATGAGAAAATTAGCATTTTATGATTATTAAGAATATTTTCTTTAACAACATCCAAAAGTGTATCCATCTTTATTCCAGTATCATGATAATTTTCATAAACAACATTAGGATCAATACATATTTCACGAAGTCTTGTAAGTAAAGATAATATCTCTATCTTTGATTTCATAAAGCCTTCACTACCAACTAATTCATCAATTTTCTGTTTAGTTTCTTTAACTTCTTTAGCATATAAAAGTTTTTGTTTTTCAGGTAATTCAACATATAAATTATTTTCTATTTTATCCGGAAGACTATTTAAAACATCACTTTTCTTTCTTCTTAAAATAAAGGGTTTTATTTGTTCTTTTAAATTAAGAAGAATTTTCTTACTATCTTCATCAGTATTATTAACATTATATTTGCTATGAAAATTAGTTACATTATTTAAGTATCCTGGCATAATAAAATCAAAAATACTCCAAAGTTCAGTTAAATTGTTTTCAATTGGGGTTCCGGTTAAGGTTATTTTACAGTTTGCTTTAATCTTTTTAACTTCTTGAGTCATATTCGCTTTATAGTTTTTAATCATTTGACCTTCATCAATAATACATAACTCAAAATTCATTTTTTCATATTCATCATTATCATTAGAAACAAGCCCATAACTTGTAATAAAAATATTATACTTATCTTGATTTTCAAAAACTTTTAATCGATTACTTTTACTTTCTGATACTGTTGTATATTTAAGTTGTGATGCAAATTTATCAAATTCTTTTTTCCAATTATAAACTAGTGATGTTGGTGAAACAATTAAGATTTTACTATCACTTTTCTCCTTTAAAATATGTTTAATTAAAGTAATTGTCTGTAGTGTTTTACCTAATCCCATCTCATCCGCTAAAATACCTCCTAAATTACATTTATAAATTGTATATAACCATTTAACACCATCTACTTGATAATCACGAAGAATCTCTTTATCTTGTTTATCAAGTTTTAAATTAATATTTTGGTATTTTCGAAAATTAGTTATAAAATCATTAAATAAATTATTCGTTTTGATATTATGATATTTATCTTTTAAACTATCAATATAAATAGCACGATACTTAGGTACTACTACTTCCCCATCAAACATCTCACTACCCTTAATATCTAAGTTTTCCATAATATCATTAAGTTCCGATAATTCACCATCTAATAAGTTAACTATTTGATTATTTTTTAATTTATAATATTTTTTCTTTAACCTTAAGGCTTTAAATACATTACCAAGTTCATCATTACTAATTTCTTTAATATTAAATTTATAAGACAAAATATTATCTTGTCCAATAGAGAAGTTATTTTGAATACTTAATTTATTTAAAAACTTGGTATTTTGTAATTTTTTATCTAAAAACACATGATATTTATCATTAAAACTTACTAAATTATTTTGAATAAAATCATAAATACTATCACTATCTTCTAAAGTAAAATATTTATTTTTGGCTTCAAATCCACTTGTTACTAATTCATTCGCTGGTATCATTTCATCTTCGATACTTCTGAAACTTCCCTCTTTATCAAAGTAATTAACAACTTCCCCATTATAATCAAATTCAAGACGACATTTTAAAATATCTTTAATATCAAAATACATATTAATTTCTGGTTTAGTTGGTAATTTAACAGTATCAATCTTTTCACTAATTGTTATATTCTTTTTAATATTATTAAATAAACCATTTTTAAAACTATCAAGACTTTTCTCCTCGAAAGATATTTTATCAATATCATTTTGTCTTAAGATATTAATTATTCTGGCTTCTTCATTTGATAAAATATACAAATTACCTCTATAGTAAATAAATTCACTATCACTAGATAAAACATGATAGTTATCATAGTCATCAATTGTTAAGGAATAGTTCTCTTCTTTATCAAGATAATACTTCGTTGGCATACCATGAATTACTTCTTTGGCTGTTCCATAATCTTTAATTTTTATATCTTTATTACCTAACATATTTATTAAACTCATCATTTCTCTTTTCGATAAATAATAGGGATTAACTGTATAATAACGATTATTATCTTGATAACCTTGTAAGAAATCAATTATTTTTCTTCCTTCTTCATCAAAATAGTTATTAGAACCATCAAAAGTAAACTTTTTACCAAAAGACATTTCTTTATTATTATTTACAGCATATAAGAAATTACTTAACTTACTACTTGTGACAACATACATTTTATCAGTTCCTACAAGTAATCTAAAAGAAAGTGGATTAGTATCAAAAACAAGTTCTACTTCCATATTAACTTTTCTTTTGATTTTATTATTTATTATAGTATTATTCTTAAAACTATCTAAAATACGACTACCAATTAATAATTCATCAATATATTCATAACGAGATATACTATAGTAATTATTAACTAAAACTCCTGCAACATGTTTACACATATCATTATGATTAAATTCTCCACAATCACATTTAACGCCATAAATTGTTTCTCCATTATTTTGAATAACGACTTTATGAATAACCTTACGCATACGGTCATCTCTTACATCATAATAATGATAATAATATGGTTTTTGAAAATCGGTATTCATATGTGATATATAATATGCATTATACATTCTTCCTTCATAAAAATAATCTCTTCCAATTAATTCAAATAATTTATAGATCATAAAATCACCACTTAATATTTTAACAAACTACCTAATAGATGTCTAGATTAAGACAAAGACTTTGACAAAAGCCAAAGTCTTTTATAAAAATTTCTTTAATGATTCCATACTTTTTTCTTGCATGGTAACATAGTTTGATACAATACTTTCTACTTCTTGATTAATTTTCTTTTTATTTAATATACGTCGTCCTTCAATAATTCCCATATTAACACCTTGTAATAGAAGTTCCGCTATTTTACTATTACTTTTATCGGTCATTGTTTTCATTTCAATACCAGACCAAGTCATAGCTTTTGTCATAGCTCCGGTTTCATGTGGTTTTCCTTCATTATATTTTGGATAAATATCCTCAATATTTTTTTTAATTGCATTATAGTCTTTTTCTTCTTTCTCTAATTCTTTCTTTAATTTGTCATCTTCTACTTTATCAAGGACAAAACTTATTGCATCAATTCCCATACATGCACCTTTATGAATTTCATCAAGAGCATTAATATCTTCTTTTTCTTCCATAATCGCCTCCAACATTATTATGTTTAAAAATATTATTTATATACAATAATGTCAAGAATATTGCAAATTATTCTTTCATAAAATATAATATCTTTCTGTAAGGAGGGAAGAATGGTTAAAAATTTTAGTTTAAGAGGCAATGCCCTATTTGGTTATCAATTAGTTACTATAAAACAAAGTAGTAGAAAATTTATTAATTTAAAACCTTTAAATATGCCTCAAAAAAATATTATTATCAGTGATACTATGGTAAAAAAAGCACGTAATGAAAATTATCTTCCAAGAAAAGAAGCTGATAAATTTGTTAAAAAAGAAAGACAATTAATGAAGAAAAAAGTATGTTGTTCTAATAGATAACATATTTTTATTATACCTTATTATACAATATAAATATCGTATTTTGTTTATTTTATAATTTTATATAATTTCATTATTTTATAATTTTTTTTATTGAAATATTTATTTTTACCATTAGAAAACTATCTTTTTAATACTATTATTATAATAACTACTCTCACAAAAACAATTTTTTAAACTATTTTAAACACTTTCAAACCATATAAAAATATTATTTTTAATAATAATTACCTATCTCAAAAGTACTTTTTTACTACTAATTTTTTTGATTTATTACCTACTTTTAAGAAATTACTCATTTGCTATTATCTTTCTTCATTGATATGATGAAACCGCTAAATGGCCAATTAGTAATTTTTAAAGGAGGTATATGATAACAAAAAATAATTATATTTTAAGTGATGATCAAATTTTAGAAGTCAAAGATGACCGTGTATTCCATGATTTATTTAACGAACATGAGATGGATACCATCGAATGGATAGTATCTAAAATATTAGATTGTAATATTGAAAAGATTCATGGAAAAGTACGTGTTGGTAATATAAGGCTTACTAATAATGCTAAAGATGATAAACAAAAATTTGTTGATTTAGTAGTTTATTATGATAACTATATTTATAATATTGAACTTAATAATAACTTTAATGGTAATTATTTAAGAAATATTTTATATTTAATGAATTTAATTAACAATTCTTATATTGAAGGTGATAATTATATTGATAAAGAAATCCAAGGAATATTAGTTAATCTTAATTGGATGAATAACCAAAATTTTCCTCCAAAACTAGAATTAACCTATCCATATCCTGATATTCGAGAGAAATATAAAAACGATTTTTTGGTTAAAATAATAAACATAAATCTTTCAAATTATCAGAATATGTGTTACAATGGTTTTGGTGATAAAGACGTTTTTTATAAGTTATTAACGAGAACAAGTAAAAAAGAATTAAAAGAAATAGTAGATAATGAAAAAAGTCTTATTAATTATTATAATAAAATGGAACGTCTTTCACATGATAAGGAGTATTGTCGTATGGTATGGGATGAAAGAATTGATAGAAATTTAAGAAAAATTGATGCTTATCGTGATGCTAGAAATGACGGATATGATGAAGGATATGATGATGGTATCGAAAAAGGAATTATATCTAATCGTAACGATATGATTATTAATTTACATAATAACAATGTTTCAATTGATATAATCAGTAAAGTATCTAATTTACCTATCGAAGAAATCCAAAATATTATTAAAAACAACTAAAATAAAGAAGAAATTACTCTTTGGTAACTTCTTCTTTTTCTTTAAAATAATTATATCTTGCTTCCGCATTACTTTGATTTTCCTCAAGTAATTCATTATACATATCAGGATTAATTTGTTTTAAAGTACGATAACGATCTTCTCCATTAATAAATTCACTATATTTAGAAAAATCGGCTTTTGAATCCATTGTAAATTTCTTAGTATCTGGATTATATCTAAATAATGGGAAATAGCCTGATTCGGTTGCTAGTTTTTCTTCATCAATCGAATTTGACATACCTTTAATAATACCATGGGCAATACAAGGAGCATAAGCAATAATAATACTTGGTCCATTATAATTAACGGCTTCATTCATGGCTTTAATAGATTGATTCATATTAGCACCTAAACTTATAGTTGCTACATAAACATCAGGATAAGTAAGCGCAATTTTGGTTAAATCTTTTTTATTAACTTTTTTACCACTAGCAGCAAACTTAGCAATTCCACCAATTTGGGTTGATTTAGAAGCTTGTCCTCCAGTATTACTATATACTTCGGTATCTAAAACTAAGATATTAACATTAGCACCACTTGCTAAAACATGATCGATTCCAGAAAAACCAATATCATAAGCCCAACCATCACCACCAACAATGAAGAATGTTTTTTTCTTAATAAAGTTTCTTAAATCATATAATCCTGGGATACGATTTTCCATAACATAATTATATAATTCTTCACTATTAGCGATATTCGTATCGGATGCATATCTTTCGAATAAATCAATTTCATCATCAGTAGCATCTGCAATTTTACTTTTTAAGATTTCTTTAATACGATTTTTAATAGTTAAATCCGCAGTATACATACCTAAACCAAATTCAGCATTATCTTCAAATAAACTATTAGCCCAAGGAGATGCATAAACTGTTGCTGGGAAACTTGCTGAATAAATTGATGAACAACCAGTAGCATTGGCAACAACTAATGATTTACCAAATAATTGACTCATAAGTTTTAAATAAGGTGTTTCTCCACATCCTGCACATGCACCTGGGAATTTAAACTTAGGTTCAACAAATTGACTACCTTTAATAGTATTTTTACTCATGACATCTTTTTCTTTAACATGCTTTTCTAGGTAATCAAGAGCTTCCATCATACCATTTTGTTTTAGAGTAATTACATCTGTCATGGAAATAGCCTTCTCACCTTTTTTACCAGGACATATTTTTTCACATAAACCACATCCCGTACAATCAGGAATAGATGCCGCAATAATAAATTTTAAATTCTCTCCTTTAATATTGGCATCTTGACAATTTTCTTTAACAAATTCTGGTGCTTCTTCATATTCTTCTTCGGATAATAAATAAGGTCTTATAACAGAATGAGGACAAACAAAGGAACACATATTACACATAATGCAATTTTCTTTTTTACAGAAAGGCGCAATAGGACTTGAGAAACGTTTTTCTTCACTCGCTAAACTAGGTTTTGTTCTTCCATCTTTCATATCCATAAAAGCACTTACTGGTAAATCATTACCATGACGACGATTAATTAATTCATACATTGATAAGTCAGATTCTTTTTCTTCATCAAATAATGTATTACCAATTTCTACTTTATAAATACTATCAACACATTTGCTAATGGCTACTAAATTCTTTTCTAAGACATTACCACCTTTATTTTGAAATTTTTTAGTTAAACTCTTTTTTATTTCTTCTTTAGCATATTCAAAATCAATTATCTTACAAATTTTAAAGATACATACTTCCATAATAGAACTAATCTTATTATGAAGACCTACTTCTTCAGCAATGGCATTAGCATCAATAATATAAAAGTTAATATTACGACTTTTTAAGATATTCTTTTCTCGATTACTTAAAATATCTAAAACTTCTTTTTTAGATTTTACTGTATTAAGAATAAACGTTCCACCATTTCGAATACCACTTAAAATATCATATTTACCTAAATAACTTTCTTTGGTTAAAACAATAGTATTGGGATTAGTTACGTAATAAGTTGATCTAATTGGTTCTTTTCCAAATCTTAAATGACTTTTAGTAACACCACCACTTTTTTTAGAATCATATTCAAAATATCCTTGGACAAAAGCATCACTACCTGTACCCGTTATTTTCATAATATCTTTAGAGGCAGATACCATTCCATCTGATCCATATCCCATAATTACCATTTCATAATTTGTACTTGGAATAACAAAATCATTTTTTGGAAGACTTAAATTGGTTACATCATCCACAATTGATATTGTAAAACCATTAATTTTATTATTACTCATTAACATATCATAAACACTTTTAATATCCGATGGAGTTGTATCTTTACTAGATAAACCATATCTTCCACCATAAACATTAATCTTTAAATTTTGTTCTTTTAAGACACTTACAACATCTAGATAAAGTGGTGCATTAGCGCCAAACTCTTTAGTTCTATCAAGAACAGCAATATCAGTTACAGTTTCTGGTAAAACATTTAATAGGTATTTACTACTAAATGGACGATATAAATGAACTTCAATAAGACCTATTGGTAAACCTTCTTCATTCATTAAATAATCAATAGTTTCTTTAATAGTTTCACAAACACTTCCCATGGCAACTATTACATATTTTGCTTTTGAATCACCATAATAATTAAATGGTTGATAATTTCTTCCCGTTATTTTATTAATCTTTTTCATATAATCATTAACAACATCTGGTAAATTATCATAATAAGTATTTCTTGCTTCCGTATTTTGAAAATACACATCATCCATTTGACTAGTACCAAAAGTATGCGGATCATCTAAATTAATACCATGATTTCGAAATTCATTTAATGCCTTAGTATCAATTAAATTCTTTACTCGATCTAAATCGATTAACTCTACTTTATCAAGTTCATGTGATGTACGAAAACCATCAAAAGCATTCATAAAAGGAACATGACCTGATATCGCTGATAAATGAGCAACACTTGTTAAATCCATAATATCTTGAACACTAGAATTCATTAAAATACCAAATCCGGTCATACGTGTTGCATACATATCTTGATGATCTCCCATAATTGATAAAGCATGAGTTGCTAAACTACGACATGCTACATTAATAACTAAAGGAAGTCCTTCTCCGGCTATTTTATACATATTAGGAATCATTAATAATAATCCCTGTGAAGCGGTATAAGTTGTTGTAAGAGCACCTGCAAGTAGGCTTCCATGAACCATACCAGCAGCTCCCGCTTCACTTTGCATCTCAACAACATTAACTTTCGTTCCAAAAAAATTAAGTCTTCCTCCAGCAGCATCTTTATCAACATTTTCAGCCATTGGTGATGCTGGTGTTATTGGGTAAATCCCCGCTACTTCCGTAAAATTATATGAAACATAACTACATGCTTCATTTCCATCCATTATTTTATACATTATATCCCTTCTTTCTTATATACTTTATCCATACTTAATTGTTCTACTTCATCATCCATTTGATGATAAGGTAAATCTGTTTGTAAAGACATATTTTCCTCTATTTTACTACTATTAACTTTAGTAAGTTTAACTTTCTTCTTTTTCTTATCTTCTAATAAATCACATAAATTAGTTAAATGACGACAATAATAGTAAGCATTTTTTCCATTTTCTTCTTTAATACGATTAGTAAGAAAACCTATCACACTACTTTTATATTTAGGATTATGAAATTTATCATAAAGCCTTATTAACTCCAATTCATTTTGTGATAATAAGTAATTTTTTCTTAAATATAATTCTCTTAACTTATTATCATCTTCTAAACTCTTTTTTATCTTAGTAATACTTTTCTTTCTTGAAGGTAATTCACTACCATGATAAATAACTTTAATTTGTTTAACGTCACAAAGTCTTTCATCTTTATAAGTATTTTCTAAAATGACAATTCTTCCTGTTGCATTATGATGATTTCTTTCGTTTTCATCTTGAATTAATTTCATATTATTTAAACAAAAATCACTTATTTTTTCATCATAAGTTTTTCTTACATCCTTATTTCCATTAAAATTATTTTTAATATAATTATCTAACTTATATAAGGAATTAGAAACAATTAAATCTTCTTTTAACCATCCATCTTTATCTAAAATGAATGCTAAACTATATGTTCTACTATACATTTTATTCACCTCTTTCATTATAAAACAAATTGTTCTTAAATACTAGTCCCTTTTACATTTTCTTGAAAAGAAAAAGACCAAAATTGCTTTTGTTCTTTAAAGATATTTGTACTTTTTATTAATTATTTTTTCCTCTTAATAGATAGTCATTTTACTTTTTGATTGTAAAATTGTTCCATATTTAAAAATATAATAATATTTATATCTACAATCCAAGAAAAAGGATAGGTTAAATCAACATCAATACTTTTTGGTTTTATAATTTTGTATATAAATCTTTTTGTTAAATAGCCATATCCCATATTCATTAGATTATTTATCACTTAATCCATCATCATTAATTTCAATTTTATTTTATTGTGAAGTAATCTCTACTGTTCCTGTACCATATGTATATGTTCCTGTAACAAATGGAGTTCCCTCTCCAACTT
Organism: uncultured Erysipelotrichaceae bacterium; assembly: GCA_902801795.1. Lineage (GTDB taxonomy): Bacteria > Bacillota_I > Bacilli_A > RF39 > UBA660 > RUG12783. The sequence continues at coordinate 42,811 of CADCJQ010000009.1, forward strand.
CAAGAATATTCTTCCAATCAAATGCTCTATTGGATTTATTTATAATTTTTGATAATGATATATTGGAATTATATTTTGCATCTAAAAAGAATGCCATTGAATCAATTGTAGTTACATTTCTTCCAATTGTTACCTGATGTAAATCGTTACAAACAAAAGCTTGTACTCCTATTTCTGTTACACTATCTGGTATTACTACCTCTGTTAATTTATTATTTCTAAAAGCATCACTTCCTATCGTTGTTACACTATCTGGTATTACTACCTCCGTTAATTTATTATTACTAAAAGCATCACTTTCTATTGTTGTTACACTATCTGGTATTACTACACTTGTTAAATTTTTTTCAGAAAGGGCATTACTTTTTATCGTTGTTACATTATTTGGAATTATTACATCTGTACCACAAGATGTTTTTTTATCATCATAATCTATTAATGTAAATTCAGAAAATGTAAAACAATCTGCTGAAGAATTATTACCGGTTATACTAACTGTGACATTTCCAAGTGAATATTCGCCAAAAACAAATATATCCCTTTGATCTGTTTCTCCTAGAAAAATATAATCCCAATCAAATAAAGAATTTGAATTATTTTCAATGCTCGACAAGGAAATAATTCCTTCATACAAACCAATTGCTCTATAATAACCAAAGGCATACTTGCCTATTTGTCGCACATTTTTTCCTAATGTTATAGTGTTCAACATATTACCAGTAAAAGCATTTAATCCTATTGTTGTTACACTATCTGGTATTACTATACTTGTCAATTGATTTTCAGAAAATGCTCCATCTTCTATTATCGTTACACTATCTGATATTACTACACTTGTTAACTGATTATTATCAAAAGCATGATTTCCTATTGTTGTTACACTATTTGGTATTACTATACTGTTTAAATTATTATATAAAAAAGCATTATTTCCTATTTCTGTTACACTATCTGGTATTACTACACTTTTTATATTGGAATTATAAAAGCCAGAAATTTTCTTTACAGGCAAATTATTTATTGTTTTTGGAATTATTACATCTGTTCCACAACTATTATCATAATGAGTTATTTCTATGCCATCGTCCTTTTCTTGATATGTAAAACAATCAATTGATGTTGAAACCCCAGAAACCCAAATACCTTCATTAGCTTCTACCTTTATTTGAAATGTTATTGATGTATTTTGAAATTCATTCCATTCTTGTGTTGTAAATACTGTTCTTCCATTTGCCCATTCTTTAGTTGTACCCATTTCATCAGTAATCCCTATGCTATTATAGGTATCGCTTATGGCTATTTTATCTCTATCCAAGTACGCTTTAATAGTAATATTTCCGTTTATTCCTTCTGCTCCGGGAGCAATATAACCTACCATTATTTTATCATTTTCATTGATAACATCTTTTGTTAATAAACTATATATATGATTATCCGTTGTATATCTTTCTTCAAAATAATCATCATTACTTGTTCCTAGTGTTCCACTTGCTGTAGTCATAACACTTATTGGTATTTTTTTCTTGTTATCACCGGTTCCTATTATATTAGTTATATTTGTTGCACTAATTAAATATTCAACACCTTGATTATAAGTTGTATCACCTGATACATTAATAGTTATTGTACCAACTTTTGTACTATCATCCATTATTCCAGGTTCTTCTGTGTTTATAGGAAAAAGATTGGTTAAATTAATTCTACCATCTTGACTAGAATTAAAAACAATTCTTCCTGTTCTAACAATATTTGCTGTACCTGTACGAGTATAGTTAAAAAAGGCAACTGATACTCCAAGCATTATACTTAAAACCCCCACGAATGCTAAAATACTAAGTATTTTTATCTTTTTCTCTTTCTCCATATACATTTACTTTCACTTTCTTATTCATCCAAGTTTTCTTTCATACTACTTCGTTATTATAATTATATATTACTTTTCTTATTTTGAAAACTCTTTTTAAAAAAAATTCATCTATGTTAACAAACAAATATAAATTATTATTTACTGTTGTTTTATATTCATAACTCCAACAAAGAATCCAGAAAAAATAATTTGAATTCCTACTATTAAAGATGTTGTTGCTAATATTACTTGAGGCATAAAAGTATTTGGTTCTAAATTTCCAAAACTCACATTCTTCCAAGATACTAAAGAAATAATGGTTAAAATAATCCCTAGAATAACAAAGATACTTCCTATAAAAAAATATTTAATTGTTGAAATATTCATTATCTTCTTAGTTACTTTATCTAATTTATTAATTAAATTTACACGATATGAATATATTTTAGCAAAAAAAGAAAATATACAAAGTTGAAAACCAATAATAATAAAACTACTAAAATATAACATTGAATGAATCCCTAAACTAAAGTCATTAGTAATAGATAATTTACCATTAAATAATAAAATAGTTCCAATTAATCCAATTAATAGAAGAACAAAACCTGGTAGTAAAAATAACCAATTTGGTGCATGAATTAAAAGAAAATTAAGATGACGCCATCCATCACGTAATGTTCTTAAATGGGGTTTCCTAGTTCTTCCATCTTTCTTTAATGTCGTAGGAACTTCACAAATACGATAATCATTTAATTCGGCTTTAACAACCATTTCACTAGCAAATTCCATACCACTACAATTTAAATTAAGTTTTAATATTCTTTCACGATTAAAGCCACGTAATCCACAATGAAAATCTTTTATTTGACTATGAAAAAATAATCTACCAATAAACGATAAAAAAGGATTTCCAATATAACGATGGGAAAAAGACATCGCTCCTTTTGCAATACCACCCTTAAAACGATTCCCCATAACTAAGTCATACCCAGAACGTAATTTTTTAATAAATTCTTCTAAATGTAGGAAATCATAACTATCATCACAATCTCCCATAATGACATATTTACCTAAAGATTTCTTAATTCCGCCAATTAAGGCACTACCATAACCTTTTTCTTTTATTTCAACTACACGTGCACCTAATTTCTTAGCAATCAATGAAGAATTATCCGTACTTCCATTATCTGCAATTAATACTTCTCCTTTTATTTTATTCTTCTTAAGAAAACGTATCGCCTTATTTATACATACTTCAATAGTTTCTTCTTCATTTAAACAAGGCATAAGAATGGTTAACTCAATATCTTTCATATTATCCTTCCTCATTAACTAATTTAACTAACATATAATTAGCGTCTTTCATTTCAATTTCATATCCTTCTAATGATACCTTATTAAAAAAGTAATATAAAATATCTTCTTTATCAATTAACATATAATCAAATTGATACTTCTTTAAAAAGTCACGATAATCTATTTTTAATCTTTGTAAATCATCATATTCTTTATATAAATCTTCTTTATGGTTATTTGATTTTAAAAATATTTCTGCACGTGGATCCATATAACAATAATAGCCACGATATTCTAAATAACTACCATCTGCAAAATTACTATATACTTTTATTTCTTCTTTATTTTGAACATGCTTATCCAAGTAATCAATATATTTACTTATCTTAGGATAACTAGGTATCGGTATATTATAAATAACTAATCCAATACTAAGCAATGTTAATCCTAAATGAAAATAATGATATTTAGAAGAATAAGGCTTATCAATTAGTAACTCATTATTTTTTTGATAAATATAAGCTAAAGGAAAGAAAGAACATATGAAAAAGAAATAAAATGATTTAACCGCATCAAAAGCTAAATAAGTTGTCCCAAATAAAAATAGATAATAACGTAATGGAAGTTTCCTTTTCTGATAAAAATATATAATATAAGTAAAAATTATTGTAATAATAAATATTTTCCCTAGCATATCATGAAAATCTAAAGCACGTAACTCGATAATAGTATTATTAAAAAGCCCACTTGAATCATATGATTTAAACCCATAAATAATTGTTTTTATACCATATGGATTTAATAAACCTGTTAAAAGCATTATAAAATATGTTAAGAAAATATATTTTTTTTGATAACCTTCTGATTTAAATATTCCAAAAATATTAAGTTTAAAAGAATTAATTAAATAAGGTATTAATATAACAAGTAAAACAATAAAATATATACCATGCATATTTATTTGAAAAAGACTTATTAATGGTAAAAAGAACAAATACTTAACTTTATTAGTTTTTAAATAACTTTCTATTAAATAAAGCATTATAACTAAATTTAAGATAGTAAAAAGATGTGGTCTTGTTACAAAATATAAATCATAAAACAAAGTAAAAAATAAAGTGATTACTAATGACCTTTTTTTATTATTGGAAATAACATAACAAAGTTTATAAAAGAAAAAAACAGTTAATAAACCTATTAATAACATTAAAACAATCATTCCGACATTACCTAAATAATGATAAATAAGATAAAATAAGGTACAACTACCCCAACTTTGATAAATACAATTAATATCATGAATAGAATTAATTGCAAAATGAGGAAAACCATTATTTAGTATATATCTTCCTTGATTAATCGTAAACCAAAAATCATTATCATAACTAAATCTTAATAAAGGAAGAAATAAAAGAACTACTATTAAATAAATCCACTGATAATTAGGTAAACTTCTTAGTTTTAACTTTTTAACAAATTCCATATTAATCTCCAAACAAATTATAACATAGAAAAAAATATTATAGAATAACTATAACATTTTTTTTACAAACACTAATTATCATTAATAACGATAATATTACCATCTTTATCTACTTTAATGAGATGTTTTTCTTCTTTAGATACTATTCCATTTATATTAACAAACTTAAAAGTAATGGTTGTTTCCCCTTCTTTTAATCCTTTAAAAACATAATTAGTATATATAGGAGCACCTACTATTCCACCTTTGTTTTCATTTTTAATTACATAACTTTTAACAAAAGAAACAATACTTAAATCTTCTATTTCAAATTCCCATTTAAAAGGTATTCCGGCACTTATCTTATAAGTTAATTCTAATTCTTTAGTATTTTTCTTTTTAGGAATTAACCAAAAGCAAAGAATTAAACTAAAGACTATAATTATACTAATAACTATTACTATTTTACTCATTTTTATCATAACTCCATTTTTAAGCAAAATTATTAGTTCTTTTATTAACATATATTCCATATACACTCATATAAAATGTTGAATTTGATATTTCATGAATCTTACAAAATTTTTTTACTTTCCTTATAATATCATCATCAATATCAAAAGCAATTTTACAAGATTTTGAATAGGAAAAATTTTCTTTTTTAGAAGGAATATATGCATTATCTGGTACACCACTATCAAATATTTTCTCCCAAAAAATCTTATCTTGTTGCATTTTTTTACTAAAGGGATATTTTTCTTCTTTCTTAATATAACTTATATAAGAAAAAGGTATAATTATCTTTATTTTTTTACTCAAATATCCTAATACTTCATATAATATTAACCCTAATGTATAGCCATCTCCCATTACATGATTTACCTTTATAATGATGCCACCAAAGCCATTCTTATATCTATAAATAGCAATATGATATAAGTAGGAATCTAACATTTCAAGAGGTTTATTAATAATATTGTTCAATAAGTTTTTAACATCATCTTCTGTATCAACATCAATAATCTCAAAATCTATTTCTTGATAATCTTCAAAATACTGAAGTAATTTATTATCTTCTTTACATAGTTTTGTTCTCATACTAATATTTTTTTTAAAACAATAATTAATGGCTTTCTTTAATCTATTAAAATCTATTACTTGATTTATCTTTAAATGTCCCCATATAATATTTTTATTTGTAAAAACGATATTCCCTTTATCATCAAATTCAAATAATACACGCATTTGGGAACATGTTAAATTATATTTTTTCTTCATATGTTACTCCTATTAACTATTTTTTTACTTATCTACATCTATTGTATCATAGATATCCCCAAAATTTAGATTATTTCTTTTTTTATATAAAAATTCTTCTTATATAACGAATATGTTACATAAGAAGATATGATAATATTTTGAAGCAATGCAACTAAATATTTTTTTAATCTACTAATAATACTAAAATAATGTTATTTGTTCATTATTTTTTACTTCTTTTTTATATGCTTTTATGATATCTTTCATATTATAGAGTATTCCATACTTATCACATTCATTAGTAAACGCCTTATATAATGATTTATAATTAGGAACAGCACAATTATATCTTTCTCCATAATATTTTTGATATTTTTCTTTTAAACCTTTAAAATTTTTATCTAATTGTTCAAAATAGTAATCTCTTTGATTTTCCCTTAAAGTCATTCCCATATAAGTATGAATAAACTTTGCACCATTTTCATAAGCAAGTCTAACTAACTTCTTTATATCTTCTTCACCATCGGTAATAAATGGTAATACCGGATTCATCATTATCCCAACAAAGATACCATTATCAGATAATTTTTTTATTGCTTCAAATCTTTTAGAAGATACGCAGACATGAGGTTCAATTATTTTCGATAATTCATCATGAGGAGTTGTTATTGTAAATTTAATTATTACATTATTTTTAGAATTAATTTCTTTAAGTAAATCTAAATCTCTTAATATCAAATCACTCTTTGTATCAATTGATACTCCATAATTATACTTAGAAATTAATTTTAATGCTCCTCTTGTTTGTTCATATTGTCTTTCTAAAGGATTATATGTATCCGACATTGATCCAATTCCTACAACCCCATGTTCGTGTTTTTTCGCTAATTCATTCTCTAATATTACAAGTGCCTTTTCTTTTCCTTTAGGAATATCAAAATCATTTATGTGATAACAATTACTTCTACTATCGCAATATATACATCCATGAGAACACCCTCTATAAAGATTCATATTATAATCTACACCATACCAATCAGTTCCATATTTAACTTTTGATAGGATAGTTTTTACTTTTAAAAATTCCATTGTTACCACCAACATTAATAATTATATCACGATTTATTAATGTTTTAAAAACTTCATATGTAATTTAGTATATTATGTCATCTATCATCTTTAACAAATATTATAACAATTTTGCAGATATTGTTTTATGATTTATTACATAACTTATTTACTAAAAAAACCGAATCTACAAAATTCTGAACTAAATTCAAACGCTTATCTTTTATTCTTCTTTTAATAGATTTTTTATTATTTTTATAGTAAAAACACTATTTTATTATTAAATAAACTATATATTACTTCATTGTATCAAGAATATCATTGTATATGCTATCGCTATTTTCAGCAATAATATATATTAAGTAATTACCTAATTCTTTTTCCAATCTATTTTCTAATATTTCTAATCTCTTAGGTGAATATGATGCATTAAAATCCTTCACTTTAGCGAAATAATCTTTCATCTCATTTTTAACATTAGTCTTTTTAGATGTTTTAATTATTGCATATAAATCCCCTTCCTCATTTTGTTTAAAAGTCCATTCATCCATATTATTAAGATCTAGTCCATATGCATCGGTTAATGTACTATCTGGAATAGCAACCATTCCATTTAAACTTTTTTCAATTGCTTCTTTCGCAGCAACCATATCTAGTTGTTTATCTGTCTTACCACAACCAACTAAAAATAAAAACATAAATAAAAACAAAGCTAACTTTTTCATATTATCATTCCTCCTTTATAGCATGTGTTTTAAAATAATTTTTTACTACTTTATGACCTTCAGATGAAAGGTGATATCCATCATTTTTAATATATTTGGAATTCACATAACCATCCTTTCCTTTCAATACACTTTGAACATCTATAAATTTTAAACCATGTTCATGCGCCATTTCTAATATATAGAAATTATATTTATTGATAGTATCTTGACTAAATTTCACATTATCTAATTTTTTAGCAATTGGATATATTGAAATTAAAATTATTTCTGTATCAGGATTTATTTCCTTAATTTTATCAAGTAACTCATTAGCATTTTTTAAAAATACATCTTCTTTTATCCAACTTGTACTAAATGAACCAAAATTAATAACCATTCTTTTAGGTTTATATTTTTTTACAGCATCCAATAGTTTAATTTTAATCCCAAGTCCATATATATTTAATTCCTTAGTAAACATTGATTCAGCATGTAAACATGGAATAGCCCAGGCATTTATACCTTTTAAATAACCTTGTGTATAAAAATACATTGTATTAGAATCTCCGACAAATTTAAAAGAATCAAAATAATTATTTCCCATATCTTTTGTTTCAGAAAGATATGCATCTTGATACCACCCATCTAATGTATATTCTTCAAGATTCATCTGTGTTGGACGAAGTCTTTCAACTTTGACATTTCTTTTAATACTCGTACTATTCCCAGATTTATCAGTTACTTCGTAAGTAACTAAATAATCTCCCAATTTTGTTATATCTATATTATTTGTTACCTGAACGTTATTTGTTATATCACCATCCATATTATCAGTAGCGGTAAATCCTGGCTCTATATATTTTGTATTAATTGTAACTTCATAATTTTCACCACCTGTTAATTTTATTTTAGGACAAGATAAATCCTTTATCTCAACAGTTCTATTAATTGTTTTAGTGAATATCCATAATTTATATTTATATTTAACATGGTATGTTCCAACTTCTTCTTTAATATCATTGGTTACTTCAATTTCCTTTGTTATATCATCAGAAAGCAGATTTCCACTAAAGCCAGGCTCACTATATTTTTCTCCATAGTCTAAAATCATCATTTTATCACCATATAATTCAATATTAATCAAAAAATATGGCAATGAAATCAGTACAATACCCAACAAAAATAAAATAAAACATAAAAATGACTTTTTCTTTAATTTTAACTTTTTTCTTTTAATTCTTCTTTTTTTTAATTCATCCATCTTCTACCTACTATAAATATATTATATCACATTATTTTAATTGATACTATAAATATATTATATCACATTATTTTAATTGATACTCAAAATTCCTAAATCATCATCTATTGTGCCAATATTATATATAAATAATATATTACTAATATTATTATTTCTAATGTAATCACTAATACTATTCTTATAATACCTGGGGTCTATAACATGAATTTTACTATAATGATTTGCAATAAGCGGAATAAAACAATTAGCATAGCTATCTTTAATAATCAATATTTCATTATCCTCAACTTTGGTATTTACAATTGTAATTAATGATTGATTTCCATTTAAAAAATATGAATATTTATCTTTCTCATTTAAAAACTTTTCGTTATACAACGAGTACACATCTGAATCAGAATATTCTACTTGATATATATTATTATCAATTACTCTCTCAATTATATCATGTTCAATTGTGTTATCTAGAATTTTAGAATATAAAGTTCCATAAAAATTTTCTGATACTATTTGAAAAGAGTAATTAACTGGTAAAATTCCATTTTTGTTACAATATTCTAGATATGCATAATATGCACCTCTGGTCGTCCAATGGTGATCTGTTCGATAGTATATATATTGATTATTATTTTTTAACAAAATATCGGAAACATCAATATAATTACTTTTAAGATTATTCTTAAAATAATCGATTGTTTCATATTCATCATAATTCAAATTATATTTAGGTAATTTATTTTGTAATATATATGAACTTGTTGGAACTAACATAAAATTGTATTTTATCTTAGGATTAGCTTCCATAAATCTATTCACAACCTTTACAATTTTTTCATTGTTTGTTGGTTTTTGATATTCTTCAATTAAATAATTATCGGCAGCATAATATAATTCATTTTGTCTTTTTACCCCAATTTTTTTAAACAAATTAGTTTTAAAATTCAAAAATTCTTCCCGAAAGGGAAAATGATCGGCAATATAATTTGACATATTAGTCATAAAATTTCCATTAAATATACTTTCTATACTAAAAATAGGAAATTTTTGCAAATATCTATTTTCATTAGCAGAAAATTCTTTCTTAGGTAAAACAATTGTCAAAATCAATAAAAACACAATAATAATCTGAATTAAAAAATCAACAATTCTTTTCATTAAATCCTCCTAAAATCTAAAATATAAAAATGGATTGTAACTATCTCCAATCAATGATGATACAGTAACAATAAATAAGAAAACATAGATGATTATTAATAAAACTTTTGTAATAATATTACTTCTCATTTTGCTAAAAATTGGTGTACTAAACGTAATACCAAAAATATAAAATAATAAATAATTGCTAATGAAAAAAATAAATTTATTATCAATAATTGTATTATTTATAAACATACTTTTTAAATAAACGATTCCAGTTTCAATATCTTCAAATGCAAAAATCGTCCATCCGACTAGAATTAAAATAATTGCATAAATATGCTTTAACAATTTAGGCATTTTACTTATAATATTCTTTAAAACATATTTTTCTATTAATAATATTATACCAAAATATAGTCCCCATAAAATATAGTTCCAGCTTGCACCATGCCAAATTCCTGTTAGAAGCCATACTATTATAATATTTCTCATATTTATTATCTTATTACATCTATTGCCACCTAATGGAATATATACATAATCTCTAAACCAGCTAGATAAAGTCATATGCCATCTTCTCCAAAAGTCAGTTATGCTAATTGCAATATATGGATAGTTAAAATTATCCGGATACTTAAATCCTAGCATTTCACCTATTCCTTTAGCCATATCACTATACCCAGAAAAGTCATAATATATTTGAAGAGCAAAGGAAATAATTCCCAACCAAGCGGTTAATAAAGAAATATCACTTATATCCTTTGTTATTAATGAAAAAATATATCCAATATTATTAGCCAATAAAACTTTTTTAAATAAACCTGTTAAAAATTTAAAAAAGCCATTATAAAAATCCTCTTTTGTAATCGTTCTATTTTTTAAATCATTACTTACTTCATCATATCTAACAATCGGCCCAGCCACAAGTTGCGGAAACATTGATACATAGGTCAAAAAATTTAAAAATGTATCCGGTACAATATTTTTATCTTTATATACATCAATAGTATAGCTCATAGTTTGAAATGTAAAAAAACTTATTCCTAACGGGAGTGCTATATTTAATGTCTCAATATCTAAACCTAGTAAATTTAAATTATTAATAATAAAATTACAATATTTGAATACTCCCAAAAGTAATATATTTAAAATAATAATTATAATAAAATACTTTTTTCTTTTTTGAGGATAACTAATCTTTCTAATAATTTTACTACCATAATAATTTAACATTGATGAAAATAATAAAAGTAAAATATATATTGGCTCTCCCCAACTATAGAATAATAGACTAAAAAAAAGTAAAACCTTATTCTTATATTTAAATGGTACTACGTAGTATAATAACAAAAAAACTGGCAAGAAAAAAAACAAAAAAAACAAACTACTAAAAAGCATATCTATCTCCCAAATTAATTATAACAAAAATGACTAAAATTATCTAGTATTTAGTCATTTTTTACATTTAGTTTCATTACTTAGTTTTTTTACTTTGATTGCTTCTTGTACCACTTTTTTTCTTAAGAATAATCAAGACTAAAATAACTCGTTATGTTTTATTTACTAAATTATTATTAAAAAAATCACTTCTTTTTATTTAACTTCCAAATGACCAAAGATAAACAAAATGTTATACCCAACATAGATGGTACGACTAATATTGTTCTTAATATACCATTTTGAGCAAAAGAATACCAGTCATTTCTTAAGGATACTACTCCATTTTTCATATTTATTAAAAGATTAATTGCATAATATATTTCTTACAAAAAAGTTGGTAATAATCCATAAAAAGTATATTTAAATTTTATAATATTAGTTTTTTCAAAAATAACATAATTTAATATACTCATAACTGGAATTATCAAATGAAAAAATAAATAACTATTTTTTAATAAAGAAATATGACCACCTCTAGATGTAAATCCAAATATAGCAAATACTACAAAAAATGTTAAACTTACAGCAACAGTAGCAACCATTTTAAAAATGTAATATATTAATGGAATTTCTTTTTTTTTCCCTCTTAAAATTTGATATTCCCTATTTGCAAAAACAAATGAAACAATTCCCATAAATATATTAGATTGAACAGTATAATAACTAAAAATTGGTATTCCTACTAATTCAGGATATGGTTCATAACCATACATAAATTTAAATCCCATAATCGACATAATTATTGCATTTATAGTCAAAATAGATATTATTACATTAATAACCAAAGATATTTTCATTTTTTTATTATTCTTTTTTTTAATATTATCTATTTTTTTCACAACTGACACCTCTATTTTAATTATAAAATAAAAGACTAGATAATTCTAGTCTTTAGTCATATTTTATTCTTGCTTTCCTGCTTTAATTGCAGCTTGCACAACTGCTCCATTCGGGATGGTGAAATTCATACTGTTTTAAGTACTTTTTTATATTTTAAACATTCCTTCTATTACAGTTGTATATACTAAATATCTAATTGGTACTATTAAAACTAAAACAACTTTTTACATCATTATCTTTTTTATATAATCTATATTGTTTTTTTCATCTTTTTCCAATTTTAAAACAAAATTAAACTTATCAACTTCTGTACTTAGAAAGAAATCTTTTTCTGGAAATACATCTTGCTGATTCACATCAAAAAATTTACTTCCAGAGGTATACTTTAATTTTTCAATTTCTTCAGTCAAATCCATCGGTTTGTTTTCTAAAAGACTTTTTATATAATATGCACATAAATTGTCTTCTTCAGTTTGACTTTTTGCTTCAAGTCCCATGCAAACCAATGAAATATCATTATAATTATTTTGTTTTATATAATTTGCAATTGCCTTTGCATTAACTAAGCTACCAGTTAAAATAACATCAGCATTACTTGCGTTTGCAATTCCTTGAGTTCCAGCACTTGTTGTGTGTACAATTGTTTTGCCATTAAAATCTATATTTTCAATTTGTGAAGGAGAATTACCATAATCAAATCCAGGCATAATTTGGCCATGTCTTTCCCCTACTAAAATGATATTAGGATCTTCTTTTTTATAATTATATGCTATTTCAGAATCTCCTACAGGAATAATCTTATCAGCACCATTATTCATTAAATATGCTTCTACAGTAAATGCTCTAAAAACATCAATAATAACTGTTAATCCAGTTGCTTGCTTTGCCCCCTCAACCATGTGTAATATTTTTATGTTCATCATAATCACCAATTAAATTATATCACAAAAAAGACTAGTTTTACCTAGCCTTTTAATTATTTATATTAATTATTCTTTGCTTTTATTGCAGCTTGTGCAGCAGTCTCATTAGGGATGACCAAGACTAAAATGACTTATTAATACATTATTATAAATGTCTAAATTCTCCAAAGTTATATGTCTTTCCAGTAGCATTTGTTATATTATAAATGTTACCAGTCTTTGTATCTATAGCTTTATTATTGTTCATAGTTATAGAATGTTCTTCAAGTTCAATAACATCAAGGGAAGAATCTAATGTTTTTTTACCATTTTCATCTTTTTTATACATTGCATCAGTTGGTGTTAAGTAAGATATATTCCCATCCTTTATAGAATTGAAAATAATATCTCCACTGTGATTTTTATATTTTTCTATATCAGGTCCAGACAATGTTGTATCATGGACTACATCAGCTATAAATTCACCTAGTAACTTTCCATTATCTGTAGTTATCAAAAGACTTGCTTGAGGTTTATCTACAATTCCAGCTGGTAAAGAAATAGCAACATAATCTTTATCTGTACCTTTATGAATTGAAGAAGTCATATCCCATTCAAAAAATTCATAATTAACTCCAGCATCTTCTTCCTCATCAAATTCTTTTAACATTGTTATACCATATCCTTCAAGATGATAAATAGCATCTCTTACACAATTAAGTCCAAGAGTATCATTTCCTACATAAACATTGTAATAAATATAATATGGTCCTTTTTCTTGTTGTTTTGAACTTCCTGAAGTTTGAACTCTTATAACTACTTCACTCCCATTTACATTGACATAATTAGTCTCAAGCCCTAATGGTAAATCATCAGTATATTCTTTTTTTATTTCATGTATAGTTAATGAATCATTATTTGTTTTAGAATTATTATTTGTATTATTATTATTTATGTTATTTTGATTATTATTGTTATTATTTGTATTATTATTATTTATGTTATTTTGATTATTATTGTTATTATTTGTATTATTATTTATGTTATTTTGATTATTATTGTTATTATTTGTATTATTATTATTTATGTTATTTTGATTATTATTTGTATTATTTTGATTATTATTGTTACTTGATGAATTATTTGTAGTATTATTTCCACAACCTGTCATAATAAATACTGTTATTAAAATAAATAAACTTAATATTACTCTCTTTATCATTTCATTTCTCCTTTACTTTAATAAGTATATCATATTTTTTATTATTTAGTTTATTAAACTATTTACTTTACTATTAATAAAAAAAGACTAAGTTGTGTGGTGCTTAGTCTTTGTATTTAGTTTTTATTAATTCTTTTTTGCTTTAATTGCGGCTTGTCAGTAATCTCAAATAGAAATACCAAAACCTACGATTAAGCGTACGACTAAGACTAAAATGACTTAATTTTTTTATTTTTTTGTTGTTTTGTACTCTGTTATAAAACAGTCTTCCTTTCCTTTCCCTTCTATTTTTAATTTTATTGTTTCATCCATAAAGTTTAATTTCCATTCAAAGTAATCTTTGTGGACAATTATTTTTTCTACAATCTCATCTATTAACTTTTCATCTATTCCATTATAATTTATATCTAATAATTTGCGAACACTTTTTCTAGCATTTTCTCTTCTAACTTCTATTGGTTCTAAACGCGCAAGTTTCTTCTCATATTCTTCTATATCCATTTTAAATCTTTCTATTCTTTCTTCTGTCATTTTTTGAAATCTTTCAAAAGATTCTAAATCTACAATTTCATCCAAATACATATCAAGTGTTTTATCTAACTTGGCATTTTCATTTTCCACAAATTTACTTAATCTATTTATTTCCTTTTTTATATTTTTATCTTCCAATTCATCTATCTTTGATCCTTCTAAAAGTATTTTAGTAAGTTCCTCTCGATTATCTTCATTTTGAATTAATCCTTTAAAAACTGCTTCTGCCATATATAATAATTTCCATTCTTGTACATCCATTATTTCACATGGTACATAATCATAACTATATATTCTTTCTTTTGGATGTAATTTTTTATTATAACAAATATAAGCATATGTTACACTATCTTTATTCCTGTGATAAACTCTTCTATTAAATGCTGATCCACATTCACATACAAGCTTTTTACTCCAAATATTTTTAGGAACACCTCTTGCTTGTCTCATACCAGCTCTAATAGGTTTTGAATGACTATCCAATATCATTTGAGCTTTTTCAAAATCTTCCTTGGATATTATTGGTTCATGTCTTCCTTCAATAATTACTTTTTCAACCTGACCTGTATTCTTAACTCTTTTTTGTTCTAAATAATCAGGTACATATTGTTTTCTATATATCATTGTTCCACAATAGAATGGATTTCTTAATACTCCAGTTAAATATGAAGCTTTCCAACTGTGTAATCCAGTAGATGTTTCATATCCTTTTCTTTCTAACTCTCGTGCTATTGCAGTTGTTCCTTTACCATTTATATATTCTCTAAATATATATCTTACTATTTCAGCTTGTTCTTCATCAATGACCATATTATTTTTATCTATTTTATCATATCCTAAAATATTTCCTGTTCCATAAAATATTCCATTTTCAAATGATATTTGCATTCCGGCTTTTACTCTTAACGAAGTTTTTTTACTTTCATTTTGAGCAAGTGTAGCCATTAAAGATAATTTTAACTCTCCATCTTCATCCTTAAATGTCCAAATATTATCTTCAGTAAAAAATACTTCAACTCCAAGTTTCTTTAAATTTCTAGTTTCCTGTAAAGTATCAACTGTATTTCTAGCAAATCTGGATACTTCACGTGTTACAATTAAATCAAATTTACCACGTTTTGCATCTTCCATCATTCGCATAAAACTTTTTCTTTTCTTAGTAGATGTACCTGTAATTCCTTCATCAATGTATTTTTCAACCAATATCCAATCAGGATGTTTTTTAAATTGTTCATCATAATATTGAATCTGATTTTCAAGTGCTGCCAATTGAGCTTCATGTTCTGTTGAAACTCTAGCATATATAGCAACCTTTCTCATTTTTATCACCTCTACTAAAAAATATCATTTTTAATTAATAATATATAATGTACGATTTTTGCATAAAAAAGAAGTATTTCTACTTCTCCATTACACACTTGACTTTGTTCTGCTCAATCTATAACATATTGGACATCCTGTTCCATTCTTTCTAGCATATATTTTTGTATGCCATTCATGTCCTTTTTCACACTTCCACCATACATTTTTGCTAGACCCAGCAGAATAATTTAAAGGACTATCATTACCATTTTTTTCATAATTCCATTCTTTAACTAGCTCTGGGTTAGTTGTGCCCAAATCATTATATCCTAAAAGTGTTTTTTTATTAGAGCAATATGGACATCCTCTTCCATTTAATCTATTGGCAATTGTTGCATCATATGAATGATTTAATTTACATCGCCACCATATTTTATATTTGGAAGAACCACTAGTAATGCAATCTGGTTTAATAGTGTTTTTATCATAATCCCATTCATCTAATAACTCTTTGTGTTCTGTAGCAAAATCATTAATTCCTTTTAATAATTTTGATGGTTTTTTTCTATTAATTACACCAGCACAATTTGGACATCCACTACCCATACATCTAGCAAATACTTTTGCTTGCCAAGAATAATTACATTTTTTGCATTTCCACCATATAGTGTTATGTGCACCTTTTGATACTTTATCTGGTGTGATATTATTTTTTTCGTAATCCCATTCTTCAGTCAAATAAGGATGTGTAATTAAAATCGAATCCCTATTTTCTCCTTTTTGATATAAAGTATATATTTCGTTAAAATCTCTTTCAACATCAACATCATATTTTCTAACATTCAAATACTTCAACAATTCTTTTATTACATCATTCATATACGAATGATCACTTGTAAGATTTCTAATGATAAAATCTATTGATGTACTATTTAATTTCGGTAATTCAGGCTCTCTTATTCTAATTAATTTTATACCTAATGATGAACATAATTTATTTTTTGCTAAATCTTTTTGAACGCTTTTATGATAATATTGTCCATCATATTCAATTCCCAAATTTAATTTTGGAATAAAAATATCAATTTCTTTTCTATTTATTTTATAACTCTCTATTAAATCGAAATTGTATTTTTTCAAATAATATACTATTGATTTTTCTGATATCGAAGTTTGTCTACTTGAATTACATATTGGACAAAAATGTTTTTTAGTTCTACTTACAATCGATGCATACCATTCATGCCCTTTGTCACACTTCCACCATGCTTTTTTAGTTGAACCGGCTATTATTTCTGTTGGTTTTATTTTGTTCTTATCATAATCCCATTCTTTCAATAAATCAGGATTGGTTGTAGCTAAATCATTAAATCCCTTTAGTAAACGCCTATTTGAACAGTACGGACAACCATTGCCTCCATTTTTCACTCTATTACAAACAGAAGATCTCCATTCATGCCCTTTGTCACACTTCCACCAAACAATAATACCTGAATTTCTTGTTAATTCATCTGGTTTAATTTTATTCTTCTTATAATTCCACTCGCGTGCTAGTATGGGATTATGTGAATAAAAATCATTAAATCCTTTCAAAACTTTTTGACTAGCGCAATATGGACATCCTTTACCTTTCATTCTATTTGCAACGCTAGATATATATGAATGTCCCAAATTACATTTCCAATAATACTTTGAATTTGATCCTTTTATAACTGTTGTTGGTTCAACTTTATTCTTTTCATAATCCCATTCTTTTAATAATTGTGGATAAACTGAACCGAAATCATTAAAACCACTTAATAATCTTTTATTGGCGCAATATGGGCATCTATTCAATGTTTCGTGATTATTACGACTATGTGGTGATGCATACCATTCATGTCCCTTATCACACTTCCACCATACTTTTTTATCAGAAAGAAGAGCAATATTACTAGGACTTATTTCTTTATTCTTTTCATAATCCCATTCTTTTAATAATTCTGGTGCTCTTGTAGCTAAATCATTTATTCCAGATTTCACATATACTCGATTATTATTCATACTTGAACATTTTTTACAAATAGTTGTACGAGATTTAGCACAAATTTGTGTTTCCCATTCCTTACCACAAATTGAACACTTCCACCATACTCTTTTATTAGATTTGGCCATGAATTGCTCTGGTTGAAGAGGATAATTTTTATCATAATCCCATACATCAACTACTTCAGGAAATACTGCAATTAAAGATTTTGATTTATCCTTTACTTTTGCATTAAAATCACCTGTTACTCTGCTTGCGCAATTTGGACATCCATGTCCTTTACTTCTCACATATAATGATGTTTCCCATTCAAAATTACATTTTTTGCATTTCCACCATACTTTTATAGGAGAATTTGCAATTATTTCATTTGGTTTAATTCTATTTTTATTATAATCCCATTCGTTTAATATATCATTATGGCAAGTTGCAAAATCGTTGAAGCCAATTAACAGTTCTCTATTGGAGCAATATGGACACTTTTGCTTTTTTTTTGAAAATTGGTATATTTGTTGCTTCCACTCATGTCCTTTGTCACATTTCCACCAAACAATTTTTCCAGATCCAACTGTATAATTATTTGGACTATCATTCAAATTCTTCTCATAATTCCAATATTTTAATATATCCTTATTGGATTCCATAGTAATCACCACTTCTAATATTATATCATAGAAAAAAGTAGATTTTTACATCTACTTAGTTAGTTCGCAATATCTTAATATTCCGATTATTATTTATTTAGATAATACTTACCATCTTTTGTTTTTACTAAAACCTTTTGCTTAATCAATCTTTCATTTATTTTATTAAATCCATTAGGATTTGATTTTTTCTTATTAATGGAATTGGTGGAAAAAATGCCATATTACTCAACTCTCCTTCAATAACTATTATACCACACAAAAACTGATTCTCATCCGTTCTGTATATCTTAATCTTACAATTAACCACTTATAAATGGTATTCTTATTAAAAATGCTAAGATCAATCCTATTATTAAACTGATTCCTATATTCATTGGTTTCTTATATAAAACTATACAAGTAGCTATAAATGTAAGTGTGTATAAAATTCCTTTAAAATCAAAATACCACATTCCTATGCTAAAACAACTTGCAAACATTACAAACATTATTAAACTACCAATTATAATTGATAATTTATTTTCACTTTTACTATACCAACATATAAATGCAAGTATTGGGGAAATTAAAGTAAATCCGTACCATATCATCATATAGTTTTTAGGGTTAAATCCACTAAACATAATTGTATATAAATGGTAACTAACACACATTCCTGCAAAGAACAATAATACATTAATACTTGCTCTTAATGGTGATTTGCTAAATACTGAAATAGTAATAGCTATTAATAGCCAAATTGCCATTTCAGAGAAGAAATTATTTAAATCTAGTCTTTCAAAAATACTCATCCACCTTATGGAATTATCAATAGTCAAGTTATCTAACCATTTAGAAAGCATTCCTAAAACTATTCCAAGTAAAAAGATTAATATAGTATTAATTATTTTATTTTTAAGTTTTAAATTATTATCTACTTTTCTAGTTCTATCTAAAAACTCTTTCATACTCATCACTCTCATATAATTATACCACACAAAAACGGATTTAATCCGTTCTATATATCTTAATCTTACAAGCATTTTAGTATACATAAACAATATACTAAAAAATGGATAAATCCGTTTTATTCAAATAAACCTTTGACTTTATCTAAAAATAATTTAGAATTTTCTTCTTTCTATTCTTATTTTTTATTTTCTTCCACTTCAGAAACAGAATCAATCATAAAGATTATTTTAGAATTACTATCTGCTCCATTTGGAACATTATCAATCATTCTATTATCATTACTTAATTTAATTATTGCATCAAGTCTTTTTTGAAGAGTTTTAACATCTCCATTAACTAGTTTGCTTATTTTATTAATTCCCTCTTTATTATATTTATCTAATCCATCAGATAAGGCGCTCATTCCATTAGATAAATTCTTAGATCCATTATTTAATTGTAAAATAGCATTAGATAAAGTATTAATAGTATCATCAATTACTGTAACTTTATTTTTAATATCTTCATCATAAATATCTAATAGTTCACGAAGTTTTTTATCAACATTTTCTGGATTAAATTCCTTAGAAACAACATTTTTTACTACTCGATTTGTATAATCTTCTGTATATTTTTTAGCTAAATCAGAAGATGTATTATCAATAATTGTATTCACTAAGTTTTCAATATAGCTTTTTACATCTGTATTTAAATAAGAATTATTAGTCTCTAAGTCTTTTTTAATAGCTCCTATTAATTTAGTTTTAATATCACGTGTTAATTCATCAACTGTAGTATCTTTATTTAATATGTCACTTAGTTTATTATTTAACTTATTAATATAATCATTTACTAAATTAGATAATAATTCATTATTATTTAATGCACTAATTATTTTACTAGTAATGTCAGTTGTACTAATTGTCTTCTTTATTTGATTTAAAGTATCATTTTGTACTTCATTAACTATTCCCGCAGCTTGTTCTGGTGTTACATTATATTTAGTTGCAATACTAATAATATATGCTTGCTTTTCACTTTCTGACATACTATTACTAATACTATTTTCAATATTTGCAAATTCTTTAGCAATAATACCTTTCAATTCCTCTTCAATGCTAGATTTTAAACTATAAGTTAATAATTTTATTTCATCATCATTTTTCAATAAATTAAAGACATTACTATTAATAACTTTTCCCATTATACTATTAAAATCAAGTTTATTAACAATTTTACTTACTTCTTCATCAACAACTATTTTAGTATTCTGTTTAGTATAAGTAATAACTGCATTTTCTAGCTCTTCTTTATTTTCTTTAATTAATTTGCTAGTTTCATTAGTTATTTCTTCTTCTAAAGCTGGAGTTATTTTATTAATATTTTTTTCGATTATTCCAATAATTTCTTCTTTTAAAACATTTTGATCTTTATTTTTTAAATCTTTATATTTATTAGTTAATTCTTGAATTTTATTATTTAATTCTGTAAGACCACTATTTAATTGTTTAGAACCATTATCTAACTTTTTAGAAGCATCAACAATACTATTCATATTACTTTGTAATAGGTTGA
Organism: uncultured Erysipelotrichaceae bacterium; assembly: GCA_902801795.1. Classification (GTDB taxonomy): domain Bacteria; phylum Bacillota_I; class Bacilli_A; order RF39; family UBA660; genus RUG12783. Next base: position 64,266 of record CADCJQ010000009.1, read on the forward strand.
TACTTTTATATAAATTATTAATTTCACCAAATAAATTCAAATTATCATCATCAAATAAACTAGTAGTAGCTACAGAATAAATAGGATTTAATTCAAATTTATCTGTATCAAAACTAATTTCAACTTTGTTAATATTTTTAAGATCATCTAACTTTAATGAATCATACAATCCTGGAGAAGATATTGCCATTACAACTGAACTTACACCATTATCAATTACTTTACCATTAGTTACCTTAATATTCTTACTGTCATTATTATTTAAAATAGTTGTAGTTACAATTGCATATGGTACATATATTTTTTCTAATTTGCCATTAATAGTCATATTTCTTGATAAACTATTTTTATAAGTTATTAATATCTTTACTCTTCCCTTTTTTCCAATAATATCATTTATATCTTTTTCTTCATTATTTAAATAATATTTAACAGTTAATTCAACAGGTAATTTCTTATCATATGATCCTTGATAGTGAATATCATTACCATTAGAATTCCAAGTAACACTATTACCATTTTGTTTGAAAGTTTCAATACCATTAATATTCTTAATATTAGTTAAAATTGATTTATCACTAATATTCTGTCCTTTATAATTATATAAATGTTCAGAAATAGAAACACTATCTATTTCACCATTTTCTTTTAATTTAGCATATACTGTTTCATCTTTTGTTAAAGCATAAACAGTAGTTGTATTAAATAATTCACATAATACTAAAACACTTAATAATATTTTATTTATTATTTTTTTCATTTTCTTTTTCCTTTCTTAAATCCTAATGTTGTTTTTATTATTAATTTATCAAACACCAATAACACACTAGGAACTATAAACATAACCACTAACATACTTATTATTGCACCCCTTGCCATCAATAAGCATAAGGAACTAATCATGTCAATTTTAGATATCGCGAATACAGCAAATGTTGCAGCGAAGAAACACATTGCACTAACAAAGATTGATGATACTGATGAGGTGAGTGATAAAGACATAGCTTCTTTCCTCTCTTTTCCCTTTTTTCTTTCATCTAAGTATTTTGTTGTCAAAAGAATTGCATAGTCAATTGTTGCTCCAAGTTGTATTGTTCCTATTACAATTGAAGAAACAAATGGTATACTCATTCCTTGCCAATATGGAACTCCCATATTTATAAATATTGCAAATTCTATTGATGATACAAGCAGAACTGGTAAACTAATTGATTTTAATACAAAGAACATTATTATAAAGATAACGCCTATAGAAACATAGTTAACATTTTTAAAATCAATTGCCGTAATTTCTACCAAATCATTCATTAAAGGTCCTTCTCCAGCTATAATTGAGTTTTTATCATACTTTTTTACAACGTTATTTAACTTATCAATTTGTTCATTTAATTCATCTGTTGCTATTTCATATTTAGAATTAACAAGAATTAATTTGTATTTATCCGTTTCTAGCATATTTCTAATTTTTGAAGGCAAAATATCACTTGATATTCCATATTTACTAAAGAGATTAGCAGATAAAACACTATCTATTCCATCAACATTATTAATTTCATCAATCATTCTATTAAAAATTTTATTATCTATATTGGAATCTACTAGTATCATTGATTGTGATATAAGTCCATAATCATTCATTAATTTTTTATTAACAATTGAATAATTATAGTCATCTGGAATAGATGAATCTAATTTATAATATACTTCTGTATTTTTTTGAGATAAATAAGCTGGTACTAAAAGTAATAAGAAAATAATAAATATCCATTTATAGCCTTTCATAATTATAGGTTTTATAAACTTAAACTTTGGAATTAAAGGTTTATGTTTTGTTTTTTGAATTAATTTATCAAACATTAATAATAATGATGGATATAAAGTTAAAACGGTAATCACTCCAAAAACAACACCTTTTGCCATAACTAATCCTATATCTCTACCCAAGCCAAATTTCATTGTACATAGTGCTAAAAATCCTGCTATAGTTGTAAGGGATGAGCCTACAACGGAAACCATTGTTTCACTAATAGCTTTACTCATTGCTTCCTCGTTCGTTTTTTTATCATTTTTAAATGCTTCGTATTTATGATATAAGAATATAGAAAAGTCTGTAGTTACACCCAGTTGTAATACTGCAGCAATAGCTTTGGTAATATATGATATTTCACCAAACATAATATTAGTTCCCATATTAAATAATATTGATATTCCAATATTTCCTAAAAGCAATATTGGAACAATATATGAGTCCAAAGATAACATTAAAACTATTAAGCAAAATAAAACTGCTACAGCAACATATGCAAATGTTTGACTTTCAACTAATCTTTGCATATCTAAAGACATTGCACTCATACCACCAACTTTTATATCGTTAGATAATTCTTCGATTTCTTTTACAGCATCAGTAGTTTCTTCATCACTTGTACCAGTTTTAAAGGTAATAAGTAATAGTTTCGAGTCATTACTTGTAACATGATCAAGTATTTTTTTAGGAATCATTTCTATAGGAATAGTTGTCCCAGTAATATCGTTAATGCTAACAACATTAGTAACACATTCAATATTTCTAATATTATTCTCTAGTTTTATCAAATCTTTTTCACTAATATTATTATCTACCAATGAAACAGAAAAAGCACCCATATTAAAATCATCTTTTAAAATATTTTGTCCTTTTAATGTTTCGATATCATCAGGTAAATATACTAAAATATCATAATTAATTTTAGTTCCAATATAACCAATTATTGAAGGTATCAACATTAACAAACTAATAATCAAAATAAATGTCTTATTTTTTACTACAAAATTTGAAAATTTCCGCATTTTTACACCTCAGTGATATATTCTATTACTCTAAACTTTGAAATACCACATCGTTCATATATATATGATGCTTATCCAACATTTTCACAATTATATATGCATAATTATCATACATATTGTATGTTATTTGACTTTTTGTCAGTTAAATCTTATAATAAAATATGAATTGAGGCGTTAAAAATGAAAGAAAAGACTGATTTAAGGGTTATAAAAACTAAAAAAATTCTGTTTAATACTTTACTAGAACTTATGAAAAATAAAAATTTTGAGAAAATAAAAATATCTGATATATGTGAGGAATCACTAATAAATCGCTCTACTTTCTATGCTCATTATGAAGATAAATATGAACTATTGATGGAATTATTCGAAGAACAAAAATTATCTTTATTAAAAGAATTAGAAGATAATAATAATTTGATTTTTTCAAAAGAATATCTTATGAAGCTTATAGATATTTTAATAAAACATATAGAGGAAAATAGAGAAATATATAGTGCTATTCTTACTAATAATAGAAATGGAATACTAATTGATTTTTTAACTGATGCTATTGAAAAAGATGTATCAGATAGATTAAAAAGCAATAATCAAATTATCATTTCAAAATTACCGATTGATATACTTGTTAAATTTTATGCTGGTGGATTAATTAATATCGGAATGGCTTTGATAACAAGAACTGAAAAATATAGTAAGGAAGAAATTTTATCATATATTGATAAATTAATTCCTGAAAAAATATAAAATCACAATAGTTAAAAATTGTGATTTTATATTTATTTATTACTTTCTTGTAATATTTACAATTGGATTTCCAAATTTATTTATAAAATTAAGCAAACATAATATCTTAATCTTCCGAGCATTACTTATTTTTTGTATTCGCTCTTTTTTTCAATCTTAAAAGCAAATTATCATTTGATTTATTTAAATTATCTTTTTGTTTATTTATCTTCATGTAATTATTAATAATAGCTAATAAACCAATTCCTACCCCTGAACCTAATAAATAAGATGCTGCAACTTCAAAATTGAATATATCCGAAGAAAAATTAATTTCATTAATAATAACTGCCAAAACAATAAAAACAAATGATAAAGTAAATGCACCATTGATCTTTTTTATTTTCTTTATTTCTTCAATTGTATTATACTCTAACAATTTATCAATTGTAGTTTTTAATTCTTCAAGTTCTTCTTTATTAAGTTTTCTTCCATTTAATAATTCTGCAACGCTAACATCTAATTCATTGGCAACCAAACTTATTAAGCTTAAATCTGGTAATCTTCTACCATTTTCCCAATTTGATATAGCTCTATCAGTCACACCTAATTTTTCTGCCAATTCTTGTTGAGTCATATTTTTTTCTTTACGACATTCAGCAATAAACTTTCCAATATTCTCTTGATTCATTATTATCCCTCTTTCCATAACTAATTTTAACAAATAAAAAAACAAAAGTAACCAAACTAAATGTGGAGTTTAACTTATATATTTATTTTATCATAAATTTGTACTTTTCTTGAATTTAGATTGATCGTAATATTACTATTTTACGAACTATTTATAATTCAAAATGTAATTTCCATTCTATATATTCTTCATCTGTTATTTTTCCATTGATTCTTTTATCTCTCATTTTCTCCCATTCTGCTAATCCCTTTATAACTAATTCATTATTTGTTGTTCTTTTATATGAATTAATATCAATAACAAATTTACTATACGGAAATTGCTCTTCTTCCCACATATGGTAATATATTTGTTCAATTGGATTTTTAAAATCATATGGCTTTATCGCATTAATATTTACACCAAATAATTCTGCCATTTCCTTTAATCTTTCTTTTCCGGGAACTCTATTGTTGTTTTTATACTTACGCATTGTTTCAACTGGATCATCTCCACCCCATCCAAAGTATTCTGCCATATTCTCATCAGAATATCCTTTCAATTTCATTAAATAAGTAATTCTAGCTCCTAATGATGGATTAGCTAGAACTGGTTTAAAAAAATATCTTTCCATAATAAATAACCTCCTATCATATTTTTTTAAACAAGTATCTTTTTCACTGGCCAATCCCTTTTTACTCTTTTCGTTTTGTAGACCATTTTGTGTCCATAAAAAAATAGCCACCCTAACTTTATTGTGACTATCATTTTTTTAGTTTAAGACAAATACATAATATTATTAATTTATATATCATTATTCATAAAAAACATTTATATTCTTTTATAGCAACAAAAAAAGACTATTTCTAGTCTTTTCATTTTTTATTTTTGTACGCTTTAACGGACTATTTTCGACCCGCTTTAATGGCAGCTTGTCCTACACTGAAAGCTGGGACGACTAAAAACAATAAAAAGCAAAAATTTTAGTTAAAGATTAACTGGTATAACACAATATACAAAAGTCAAAATTCATGTTTTTAATCAGTTCTTGATTGTCTTTGAAAATTATCTCCTTTCTTTAAATATATATGTCCATAATTAATGGTTCTTTTTGTTTTATTCTTTTTAAAAGATGTCTCTTATTATTAACCTCAACAATATCATCATAAGATACTATTATTCTTGTTAAAAATTTTCCATTATTATTTGCCAATTCATCATCATTTTTTATTATATCAGATGATGAATTTAACTTCCAATCAAAATGATCCTTATGAACTATTATTTTCTCTATATGCAAATCTAATAAATCTTCATTTAGTCCATAATTATAATCTGCTTTTTTGGAAATTTTATTTTTTAATTTTTTTATATAATCTTTAAGATCAATTTTAGTTGTATTAATTATTTTTGTTTCTAATCCTTTTATTTCTTTTTCCAAATTCTCAGTTTCTTTTTTTATATTGTCCTGCATATCAATAAATTGTTCATGTTCAATTATGCCTTCTAAATAACTATCTAATAATTTCTTCAATTTATCATTATTTTTATTTACTTTCTTTCTATATGAATTTATTGTATCTGTTATTTCATCATTTTCTTCAATATTGGTCATTTCTTCATCGAGTATACTATTAGCACAATCCAATATCTCATTATCAAATAGCATTTTATTAAATAATACTGTTCCCATAACTTCAAGTTTCCATTCGCAAACAGCTGGAATATCACAATATCCTTCACTATTAAGACCATTTTTTTCACGAATTTTACCTGAACCATTATTTTTTTGATTGTAACATTGATAGCTATATACAATATGTCCATCACTATTTTTAATAGGTGTAACTTCTCTTC
>CADCJQ010000010.1 GCA_902801795.1 uncultured Erysipelotrichaceae bacterium
TATTCATCAACTTCATTATAATTCTTGTCCACATAATAGTCAAGATTTATGTTCACCATTTTTAATAAATAATCATTTTCTTCATATGTTCTAGGATATAAATGAGCCATACTCTTGTCTTTTATTTGATCTTTTTTATACTCATGCCAATTAAGATTAAATAAGGTTATCTTAATAATCGTGATAATAAAAGAGTCAATAATTGCTTATTCAAATCAGAAAAGATATCTTGAAAAACAATATCACTTCTTACTTCTAATAATTCATCACTTAAGGTATCTGTTGTATCCGTAAATTTCTCCTTCCTATAACATGTGTTACAAGAAAATTTTAAAAAATATATAATGAAAAAAACTTAATTTAGAAAAGATATAGAAAAAAGTTTAAAACTTCTAAGTTTATATACTAAACTTAACATTTCAAACTTTTTTTATAATAAATATCTGATTTCAAACCAATTTCCACAAAAATCAATTTTACAGAATTTGACATTATTTATTCTTTATCATCTTTATAAAAATCATCATTTTTTTCCATAACAATATCTGGTTTATCTTCATTAGCAACATAGTTATTCAATTGTTTACTATTCTTCTTTTTTAATACTAATCTTGCAATAACAAAAATGGTAAGTGCAACTATTATACCTGCAACAAATCCTAATATCATTTTCTGTATTTCTGTTAAACCATCAAAGAAGTTTTCTTTTTCTTGAGTTTCTTCCTTTACTTCTTCCTGAGGTTCTTCTTGTCTTTCTTCTTTGGCTTCACCAAATAATCCTTCACCAAGATAACCTTTTTCCTTTACTTTTGTTTTACCTTCAATTATATATTCAAAATCGGTTTTTTCTATGTATACAAAAGTATTTTTTTCTTTTAAATGAACACCAATCATTGTTTGATCAGTATTGAAATCTTGATAATCATATACTAATTCCTGTCCTTTAGTTAATTTTTTTATAGGCTTTCCATTACTATCTTTAATATCAATATCATTAATAAGTTTTATTTTTCCTTCTGGTTCGATTTTTATATAAACATTATTATCATCAAGATAACCCTTAATGCCATTATATACAACATAATATTGATATTCATTTGGATAATATGTAGGTAAACCAACATAATCTGTTATCTCCGTATTAGCTGGTATTTTTCCGACTACCTTTCCACTTGAATTATAAATATTTAAAATCTTATCGCTTATTAATACTCCACTACTTTCAACTCCAAAATATCCATGCATACCTGTAATCCATCCAGAATGTCCATTATATTCCGTATAATACCAATATGTTCCGGCATGTAGTTTCAAAGTTACAACAGTATATTGTGGAATTGTAATTATCTTAGCATAACTTGTCGCTGGTCCACTACGCATATTTAATCCACCATTTGCAAGAATAATAGCTTTAATTGGACTTATTGAAACTACTTCCTTGCTTGTAATATCAAAATCATGATTTATAGCACTTAAATCACTTGATTTTACACTACAGTCATAATTATCATTATGTACATAAATATAACCATTATTTACCTCATCATATACTTCAAAGATTGTTTTATATGGAATTACTTTATCAGTTTTCTTTCCATCTTCATAACAAACTGCACCATCTTTATTGGTAATCATTGCTTTATAAGTTATTACATGTGGTGGCCCCATATCAGCTTTAACATTACATATAAATAAACAAATTACCAAAACCACCATTAATTTAATCTTTTTCATCTTTCTCTCCTATCTATACCTCTATTATACAATATTTAAGAAAAAAAAGAAACAAAAAAAGAATGTCCAAAGACATTCTTTATTTTTATTATTTATCAATTTTAGAAACTGTACCAGCACCAACAGTTCTTCCACCTTCACGGATTGAGAACTTAGTACCTTGTTCTAGAGCGATTGGGTGAATTAATTCAACATGAATGTTAACATTATCACCAGGCATTACCATTTCTGTTCCTTCTGGTAATGAAATAACTCCAGTTACATCAGTAGTTCTGAAATAGAATTGTGGACGATAATTTGCAAAGAATGGTGTATGACGTCCTCCTTCTTCTTTAGATAATACATAAACTTCTGCTTCGAAAGTAGTATGAGGTGTAACACTTCCTGGTTTAGCAAGAACTTGTCCACGTTCAACTTCTTCACGAGAAATACCACGTAATAATACTCCAGCATTATCTCCTGCTTCAGCATAGTCTAGTTGTTTTCTAAACATTTCAATTCCAGTAACAACTGTCTTCTTAGTAGGTTTAATACCAACGATTTCAACTTCATCGTTAAGTTTTAATTGTCCACGTTCAACACGTCCTGTAACAACAGTTCCACGTCCTGTAATAGTGAATACATCTTCAATACTCATTAAGAATGGTTTGTCATTATCACGAACTGGTGTTGGAATCCATGTATCAACAGCATCCATAAGTTTGTCGATAGCTTCAACATATTTAGCATCGCCTTCAAGAGCTTTAAGAGCTGATCCACGAATAATTGGAGTATTATCTCCATCAAATCCATATTCATTTAATAGATCACGAATTTCCATTTCTACTAATTCTAGTAATTCTTCGTCATCAACCATATCACACTTATTCATGAATACTACCATTTTTGGTACACCAACTTGACGAGCAAGTAGGATATGTTCACGAGTTTGTGCCATAGGTCCATCAGTTGCAGCAATAACTAAGATTGCTCCATCCATTTGAGCAGCACCTGTAATCATGTTTTTAACATAATCAGCATGTCCTGGACAGTCTACGTGTGCATAGTGACGAGTAGCTGTTTGATACTCAACGTGTGAAGTATTAATTGTAATACCACGTTCTCTTTCTTCTGGAGCCTTATCGATGTTAGCATAATCAACGAATTGTCCTCCAAATTTTTCTGCTTGTCTTTTTGTGATAGCAGCAGTTAATGTAGTTTTACCATGGTCAACGTGTCCAATAGTACCAATGTTAACATGGGGTTTACTACGATCAAATTTTTCTTTTGCCATTATTATTTCCTCCTTTTTCAATATACTATTTTATTTTACCTAACAATTGAATTTTTTTCAACTGTTTTTTTAATAAAAGCAAATTATTTTACATTTTTTTATTAATTACCACTTTTTTTAATTATTTCTTCAGCAATATTTTTAGGAACTTCTTCATAATGATCAAAAATCATTTGGAATGTTCCACGTCCTTGAGTATTACTTCTTAGTGCGGTTGCATAACCAAACATTTCAGAAAGTGGTACCATTGCACATAATGCAATAGCATTTCCACGAGATTCTTGACTTACTGGTCTACCTCTTCTTGATGGAATATCTCCCATTACTGTACCAAAATATTCTTCAGGCACAACAATATCAACCTTCATGATTGGTTCAAGAATAACTGGTTTACATTTATTCTTCATTTCTTTAACTGCAAAACTAGCCGCAATTTTGAATGCCATTTCATTAGAGTCAACTTCATGATATGATCCATCATGTAGCGTTGCTTTAACATCAATCATTGGATATCCTGCTAAAACACCACCTGCTAATGCTTCTTGAAGTCCTTTATCAACTACTGGAATATATTCACGAGGAACTACTCCACCAACAACTTCATCAACAAATTCATATCCCTTATCTGGATTTGGCTCAAACTTAACCCAAACATGTCCGTATTGTCCACGTCCACCAGATTGTTTGATATATTTACCTTCACAGTCACCTTCAACTCTTATTGTTTCACGATAAGCAACTTGAGGTTTACCTATATTTGCTTCAACATTAAATTCTCTTCTCATACGATCAACTAGAACATCAAGGTGAAGTTCACCCATTCCAGCGATAACTGTTTGACCTGTTTCATGATCTGTATGAACTCTAAATGTTGGATCTTCTTCAGCAAGTTTTTGTAAAGCAATTCCCATTTTTTCTTGATCTGCTTTTGATTTTGGTTCAACAGCAAGTTCAATAACTGGTTCTGGGAATTCCATTGTTTCAAGAATAACTGGTTTCTTTTCATCACATAATGTATCACCAGTTGTTGTATTCTTAAGTCCTACTGCTGCAGCAATATCACCTGTATATACATCACTAATTTCTGTACGATTATTAGCATGCATCAATAGAATACGTCCAATTCTTTCCTTAACATCTTTAGTACTATTAAGAACATAACTACCACTTGATAAGTGTCCAGAATATACTCTAAAGAATGTAAGACGTCCAACGAATGGATCTGTCATAACCTTAAATGCTAAAGCACTAAATGGTTCATCATCTTTAGGATGTCTTTGACATGGTTTTCCATCTAAATCAACACCATCGATTGAAGCAACATCAACTGGACTTGGTAAATAATCGATTACAGCGTCAAGTAAAGGTTTAACACCCATATTTCCTAAAGCTGTTCCACACATTACTGGGAAGAATTTAACAGCAAGAGTACCTTTTCTAATTGCTCTTTTAATCATTTCAACAGTAACTTCTCCTCCATCAAGGTAAGTTTCCATCATTTCATCATCATATTCAGCAACAGAATCAATTAAGTCTTCTCTTCTTTCTTCTGCAATTGCTCTTAATTCTTCAGGAATTTCTATTTCTTTTGCATCTTCTTCTTCTTTACCATCATATTCATATGCTTTCATGGTAACTAAATCGATTACTCCATGGAACTCATTTTCTGCTCCAATTGGCCACTCGATTGGTTTAGCATTAACACCTAAACGATCTTTAATGCTCTTTAGACTGTATTCAAAATTTGCCCCCATTTTGTCCATTTTATTTGCAAAAATAATTCTTGGAACCATAAATTCTGTAGCTTGTCTCCAAACAGTTTCTGTTTGAGGTTCAACACCAGCTTGAGAATCAAGTAGTGCCACAGCACCATCCAAAACACGAAGTGAACGACTAACTTCAACAGTAAAGTCTACATGTCCTGGAGTATCAATTATATTAAAACGATACTTTTTCCAATAAGCTGTAGTTGCAGCTGAAGTAATAGTAATACCACGTTCTTGTTCTTGTTCCATCCAGTCCATTTGTGATTCACCATCATGAGTTTCTCCAATCTTATGAATCTTCTTTGTATGGAATAAAACACGCTCTGTAGTTGTTGTCTTACCAGCATCAATATGTGCCATGATTCCAAAATTTCTTGTCATTTCTAATGACGTTTCACGAGCCATAATTTATTTCCTTTCTACCAACGATAATGTGCGAAAGCCTTATTAGCTTCTGCCATTCTATGTGTATCTTCTCTCTTTTTAACAGCATTACCAGTACCATTACTAGCATCTATTATTTCATCTGCAAGATTTTGTGCCATTGTATGACCATTTCTTAGTCTTGCATAATTTACTAACCATCTAAGTCCTAAAGTTTGACTTCTTGTAGCACTAACTTCAACTGGTACTTGATAGTTACTTCCACCAACACGTTTTGATTTAACTTCTAATTGTGGTTTAATATTTTCTAAAGCTTTTTCAAAAACAGAAACAGGATCTTCTTTAGTCTTATCCTTTACAATATCAAAAGCTTCATAAAGTATTTTTTCTGCAACGCCTTTTTTACCATCTAACATAATTCTATTAATTAACTTTGTAACTACTTTAGACTTATATATTGGATCTGGTAAAACATCACGTTTAACTGCACGTCTTTTACGCATTTTAACTTCCTCCCTTCGGTTTATTTAATATTATTTCTTCTTATCTTTTTTAGTTCCGTATTTACTACGTCCTTGTTTTCTATCCTTAACTCCTGCTGTATCAAGTGTTCCACGAATAATATGATAACGTACACCGATTAAATCAGGTACACGTCCACCTCTTATCATTACAACACTATGTTCTTGTAAGTTATGTCCTTCTCCTGGAATATAACAAGTTACTTCCAATCCATTACTTAACTTAACACGAGCATATTTACGAAGTGCAGAGTTAGGCTTCTTTGGAGTCATAGTTCCAACACGCGTACAAACACCACGTTTTTGAGGTGAATTAATTTTTGTTTGTTTTTTTCTAACATTATTAATTCCAACTAACAATACTGGTGATTTTGGTTTTCTAACTTTACTACCACGTCTTTTTTTAACTAATTGATTAATTGTAGGCATAAGTTCTCCTTCCTAACACATATCCTGGTGTGTCATTTTTCTTTATAAATTTAAGGCTTAGATACACTAAACCCAAATTCACAAACGTTATTAATATACACTACTTCCCCTGTCTTGTCAATATTTTTTATGTATTTTCAGAAAAATATTACATCACTTCATATTATTAATTCATATACAATTAAATATGTATCATCTAGCTTTCTTTTACTACATTCATTTTCTTTTCATCCTTTACTACAATAAAAAATATAGTGTGTTTGTATTCTGGTATTTCAGAATTTACACACTATATTATACAAGGTCCTTTTGTTTTTATATTTCATCACTGTGCCTACACTTCGTCCCTTGTTCTTACGAATTTTTTCCTCATGCGCATTTTTGTAAAAAAATGCTTGATTCAAGATTTCAAGATGGAAACGCTGGCGAGCTACTACCCAACAACGCCACCGCCGCCAGGCTCAGGAGGGTCAAGCTCAATGCCACCGCCACCAGGCTCAACTGCTGACGACTCGAGGCATTCAAAGTTGCCATTCTGGTCCACGACACAGTGGTCATCACCAACGCCAGCAATGACGCGGCCATCAGTATCAGCGCGCGCAGAAACAGAGCCAGAATTATCCCGTGGTCCACATTCTGAATATCTATATTCATTTTCGGTTCCTTCATCTTCTACTTTTTCTGTACATGTATTATTATATAGATTTGCTCCTTGTAATAATGTTTGATTTGCTGTATATTTTGATTCATCACTTGTTCCTTCTATACAGAATGGCGTTCCATCTTTTACTCCACATGCATAGGCATTTGTTACTTCATTATTATTATTTAATTTTACTCCCAAGAAATAATTTTTTCCTGTTGTTGCTATTAATTCTTCATAATTATCATATAATCCACTTGTTATTTGTGTTGGTGTTTGACGAACAAACTGACTATTTGTATCATCCCATATTCCCTGATTCCATGTTGTCAATTTTACTGTTGTTATATCACTAGGATCTGCTACATAATACATAAATTTACAATCTGGACATGACTCTATTCCCTTACTTGGTTCTTCTACCCATATTCCTTCATTACTTTCCGCTTTCATTTTAAAACTTATTGGTGTTCCACTTGTTTGGAAACTATTCCATTCAGTTGTTGTAAATACTGTCCTGCCGTTTACCCATGTACTAGTTGTTCCCATGTTATCTGTTCCTGGATTTGCAGAATCATATGTATCACTTATTGCTATTCTATCTGCATCAATATATGCCTTAATAGTTAGTGTTCCTTCTATTCCACTGGCACTATTTTTGATATAGCCTACTAAAACTTGTTTGCCTTCTTCAACTTTTCCTGTTTCAGTTAGTGTATAAATATCAGCATTTTTACTATTTTTTGCATTCCAGTAATCATCACTTTCTTCTCCAATATTTTTTCCTGTTACTGCAGTATATGTTGCAATATAATTTATTGGTATTTTTTTACCATTTATTGTGTTTGTTACATCTACTAGAGTTATCTCAAATTCTTCTCCATCATCATATGTTGTATCTCCTACTATTCCTACTGATACTGTATCAAGTACTGCATTATTTGTCTCTGTACTTTTTAATGGAAAAATATTTGTCATATTTAATGCACCATTTTGTGTCATATTAAAATAAATTCTTCCTGTTCCAATATTATTAGCAGCCCCTGTTCTAGTATAATTAAAAAATGAATATGTTACTCCAGCTACCGCTACAATTAATATTGCTATACCTATTAGTGAAAACATTATTTGTTTATTAGTTATATTTCTTCTATTATTTAATTCTTCCATTTTATCTCTCTTTCCTTAATTTAAGAATTTTAAATAATTAATTATTTCTTACGTTCCATCTAATTTAATATTCATCATACTACCGTTGCTTACAATAATACTATCATATTTTTTCTTCTTTATCAATTATAAATAAGTATTTTATTAAAAACTTTACACATAATATTCTGGTTCAATTATTTATCAATTATTTATAAATGTATTCTAACACATCGCTCGTATTATTGCAACTATAAATTTTATTTTTTTATTTAATGAAACAATAGTTTTAGGTGAAAATAATGAAAAATAAATTATTAGATATGAGAGAATATTTTAATGTAAATCAAGAAACAATTGGTGAAATAGTAGGTGTTACAAAAACAAGTATTTCTAAATGGGAAACGGGAAAAGAAACAATACCATTAAAGCATCTTAATACTTTATCAAATTATTATAATGTTAGTATAGATTATTTAGTAGGATTATCAAAGATAAAGAATTATGAAAATTATATAAAAATTAATGAATTAAATAAAATAGAAATTGGTAAAAGAATCAAATTATTCCGTAATGAAAATGAATTATCTTTACGAGAACTTGCTAATATTCTTAATACTACTTCATCAACCATATCAGCATATGAAACTGGTAAAACATTAATACTAACTTCTTTTGCCTATCAAATATGTAAAGAATATCATATATCGCTTGACTATTTATGCGGAAAATTGAAAAATAAAATGCATTATGAAAAATAAAATTTCATAACACATTTTGTTTTTTTAATACCTTTTCATTGTCTAAATTAATAATAGGAATATCTAAACGATATTTATCTAATAAATAAGATACTACTTTTAAATATTCTTCAATATATTCATCAGGATAATAATATTGCATTCTACTTAAAGATAACATAATTCCTCTTAGATAATTAAGAGAAACTTCATCCTTTACTTGTACTTCATCAATTAAATCACTATATCTTCCCTTTATCCCATAATAATGCATCATATCAATAGAACCTAAAGTATTATAATCTACATATATATAATCTGGTTCAATAACTTTTAATTCTTTGTCAAATAATAGCGATAACCCTCGTTTTACATAAAGATTATAAGCTGAATTCTTAGGATGATTTTTTTCTAAATCACAAAGTGATATATAATCCATTCCGTTAAATAAAGCCTCTTCTTCGCTTAATCCTAATTTTCTTCTTGATAATAAAGCACCATTTTTTAAAATTTCTTCTAATTTCGTAATATCTAACAACATTAAATTATCTGTTTTATTAAATGAATGTGCATAATATTTTAACATAAATCCCCCTTAACAAAAAATGATATGTTTCCATATCATTAATTACTACCATTAACACTTGTTGAAACTTCATCCATAAATTCTCTTCTATATGTTTCAACAACAGTATCTAAAAAGATTCCATAACTTCTTACGTAAGACTCAAATTTAGGAAACTCTAATTCTAGTTCTTTATATCTCTCAAGATATCTTTTAGAGTTTTGATCACTCCATACATTATCAATACCTTCCATTAAAGTCCCTAATCTCTGCATATAATTTTTTAATTCATCAGCACCATTTTTTACCTTATTGGCAGTATTAGTTAAATCTTGAGATTGTAAAATAACATTATCCATTTTATCTTCCTCCTATTCATCAAAATCCATTGATCTTGATATTTTTTCTTCTGCACTAATAATTTTTCTTGATGTTTGACATGCAACACCACCAAAGGATTCAATAACATCTATTAATTCATACATTTTAGGCATTGCTTGTTTAATTCTTTCTTCATATTTCAACTTATTTTGACTTACCCAACTATCAAGAGAACTCATAGATGCTTCAATATCACCTAATACCCCACGCATCTCTTTAGCAATTCTTAGTACTTCCTTTCCATCATTATCAAGAGCCTCTGGTGATATTCTAAAACTAAATCCACCATCAAATGATGATATTCCACCATTATATGCCATTATCTCACCTCCAAGTATTCTATAAGGTACTTTCTACCTTCTATAAAGATTATAACATAATCTTTATCATTTTGTATACATTTTTTTATTTTTATTTTATTAATGAATCCCCATCTATTTCAACTGGAACTGGTAAGTTCATCAAATTTAACATTGTTGGGGCAATATCCGCTAGTTTTCCACCATTCTTTAATGCAATATTATCTCTTGTTACAATAAATGGTACTTTATTAGTTGTATGTGTTGTACATAAACTGCCATCTGGATTTATCATAACATCACAATTACCATGATCTGCGGTTACAATTAAAGTTCCCTCAATTTCCATAATTTTATCATACAATCTTTTTAAGCATTTATCCATAAATTCAACCGCTGTTTTAGCCGCTTCATAATTTCCTGTATGACCTACCATATCACCATTAGCATAATTAAGTATTACTACATCTAAATAATCTTTATTAAGTTCTTCTAGTAACTTATCTGTTACTTCTTCTGCAGACATCTCAGGTTTTAAATCATAAGTTGCTACTTTAGGAGAATTTACTAATATTCTTTTGGTATTAGGTAGTTCTAAATCTTTTCCCCCATCATAAAAGTATGTCACATGTGCATATTTTTCAGTTTCCGCAATACGAAGTTGTGATAAACCTAAACTTGCAAGATATGGTCCCATGGTATTATTAAGTACTAAATGATTAAAGGCATTATCACCTTTTACCGTATCAGTTATTGGCATCATCGATACTAATTTAACATTTTCTAAATTCTTTGTTTCCATTGGAACTTCAGTTGGATTAGTTATCGCTGTGCACATTTCTCTTAATCTATCTGGTCGATAATTAAATACTAATACCCCATCATTACTATCTAAAGTATGCTTATCAAAAATAGATGGTTTAATAAATTCATCAGTTATATCATTACTATATGAATCATCAAACATTTCTTCTGGTGTATTATATTCTTCACCAATATTTGATACAATAGCATCATACGCTATCTTTAATCTATCATAGTTATTATCACGATCCATAGCATAATAACGACCAGATATCGTTGTTATTTTTCCAAGATTAACTTCTTGTAATTTCTTTTCAACTTCAGTAACAAATCCTTTACCCGTCATAACTCCTGTATCACGACCATCAGTAAATAAATGTAAATATACTTCCTTAACATCATTTTGTTTACACATATCAATTAATGCTAATAAATGATTTATATGTGAATGAATCCCTCCATCACTTATTAATCCCATAATATGTAATTTAGAATTATTTAATTTAACATGATTAATAACATTTAATATTTTTTCATTTTTAAAGAATTCTTTTGTCTCAATCGCATGATTAATTAATTCTAAAGGTTGATAAACAATACGACCTGCGCCTATATTCATATGACCTACTTCAGAATTACCCATTTGTCCAAAAGGTAATCCAACAAGTTGTCCAGAAGCCTCCAGTAAAGTATGGGGATACTTTTTTACTAAATAATCAAAAGTTGGTTTATTAGCATTTTTAAAAGCATTACCGAAACTCTCTTCTCTTATTCCACATCCATCTAATATACATAAAACTAGTGTTTTTTTCATTATCTCATCTCCATTTTAATATTACCATATTTTCTTTTTTTTATCTATTATTTTTTGACTAATTGACACATTATCCTAACGCCACATCTAAAATCATCATAATTACAAAACCTAATGACAAACCAATAATTCCAAGATTAGAGTGTTTACCATTTTGGGATGAAGGAATTAATTCCTCTGCAACTACATAAATCATGGCACCAGCAGCAAATGATAATAAATAAGGAAGTATCGGAACAGCTAAATTTGTCAATAGTATCGTAATAATCGCTCCAATTGGTTCAACAATTCCCGATAATGTTCCATACAAAAATGACTTGCTTTTAGAAATTCCTTCTTCTTTTAATGGCATTGATATAATTGCTCCTTCAGGAAAGTTTTGAATAGCAATACCGATTGCCAAGGCTAAAGCACTAGAAAAAGTAATATTTTTAGTACTTACCATTGCTCCGGCAAAAGTAACACCAACAGCCATTCCTTCTGGTATATTATGTAAGGTAACCGCTAAAACCATCATCGTTGTTTTAGCAAGTTTTGACTTCATTCCTTCTGGTTCTTTTTCTTTAACATGTAAATGCGGTATAACATTATCTAATATTAATAGAAAAATAATCCCTAATAAAAATCCCACACTCGCTGGTAACCAAGAAATCGTATTACTTTCTTTAGCCATCTCAATCGAGGGAATTAATAAAGACCAAACAGAGGCTGCTATCATAACCCCACTAGCAAAACCTAATAATATTTTATCTAATTTTTCATTTATTTTATTTTTCATTAAGAAAACCATCGCTGAACCTAACATTGTTCCTATAAATGGAATCATAATTCCTACAAATAATTTCATTTTCTTCACCTAATATTATTATAAAACAAAAAATAATAGAAAAAAAGCCTCTAGTCACTATTTCTAGACGCTTTCTTTCTATCATCAGCATTAAGTATTTTCTTACGTAATCTAAAACTAAGAGGTGTAACCTCAACTAATTCATCTTTATTAATATAATCAAGACATGTTTCAAGACTCATTACACGAGGACGTTTTAAAACAACAGTATGATCACTACCTGATGCTCTAGTATTAGTAAGATTCTTTCCTTTAACAACATTTATAGCAATATCATTATCATGATTATGTTCACCAACAATCATACCTTCATATACTTCATCACCTGGTTCAATAAACATTGTTCCACGTTCTTCAAGTTGTCCTAAGGCATAAGCTGTTGCTTTTCCATTTTCCATTGATACTAAAACACCTAATTTACGTTCACCAACCATAGTACCAGCAATTTTACGATATTCTTTAAAAGCATGATTCATAATACCATAACCTTTAGTTAAAGTCATAAATTCCGTAGTAAATCCAATTAATCCACGAGATGGAATAACATAAGTAAGTCTTACTTGATTTTCATGGTTAACCATATTCTCTAATATTGCTTCACGCATACCAAGATTTTCAATAACACCACCAACATAATCACTAGGTATATCCATTTGTAAATCTTCAAATGGTTCACATTTAATACCATCAATTTCTTTAATAATTACGGTTGGTTTAGAAACTTGAAGTTCAAATCCTTCTCTTCGCATATTTTCAATTAAAATAGATAAATGAAGTTCTCCACGACCTGATACAATAAAACTTTCTTGATCATATGGTACAACGCGTAAACTTACATCACGTTCACATTCTTTCATTAATCTTTCTTCAATTTTACGAACTGTTAAAAGTTTACCTTCACGTCCGGCAAAAGGACTAGTGTTAACTCCAAAAGTCATTTGAAGGGTTGGTTCATCAATACGTAATTTTTCTAAGGCTTCTTCATGACCTATTTCACAAACGGTTTCACCAACATTAATATCAGGAAGTCCTGCAATGGCAATAATATCTCCCGCATGCGCTTCATTTATTTCAATTCTTTTTAGTCCTAAATAACCAAACATTTTCTGAATACGAAATTGTTTAATACTACCATCTAAACGTACACAAGAAGCCATCTGACCAACTTTAATATTACCACGCTTTACAACACCAATTCCAATACGACCTACGAAATCATTATAATCTAATAATGCTGGTTGAAATTGTAATGTTCCTTCACTTACTTTAGGCGCAGGAATATTTTGAATAATTGAATCTAAAATATAATCCATAGTAGGTTCTTGTGTTGATAATTCAGGACTTAAACTTGATGTACCATTAATAGCACTAGTATAAACAATAGGAAAATCAAGTTGATCAATATCCGCTCCTAAATCAATAAATAAATCCATAACTTCATCAATAACTTCTTTTGGACGTGCAGACTCTTTATCAATTTTATTAACAACAACAATCGGTGTAACATGAGCCGCTAAAGCTTTCTTTAATACAAATCTTGTTTGAGGCATTGTTCCTTCATAGGCATCAACTACTAATAGAACACCGTCTACCATATTCATAATACGTTCAACTTCACCACCAAAATCTGCATGTCCTGGAGTATCTAAAATATTAATACGATATCCTTTATAATTAATCGCCGTTGGTTTCGCAAGAATCGTTATTCCTCTTTCATGTTCAATATCATTAGAATCCATTGACCCTATTTCTTCATTTTCTCTAAATGTTCCACTTAACTCTAACATTTTATCAACTAATGTTGTTTTTCCATGGTCAACATGAGCGATAATTGCAATATTTCTTATATTTTCCATATAATTCCACTTCCCTTTTTTTAACCAAACTATCTTAACATAAAAAAAGTATCTATGTCAACAATTATTTTATTAAAATGAAAATATAAAGTAAAAGAAAAAGACAATCTTAGTTATTATTAATTTAAACATTACTCAAACTTTTTACATATATATTTTTATATAAGGCCATAGATTTAACTATTTTGATATTGTTTTAGTTTTAATATCATATATAATTTCAACTGTTCTATCTTGTTTATCATCCAAATTAATCTTAATTTTCCCATTTTCCATCGGGAAAATAGCTACCTCACCTTCTGCACAAGGTAGGCCATTATATTCACTTGTTGTTCCAATCTTTATTGGTTTTAAATTTTCTACATTTGAATCAATAAAGAATATCTCACCATTACTAACAATTATAATATAAACACCTGTATCATCTGCCATTGCACCAATATCATAATATTCTGCCAAATTATATACTTCACTCGATTTAAAAACAATTTTACCATTAGAATCATACTTAACAATATTACCATCTAAAATATAAAAATTCTTTTTATCTGCTACTATATAATTAGTTCCTATTTTATTTAAATTTTCATCATAAATTACAACATCTCCATTGCCACATATATACTCCCTAAAATAGTAGTTATCATTAAATTTAATTATGTCTAATAAATTTTTTGTATACAAGTCAACTAATGAATTAGTTTCTAAATTTACAATATAACTATATTCACCACATTGACTACTAACACCAATTTCATATCCTTCAACCAATAAATATTTACCAAGTTTAGCAATACCTGCACCAATTTTTTTACCATTAAAATATGCATAATAATCTTCTTCACTTGGCTCAATAATTAATTCGTTTTTACTATTTTTTGATTTATATATTACTTTCTCAGTTATTTTATACTGTTTTAAATATTCTTCTCCAATATCTTGACTTGCAACGCTATTATTTGACTTTGGCGTAGGAGACGGTGTTGGTGTTGAACTTTTATTTGAATCATGTTTTGTAGGAGATGTCGTTGCCAAATCATTCTCTTTTTCATTTTGCTTTGAATTATTATTATCCTGTTCTTGCATATTATTGTGTTTAGCTTCAGAATTATCAATTTTTTGGAGAAATTTAATATACACAATATACCATATTAAAGTAATAATAATCCCAACAATTATTACCAATACTATTTTATTAGTATTATTATTTGGCATTTGCTGATTCAAATTATTATCTGTATTTACTTGATTATTTAAGTTTTTATCATTTTCCATACATACCTCTCTACTATATTTAAATTATATCAATTTACATTATTAATGTAAACAAAAAACGTAACTTTAACTACGTTTTTCATTACTTCTTGTATACCATATTAATATTTTTTTTGGAAATTTAATTTATTACAATTGTTATATTGATAATTATATTTTATTATTAAAGTTATGAATCTTATTGCTATAATTATATTATTATTTACCTTATTAGTACTAGCAATACAAAAATAGACACCCAATAGACTGAGTGCCAACAAATTTAATTGAGGCGGACATTCACTTACAAAACTGAATGTTCCACTTTTTTATTATAATCAAGTTCTTTTAATATTGAATACCCCAAACGACATGATATTTTGCTTCTTTACCACAGCAAACACACTTATCATCAATTTTTTTACCATCTTCAACAATACATCTTGATTTACAACCTTTAATTTCTTTAATTTTTAATTCACAAGACTCATCACCACACCACATAGCATGAATAAATCCTGGTTGTGTATTTAATATTTTTTCCATATCAGTTAAATTATGTGCTTCAAAAGTTAATTTATTTTGTCTTTCTAAAGCCTTATTATACATATCTTTTTGAATTGTTTCTAATAAATTAGTTATATATTCAACCGTTAATTCATCCTTTTTAATATTAATTTTTTCTCTTGTATCACGTCTTGCTACCGTAACAGTTCCATTTACTAAATCTCTTGCACCAATTTCTATTCTAATTGGTATACCATTAACTTCAGCTTCAGCAAATTTAAATCCTGGATTTTTTTCTGAATTATCAATATAACTTACGACATTATTGTCATTTAATTTTTTATTAAATTCACAACATAAGTTATTAACTTCCGTATTATCTTTACCAATTGGAATAATAACTACTTGCTTTGGCGCAATTCTTGGTGGAAGTACTAAACCATAATCATCTGCATGAACCATGATAATTGCTGCAATCATTCTTGTAGTTTTTCCCCAAGTTGTGTAATAAGCATATTCATCTTTGTTATCTTTATTTGTAAATTTAACATCATATGCTTTACTAAATTTTTGACCAAAGTAATGACTTGTTCCATCTTGTAAACATACACCATTATACATTAAATCTTCACAAGTAATAGTATATTCAGCACCAGCAAATTTTTCTTTTTCCGTCTTTTTACCAGAAATAGAAGGAATAGCTAAAATTTCATGATTAAACCACATATATACATCCATCATTCTTTTAGTTTCCCATTCAGCTTCTTCAGCAGTTGCATGAACTGTATGTCCTTCTTGCCATAAAAATTCTCTACTTCGAAGAAAAGGTCTTGTTTCTTTTTCATATCTAAATACATTACACCATTGATTATAAAGTTTTGGTAAATCTCTATAAGAAGTAAGATGTTTTTTATAATAATCACAAAAAACCGTTTCAGAAGTAGATCTTATTGCATATCTATCCTCTAATTTTCTATCCCCTACTTCCGTTGCCCAAACTAATTCTGGAGCAAATCCTTCTATCAATTCTTTTTCTTGATTAAACAAATGTTCAGGAATTAACATTGGCATTTGTACATTAACATGACCCATTTCTTTAAATTTCTTATCTAATATTGACTGTATTCTTTCCCATATTGCATATCCATTAGGTTCAATTGCAATACATCCTTTAACAGAAGTATAATCAGCAAGTTTTGCCGCTCTTACTACATCTGTATACCATTTTGCAAAATCAGTATCTCTCGATGTAATACTTTCATTTTTCATATTTATCACCAACCTGTTACAATTATACCATATATTTCGTAATTATATACTTTTCTTTTACATAAATATCAAAAAAATCAATCATTTCTGATTGATATCTATCTAAAAATTCGAACAGACTCGTCAATGATGCCAATTAGGTGAAGATTCCATAACCAATTCTTTATTATGCAGCAATAAATTCACTAACTGATTTAATTACAAAATAATATAATTTAATTTATTTTCTACAATAAACTTGTTTTATTAAAAATATTATGTAATAATGTCTTTAGGAATATCTAGTTATATAGGTACTATTCCCCTTTACTTTTTTGAAGTGAAAGGGGGTGACATTATGAGAAAAACTGAGAAATATCTTTGTACTATCATAATACTCCTTATTATTGTGATTTTAATCTTTCTAATAAAAATAGTACCAACTGTATAAGTCGGTACTAGACTCTTTATAGGGAATAGTACCTAGCACACAAAAACTAGGTATTCCCTTTTTTATTATATTCAAGTTCCCTTGACACATTCATGATATCATAAAAAAGAACTTTTTTCAAGTTCATTTATTACACTCAAGAACAAAATATCCGAGTTTCATACTAATATGGTGCGATACAAGAGCCTATTTTGAACACTTATATCTAAAAGAACAACTAATAAATATCAGTTCTATATATAATATACCACATTTTTTACTATTAGTATATAAAATCATGTATTTTACAATATAATAAAAGACAGATTATTGCTCTGCCTATTATTTTTTTCTTTTTACTGGTAAATCACCATCAAATGTTTCAGTATCTATTTCATTCATGGCTTTTTTCATCATTTTTATAGAACGAATTCCCATCAATAATGCTATTTTTGTATATTTTAGTTTGGAAATACCAAGCAATTCACACATTTCTTTTATTTTTTCATCATTTTTTGATTTATCATTTCTATCATAACCAGCAATACCATATATTGCTCCCATTAACCATATTTTTTGTTCTATTTCTTTAAAACCGCCAAAAAATTGTTTTGTTTCTTCATCTGGAAAATCAATTAAAGATGTGTCTCCATTTCTCAATTGATTCATTAAATAATCCTTTGTAACTACCATCATATCACGTTTTAAATTATTAATAATATCTTTTTCATTATAACCTTTTTCTAAACTATCTTTTAAATATTCTTCTAGTTTAATTGATAGCATATCTAAAATGCTATGTCTTAATCCTTTACTATTTTCTTCACCATATAAATCAATAGTAGTAAGGAACATATTATTTATATATTCTCTAAATTGAGTCATAATATTAACTTTTGTATCTAATGAAATTGAATTAAATTTTTCGATTACATTTACATACTCACTGGCTTCAATAAATGAATTTAATTCATTTTCAAAAGTTTTAATAATTCCTTTTGCTTGCGGCATACTAGATAATCTACTTTTTTTAAGCATTTGAAAATAAACTCTCATGAATTGTTCCGCACTAACACTTATATTATCTTGTAAATTTAGTCCAGCAACAACTAATTCAAAAGTCTTTTCCATAAATGGTGCATAGTGTTGTATAAAATAATCATCTGCATGACCTAGTATATCATTATAAAATTCATTGTATAGTGAAAAAATCATAAGTTTTTCGTTAATACAATTATTTGAGTTAATTAATTCAAGTTCTTTCTTAAAATTTTTAATCATTTAACCCCCCCTTTGAATGCTGTATATAATAGCATATTATTGTTATTTTGTCAAATTTATTCTATTTTACTGATGATATTAATACTACTGGCACCTTATTAATTCTAAATAATAAAATATAATTAAATTATCTTTCCATCTCATCTATTTAACCCCCTTAAATAGATAGTTATCTCTGATTGGCTTATATTCTATCACTTTTTCATAAAATGTCAAATATTTGGCTTAAAATCTTTATTTAAAATGGAATTGATAAGTTATTTAAATACTTTTAATGTATTCTTCTAAATCTTTAATTAATATCTTATTACTTAAATTTTCTATATAGATATTTGTTTCATAATTAAATGCTAAAAATGTTATTCCTTTAATAATTATTCTATGTGGTTCAACATAAGAAAGATTAGTTCTTTCTATTGTTCTGATTGAGCCTTTCTTAATTTCACACTTGGTATTACAAAAACTACATATAAACTCTAATTTTTTTTTAGTGCTTCTTCAATCTCTAAATCTTCTTTAATAATATTTACCATTAAATCTTCCCTTTCTTTCACACAACAAAAAATCAATTCCATTTCTAGAATTGATATTTATTAGTAAATTGAACCTAAGTTCAACCAGATTCTTTAATGGTGGAGCTGAGGAGAATCGAACTCCTGTCCAAAATTACTGATAAATAGATTACTACAAGCTTAGTTAATTAAGAAATTTCACTATATAAGAAGCTAATTAACAAACCAATATATAGCTAGTTTAGTTAAATTCATTATTTTACCTAAACAATAAAATAATATAGTCTACTAAAGATAAATCCCAGTAAATTCTCGTAGACAAAGAAATTAAAGGAACGCTCTGCACTCTAAATTAGGCAAAAGCTAAAGCATTTCTGTTTCCAGATATTTGTAAATTTAACGTATTTCTACGACTTGCAATCTAAGTCCACATAATCCTGTCGAAACCAAATCAGCCCCGTATTTACATTATAACATAAAAAGACTAGTTATGTCTAGTCTTCGTAATCATTTTAACATACTTCTTATTAGTATTTAATTCTCTTTTTTGTATTCTTAAGAGTTTTCCTCTTTCTTCTAATAACATCTTAACATTCTTTGCTTGTTCAAATTTAGCAATGTCATCAACAAAATTAACTCTTTCTTCTTCTCTTATTCTTTCTTCATCAGGATAATCATAGATATATTCACCTTTAAGTAATAAGACATTTATTCCCTTAGCAAGTCCCCATCTTCTGAAGTTATGTAAACTATCTTCAATTAAAATAGCATCAACAGGATTAACAATTTCATCTTTATGTTCTTTTAATTTTAAAGTAATAACTTCTATTCCAGGTAAAACTCTAGCAAAAAAGATTCTTTTAGCATCTTCTTCAGTTGGATTACCACCTAATTTAGTTAATATTTTAACATTATATTTACCTGTATTAATTATTGCTTTAATTTTACTTATGGAATTATCAAGTTCTCCAGCTTCTTGAATAAGATAAGTCCAATCTACTCTTAAAAAGAATTCATGTAATTCATCAAAATCATTAGGATTATAGCCTGCTTCTTTAGCAAGACGTCTTGCTGTTGCTATAGTATCAAGAATAACACCATCACAATCAAAATAAAGATTTACTTTCTTTTTGAAATATAGTCTATTATCTTTTTTTACAATATACCCTACTGCCATAACCAAAACCTCCTACTTATGATACTCTTTCTCTTCACGAAGTAACATCTTTTCAATTAATAGATGTTCTTTAGATGAGTCTTTCAAATAATTTCCACTACTTCTTATAGTTCTTATAGAAAACTTTCCATTTAGTACATTCATTCTTGATGAATATCGCATAATTTCTTCAATATTTTGATCATCTAAAATAAATTTTAATGCCTCATATTCATTTTTTAAATTAAAATATTGAATAAATTCATCATAACTTAAAAACCTAGCATTAATATTATTTAAACGAAATTTTAAAGATGTAGGTAACTTTTTTCCCTCATTAATTTCTTTAAATACCCCAGAAACAATTTCAAATAATGATTTACTTTCCATTTTCTCCCCCTTTTTTATCTTGCTTATTATACCACATTTTCACAAAAAAAGAAAGATTTTTTTATTTTTCTTTCCTTTTTTGAATATTATAAGTTATTTTTCTTATCATTTTTCTTGTTCCAAAACGTCTTAAAAACATCGTTAATTTCATTTTAAAACCTGGAACAATAACAACCTTACCTTTAAACATACTATCAATAGCATAATGCGCTACCTCATCAGATGATAATGGTTTAACTGAAAACTCGACATTTGCAGTATTATTAAAATTAGTATCAACAGGACCTGGGCATAAACTACATACAAAAACATTACTCTTTTCTCTTCTTAATTCTTCATTTATGGCTTCTGATAAATTATTAACATATGCTTTAGTAGCATAATAAGTTGCCATAAGAGGACCTGGTCCAAATGCTGCCATACTAGCAACATTTAAAATATATCCACTATTTCTTTTTTGCATATCACGAAGAAATAATTTCGTTAATAAGTGAACTGCTTCAATATTTGTATGAATCATTTCTAATTCTTTATTAATATCTGTTTCATAAAATTTTCCAAATAAGCCAAAACCTGCATTATTAATTAAAATATCAATATCATCACTTTTAGTCATAACATAAACTTCTTTAACTCTAGTTATGTCTGACAAATCAGCAATAATAATTTTACTTTCAACAGACAAACTCTTTTGAAGTTCTTCTAATTTTGTTTTATCTCTTCCTACTAAAATTAATTGATATCCTAGTGATGCAAGATATTTTGCCATACTTCTACCTATTCCACTAGACGCTCCTGTTATTAATGCTTTCATTTTATCACCTAATATAATTATACCAAATATTTCCTAAAATATCTAGGTATTAATAACACACATTTACATTTATTTAGAATAATTTATATTAGATAACAAATAAAGGAGAGGATTATATGAATAATGAGAATTGTTTAGCCAATATTTTACGTGTAATAAATGTCTTACAAAATAATGCTGAAGATAAGTGTGATACTAATAATAGTTGTACAAGACCATTTTTAGGTGATATCCCTAGTATTGTTTGTTTTAATACTAGATTAGTTACCTTCTATCGTTGTGATAATACCCTTGTAACACTTCCATATACTTTTGAAGGACTAAGTGGAACAACAACTATTTTTCGTGTAGAAAATGTCACAGATACTTCTGTTACAGTAAGATTAATTAGAGATAATACCGATGGTACATATACCAACACTAATACTTTTGCCACAATTAATTTAGGATGTATTTGTGCAATTCGTTGTATTGGAGACGTTAATCTTTTAAATGTCTAAGAAAGGAGGATTTATGAATAATAATTTAAATATAAGTGAAACACTTAATTTTATTTTAACTCTACAAAAGAATGCATGTTGTAATAATGAAAACTGTACTGAAGGTTGTACTCGTCCTTTCTTAGGACCTACATCTACTTTAGTATGTTTTAATACAAGACCGGTTACATTATTTACATGTTGTACAGGAACAAATTGGGTATTTCCATATGAAATAAATGGAACCGAAGGTACAAGTACTGTCTTTAGAGTAGAAAATGTTGAAGGTAATTGCGCTACTTTTAGAGTACTTATTCCTAATACTATTGGTGATGAAACAACATATACTTTAAGTAACTCATATTTTACAATTGATTTATCATGCGTTCTAGCACTTCAATGCTTACCTGATGCTTATGTAATTTAAAAAGACCCAAAAGGTCTTTATTTTTATTATTAACTATGCATTAGGGGTAAATGTGCCATTTGAGTCCCATGTTCCATTAGGAAATTTTGTAAATTCTGGGTGGACTGGTGTAGTATGAAACATATCTGTAAAAGTAATACTTGATTTAATATTCCAATTATTTATTGCTGATGCATCAGTAAGACTTACATTATCTTGAAACATAGCTGTCATATTTGTTGCACTTGATACATTCCAATTCTCAAGTCCATCAAGAGTAGTTACTGTTGATGCACCGGTTTGATTAAACATATTACTAAAGCTTTGTACTTTTCCTACATTCCAATTTGTAAATGTTTGATATGATAATATACTTACATTTTGAAACATACTAGCCATACTAGTTACACTTGATACATCCCAATTTGATAGCGCTGAGAAATCTATTACTGGATCTCCTGTTTTAGTAGTTCCACTTCCAGCCATTCCAAACATAAAGTTCATATTAATTACGCTTGATGTATTCCAATTTGCTAATGCACTTATATCTGTTAAATTTGTACAATCTCTAAACATATTAGTCATAATAGTTACACTTGATACATCCCAATTTGATAATCCGCTTATATCTGTTAAATTCGTACAACCATAAAACATATTACCCATATTTTCTACTTTTCTGGTTTTAGTTGCCCAATTAGATAGTGCACTTATATTTCTTAAATTCGTGCAATTTCTAAACATAGCAGTCAAAGTAGTTACACTAGATACATTCCAATTTAATAATCCACTTATATCTGTTAAATTCGTACAACCATAAAACATACCACTTATATTTTCTACACTATATACATTCCAATTTATTAAACCTTTTATATCGGCTAAATATGAACAATTATTAAACAACTGCTGCATATTCTCTACACTAGATACATTCCAATTTATTAAACCACTTATATCAGTTAAATTTGTACAGTTTTGAAACATTGATGTCATATTAGTAACATTTGATGTATTCCACTGTGACAAGAAGTTAATATCTGTTAAATTTGTACATTGATTAAACATATTTGCCATATTTGTAACATTATCAACTTTGAAATTATTTGAATTAAAGTTTTTTAACATTGATAAACCAGCAAATAATCCTATACTAGACTCTGGTGCATATATAACATCATCGGCAACTACTATAGCTTTATAGGTATTATTACCTAATCCATCATCTACTGTATATACAGAAACTGTTCCTTTACTCATTACATCGGTTGCATCAAATGATGATAATGGATTTGCTAGTGCTACTCCATCTTTATGAAACTCTATACTAGTAATATTAGCTCTTATACTAGTCCAATTACTATCAACAACTAAATTTTTCATAACAAAGTATTTCTCTTCTTCTACCCATATTCCTTCGTTAGCTTCTACTCTTACCTTAAATGATATTCCATTAGTTGATAATGAATTCCATTCACTTGTTGTAAATACTGTTCGTCCTGCTATCCAATCTCCAGGTGTTTCGCCATAAATGAAGTTACCATCTTCTATTCTTGATACTGTATCACTTATTGCCACATTACTTGCATCAATAAAAGCTGTCACATCAACACTTCCATTTACTCCATCTTCTCCACTTGGTATATATCCTACTAAGATATATTTACCATCTTCTACTTGGCCTGTTTCTGTTAAATTATATATTGGATTTTCTCCACCACGATTTGTATAATAACTGGTATCCTTAGTACCTAAATTGTTTGCAGTTACATTAAAACTTATTGGTACTTCTTTTCCATTTATTGTGTTATTAACATCTTCTAGGGTTACTTTATATTCGATACCTTCACTATATGTTGTATCTCCTGTTATATTAATGGTTACGGTATCTGAATTACTACTATTTAAATTAGTACTTGATGTTGGAAAGACATTTTCTAAGCTAATGGTATTATTCTGAGTTGAATTAAATGCTATTCTTCCTACCTTTAATGTATTTGCTGCTCCTGTTCTTGTATAATTAAAGAATGCATACGTTACACTACCTAATGTTAATAATAATGTAAATATTGTTATTACTAATAACATTTGTTTTTTATTTTTTATCATTTTTACTATCTCCTTTACTTAATTAATTATTCCTACATAATGAATTACATATCAGCTATCATTATAGAAAGGGATTATTGGTCTATAAAAATGACCCCCCCCCAATATTAGTATTAGTTAACATAACTACCTCCTACTTTTATACTTAAATAATATTAGTATTAGTTAACATAACTACCTCCTACTTTTATACTTAAATAATACTATATTTTCCTTAACTTGTAAAGATAGTTTAAAAAAATAATAAGTCATATTAACTTAAAAAAAAGTGTCTATTTTGCATAAACACTTACTTTTGTTTTTTCTTTTCCTAAACGTTCAAATTTAACAACACCATCAACTTTTGCAAATAAAGTATCATCTGATCCACGTCCAACGTTCATACCTGGATGAACTTTAGTTCCTCTTTGACGATATAAAATACTTCCTGCTGTAACAATTTCACCATCACTAGCTTTAGAACCTAATCTACGACCTGCAGAATCACGTCCATTAGTAGATGAACCTTGACCTTTTTTATGAGCAAACAATTGAATATTTAACTCTAATTTCATCATTATTAACTCTCCTTTACTTTAATATTTTTAGGATAATCTTTTTCTAAACTTTTGAATAACTCTATCATATTCTCTAATAATTTTAAAGTTATCTTATCATTTTTCTTAATAATTATAGTTGACATGCTTTTATTTTCATCTCTTTTATATTCAAGAGACTTTAATTCTAGTTTATCAATTGCATTAATAGTTGTTATCATAATACTTGATACCGCACTACATACAATATCTTTTCCTAGATCATCATAATTACTATGTCCTATAATTTCAATTTTTTCTTTTTCTACATTAACTTTAATCATAATTAACCAATTTTTTCAATTTTAACTTTAGTATATGGTTGTCTATGACCTTGTTTCTTTCTTGTAGAAGTTGTGTTAGGCTTATAAGTAAAGATTCTAATCTTTTTACCTTTGCCATGTTTAACAATTGTTCCTGTAACTTTAGCACCAGAAACAGTAGGATTACCAATTTTATCTCCTAGCATTAATACTTCATCAAAAGTAACTTTATCGCCTTCATTACCTTCTAGTTTTTCTACGAAGATTTCTTGTCCTTCTTCTACATAGTATTGTTTACCACCAGTTTTAATTACTGCTTTCATATTTCCTCCTTTTACAAATTCACTCGCGCATGAATAAGGTACTACACAAAATACATAGTTTATTAACCCATCTGCTGCGGTTTGAATACGAGGTTCAAACATTAAGATGTTACCATAAATAATACTTTATGTCAAACAAAAGATGATATTTTTGACATTTTTTGCTTATTTTTCTTCATTTTCTCCTAAAAATTCATTAATAACATAACTTGTAAGCATAAGTCCAGCTACCGAAGGAACATACGCTATTGAACCGATTTTACCTTCATATGGAAGAGGTTTCTCTTTCGAATAAATAACTTTTGTGTTTAATAATTCTTTTTCATCTTTTAATAAAAACCTTAACTTTTTAGCAAGAGGATCATATTCTGTTTTCTTTAGTGTTGTAATACTAAAGAACTCTGGATGAAATTTATTACCAGTTCCCATACTACATATTATTTTAATATTTCTTTTAAAACATTCTTCAATTAATAATTTCTTACTTTCTAGACTATCACAACAATCAATTACATAATCAATTTTTTTATCAAATAAAATATCTTTATTATCAATACCATAAAAAATATCTAAAGTCTCAACTAAACAATTTGGATTAATATCTTTAATTCTTTCTTTAAAACAATCGGTTTTCTTTTTACCAATATTAGAATGTAACGCAATAATTTGTCGATTAATATTAGTTATATCAACAATATCATAATCAACTAATATCAAATGACCTATTCCACATCTTGCAAGAGATTCTGTTACATAACCTCCTACTCCTCCTAAACCTAATACCAAAATAGTTTTATTTTTTAGTAATTCTAGTTTTTCCTTAATCATTAACTTTTCTCTTTCAAATTCCATTTTTTAACCTCTTTTCTAACATTTTAACTTCATTTTTTAATTTCATAATACTATCAATATTACCATTAATATATTCATCTAAACCTAATTGACTATTAGAATAATTTATCAATAATTTCAAAACACATATTACATTTTCATAAAGAATATTATTATTTGTACCAAAAACTAATTGTGAAGGTTCAAAATCAATTAATTTAACTTGATTATTATATAATACAAAATTTCCCCCATGAATATCTAAATAAAATATTTTATTATCTAATAACTCTTCCATTAAAGAAATAATCTCTAAATACAACAATATTAAATTCTTATAAGGATTATCATCATAAGCATAGTATTTAAATAAATCCGTTATGGAATAATTACAAAATATTTTTTTTAAAGATATCGCATTATTATAATAATAAATAATTAAACCTCTTAATAAATCATCTTCTAAATAATACCCAATGGGAAAATCAATAGAAGGAATTTTACTACGGACTTCATTAAACTTATTTAACATATCTCTCATACCTATAATATCATCTGGAGATAAAGTTTGCAAATTATATTTAATAATATATTCATTAGTACTAAAAAGATTATAAAAACGACAATATCTACTTTCTAAATTTTTAATACAATCATTTTTATTTATATCTTTATCTAAATATAATATTCCCTTATTATCTATTTTTAGTTCTAATGGTATCATAAATCCCCCTATTTTTTTATTAATTTTTTTATTTCTTTTTCCATTATTTCAAATTTACCTTGTGGATATATTAAATTATTTTCTATTTTAAAACAAAAATTTATCTTACTTATTAATTGAAAATATCTTTCAAGAATATGATATTCATTAATCCTACTTTTATTATATTTAAGATACTTCGGTTCAAAATCAATAATTTTAAGTTGATTATGATAAAGCAAGAAATTTCCTCCATGAATATCTAAATAACTTAGTCCTTCTTGAAACATTTCTTTAAATAACTCCAGAATTTCGAGATATAACTTAAAAATATTTTCTTTTATATTACTACCATGTCTATATAAAGTCATGAATTTTTCAACATTATCATTTTTAAGAAGTTCTCTTAATGAAACACTATTATCATAATAAGCTATAACTAATCCTTTTACTTTACCATTTTCTTGATAATAAGCAATAGGAAAATCAATATTAGGTATTTTATCACTAACTTCATAGAATTTTTTTAACATTCTTTTTATTCTTGCTTCTTCAAAAAAAATAAATTCATTATATACTTTTATAATATAATTATCGTTACCTTCAATTTTATAAAATTTGCTTCTAGGTATAAAATCATTATATTCAAAAGTAATTTGTTTGATATTTGTTTTTTCTTTATCAAGAAACCAGATGTTATCATGATCAAGCATTAATTCTTTAGGAAAACTCTTCATATTTATCACTCAATTTCGTGCATATTATACCATATGAATACAAGAAAATAAAGTTTTTCAAAAAACAAACTAAAAAAGCTACTAAATTATCTTTAGTAACTTTTATTATTAAAACTATCTTTTTTCAACATCTAAATAGGTATCAATACCATTTAAATTAAATAATTCACCTTTTTTCTCATTAATTAATTTATCACATAGAGTTTCTTTCTTAATAAAATCAAGGTATTTAGATAGTCTCTCTTCTAAATTAGTTTCACTAGAATAGTAAATATTAATACGATCCATAATATTAAAGTCTTTTGTCTTTCTTAAATTTTGAACTTTACTTATAAGTTCACGAACAATACCTTCATCAATTAATTCATCTGTTAAGTTCGTATTTAAAATAATAAAGTTATTATTCTCATAAGCAGCATCAAAACCTTCTTTAGCATTTATCCTTATTTCAACCATTTCTTTAGTAATTGATACATTATTACCACCAATTTCCATCGTAATCGTTTCTTCTCTTTGTAATGAATTAATTTCTGTTTCTGATAAATTCATTAATTTAGATTGGAACTCTTTAATATTAGAGCCAAACATCTTACCACATACTTTAAAGTTAGGTTTTACTTCAAAGGTCATATATGTTGATAAATCATTAGTGTAATGTACTTCATGAACATTAAGTTCTTCTTTAATTAAGGATGTCAAATCACCAATTGTTTTTTCATTCTTGCCATCTAAAACAACTTC
Source organism: uncultured Erysipelotrichaceae bacterium (assembly GCA_902801795.1). Lineage (GTDB taxonomy): Bacteria > Bacillota_I > Bacilli_A > RF39 > UBA660 > RUG12783. The sequence goes on from CADCJQ010000010.1 coordinate 28,965, forward strand.
AGAAAGTGGTTGACGTACTTTTATTTTAACATCTTCTCTCGCTTGTCTTCCAAGTGATATTAAATCTCTTACTAAATCCATTTTTGTTTCAATTTTATCATTAATTAATTTTTTATTACACTTAGGGAAATCTTCTAAATGAACGGATTCTCCTCCCGTTAATCCACGATAGATTTCTTCACTAACAAAAGGACAAACAGGCGCAATCAACTTTGATAATCCAAGTAATACTTCATAAGTTGTTAAATAAACACTTTTCTTAGAAGTAGTTAAAGTACTTGCCCAAAATCTTTCACGATTACGTCTTATATACCAATTAGATAAGTCATCTGAAACAAAATTAGCAAGATGATGAACAACCTTATTCAAATCATATTCTTTAAAATCATTATTAACATTTTCTACTAAACGATTATATTTAGATAATAACCATTTATCAATTTCTTCACGTTCTTTATAATCAACCTGAAAGTTAGTACTACAGTCTTCTTGAGTTATTTTATCAATATTAGCATACATTTGAAAGAATGAATAAGTATTCTTTAATGGATTAAAGAACTTAGAATAAACTTCTTTTAAACCACCTAAATCAAATTTAAGAGGTGTCCATACAGGACTTACATAAGGAAGATAAAATCTTACGGTATCAGCACCATATTCTTTAATTGTACTAAATGGTTCAACGATATTACCACGAGATTTACTCATTTTCTTTCCTTCAGCATCTAAAAGTAAATCATTTACTAAAACATTTTTAAATGGTGATTTACCTGTTAAGAAAGTAGAAATAACAAGTAATGTATAAAACCATCCTCTTGTTTGATCTATACCTTCGGCGATAAAGTCAGCTGGAAATTGTTCTTCAAAAATTTTCTTATTCTCAAATGGATAATGATATTGAGCAAATGGCATTGAACCAGAATCAAACCAACAATCAAGAACATCTGGAATTCTTGTCATTTCTTTTCCACAACTAGAACATTTAATATGAATATTATCAATATAAGGTTTATGTAAATCAAAATCATCATTAATAGGTTCAAGAGCTTTTTCTTTTAATTCTTCAATACTTCCAATCATCTCATGATGACCACATTCACAAGTCCAATATGGAATAGGACTTCCCCAATAACGACTTCTTGATACATTCCAATCTTTCGCATTAGCAAGCCAATTAGCAAAACGTTTTTCTCCAACATACGCTGGATACCAATTAACACTTTCGTTGGCTTTTACTAAATCATCTTTAAATGCTGATACTTTTATATAATAACTTGGCATTGAATAATAAATTAAAGGTGTATGACATCTCCAACAATGTGGATAATCATGTTTAATACGTTGTTTTTTGAATAATTTATCATTTTCTTTTAAATATTTTATAACTTCTAAATTAGCATCAAAAACGAACATTCCTTTCCATGGACCTTCAATATAACATCCATCTTTACCAACAGGGTTAATACCTTTAATACCATATTTTTCACATACTAAAGCATCATCCGCTCCAAATGCTGGTGCAATATGAACAATACCTGTTCCATCTTCCATCGTTACATAATTATCACAAGTAACATAGAAGGCTTTTCCTTCGGCTTGAACTTCCGGTATTAATTGTTCATATTCCATAAATTCTAATTCACGTCCTCGCATATCATCAAGAACTTCAACATCATCACCTAATACTTTATTTACAAGTTCTTTTCCCATAATGAAGGTAATACCTTTACTTCTTACTTTCGTATAAACACTATCAGGATTAACACACAAAGCAACATTAGCAAGTAATGTCCAAGGGGTTGTTGTCCATGCAAGGAAGTATTCATCTTTATCTTTAACTTTAAATGGTACATAAACAGTATCTGTATCATCTAATTGATAATCTTGTGCTACTTCATGAGAAGCAAGCCCTGTTCCACAATGAGGACAATATGGTACTACTCTTGTTCCTTCATAGAAATATCCTTTTTCATGAAATTTCTTTAATATCCACCATTCTGTTTCAATATATTCATTCTTAAAAGTTAAATAAGGATTATCTGTATCAATAAATTGTCCCATCTTACTTGTTAAATCAGTAAATGCCGCTTCATTTTCACGAACACTTTTTCTACAAGCCTCATTAAATTTATCAACACCCATTTTTTCAATATCTTTTTTAGATGAAATACCAAGTATCTTCTCAACATGATTTTCAACTGGTAAACCATGTGTATCCCATCCTACTTTACGAAGTACTCTTTTTCCACTCATTACATGATATTTACATAAAGCATCTTTTAAATTCTTTGCTACCATATGATGAAGTCCAGGAAATCCATTAGCAAAAGCTGGTCCATCATAAAAAACAAAATTTTCACTATTTTTTCTTAATTCATTTTGTTTTTTTGTTATTTCATTAATACCATTCCAACTTTTTAAGATTTCTTCTTCAACTTCAGATACTTTCTTTTTACTTAATTCTTTAAATTCCATTTTCTATCCTCCTAAATAAAAAAATCTATAAACATAAGGACGCTCTGTCGTGGTACCACCTTAATTTATAGATTTACTATTTCTCTTAATTATAACGCATTACCGTATTTATCTTATCCATAAATCGCACTTGAAAGTGATCCTAATTAAATAATTTTATCTATTTTCACCAATCATAGACTCTCTAAAAAATATCTTTAATTACGTCTTTCGCCATTGCTTTTATACCTAAAGATATTAACATATTTTTTATCTTTCTTCAAGTGTTTTCCACATTTTTGTCGATATTTTAATAATAATTAATTAATATTACTCTTTATTTTTATTTTCTTTATTTAAAATATCTTTCATTAGATTACAAAATACATTAATTATTTGTTCTTTATTATCTTCTCTTTTTTCATAATTCAATCTAATTATTGTACTATAATTATTACTTTCATTTTCTTTATTCTTTTCATAAATTGCTAAATAAACTAAGTCATCTTCACCATAAAGATTTTCTTCATCAATCTTTTTTAATTTACCAGTTACTCCAACACCATAATCAGAACCTGTAAATCTTTGAATAGCAGATGCCATTTCTATCGCTGTTTCCATACTATATACGGTATATTTATCAATGATTTCTTTAGGTACTCCCATTTTTATTTTATATTCATTGGCATAAGTAACTGCGGAAAACTTTATTACTTTACTCGCATTTGGAATATTCGTAATAGCATTGACAATCCCTCCACCAGTGCATGATTCCATTGTACTTATTGTTTTACCTTTTTCTATTAATAATTTAACTAATTCTTCCATCTTATCACCTTAAAGTTATTTTACCATAAAATTAATAAAGAAAAAAGAATCTATTGTTGATTCTCTTCTTTTGTAGTATTAATAGTAGTATCAGTTATAACTTCGGTACTTACACTTTTTTCTACTTTAGTTTCTTCAGGAACAGCTACCTTAGGAACTTCTTTAGTAGTATTTTCTACTTTAATTTCTTCTTTTTTTGGTTCCTCATTTTTAACTTCTTCTACTTTTGTTACTTCATTTTTCGTTTCTTCTTGCTTAACTGTTTCTTGAGTAGAAACACTCACTTCTTCCTTTGTATCTAATACTTTAGAAGTAGTATCTTCTTTAGAAGTTTCAACAACATTTTCTTTTTCTTCTTTTTCTACTTTATTTGTATTATTAGTATTATTATCTACAACAACACTTTCTTCTTTTACCGTAGAAACCTCTTTATTTATAGAAGTATTATCATTAACAACTTCTGTTTTAGGTAATTCTTCTACTTTTTCAACATTATTTTCTAATTTTTCTTCTGTCGTTTTATTGTCCGTATTTAAAACAACATCTTCTTTTACTTCTTCTTTATTTGCTAATTCTTGAGCTTTTTCAGCTTCAATTTTTTCTTCAACCATTTTAATAGCGGTACTATTAATAACCCGTCTGGCTGTAATATATTGCATCATATTTACAGAATTGATTTTAACACCATCTCGTGGATTAGATTCATGTAGTACTTGTCCGTTACCTATATAAATACCAACATGTCTAACTACTCCATTACCATATCCGTAAAAGACTAAATCACCTTTCTGTAAATTAGACTTACTTACATAAGTTCCATTACTTGCTTGCGCCCTTACAGCTCGTGAAAGCGTAACACCAAATTCTTTATAAATTAGTTTTGTAAATCCTGAACAATCAGTTCCTGTTGATAAACTGTATCCTCCACTTACATAACGTAATCCTAAATACCTCATTGCATAATCAACGACTGCTTGTCCCGTTACGGCACTATATGACGCTGGAACATAAGTTTTTGATGCTTTTACTTCCTTTTTAGCAACTGTTGCAACTGTTTTTTTTGTAGTACTGCTTTTAGCAGTAGTAGTTGTTTTATTAGTAACATTCGTTTCTTTCTTAACTTCAGTTACTACCTTTTTATCTTCTTCCCCCTTTTGGGAGAGCGGCTCTACCTCCGTATCAAGAACAGCAACTTCACCATTTCCTGATATTTCGTTTTCTGGCATTAAACAATAATTAATACCCAAAAAACTTGTTAATACGAAAGATACCATAACATTACTTACGCAATATAACTGCATCTTTCTTTTTAATAATTTCATTTTTTTACACCTCAATTGTATCTCATTTTTTTTTACGGACGTTTTCTATCATACCAAATTAATGAGATGATGTCAAATAAAATTTACAAACTGATGTAAAATAAAGTTCACATATAAAGATATTAATCGATACTATTTTATGCAAAAATAACGTTTTTATTTAGAAAAATATTGCATCAAACTGATACAATATTTAATATTTTATTGTGGTATTTTTATTACTTGACCAACCATTAAATTATTTGATAAATTGTTATTTATCGCTACAATTTCAGGAATAGTTGTATTATAGCGTCTGGCAATAGAATACAAGGTATCTCCTTTTTGTACTTGGTATGTTTGATACTGAGTTTCCGTCATATCTAATGGTATTTGAATAACCTGTCCTATTGATAAATTATTACTTGTTAAGCCATTATATGCTTTAATCGAATCAACTTTAGTATTATAACGTCTAGCAATGGAATATAGTGTATCACCTGGCATTACTTCATATACAACAAAATTTTCCTCAGTAACTGGTTTTATAGGTATTACTATTTGTTGTCCAACAGATAAGATATTACTTGATAGATTATTGGCATTAATAAGATCATCAATCGTAACTCCATAGGTATTAGCAATACGATATAAAGTATCACCTCTTTTTACTATATAAACGTTTTCATTAGGATTAACCTCATTTCTTGGTATTTTTAGTGTTTCTCCTACTGTTAAAATAGTTGTTGGTAGTCCATTATAATCAATTAAATCAAGAACACTTATATTAAAGCGATTAGCAATCGAATAAAGACTATCGCCATTTTGAACCGTATATATTTCATACTCATCTTGCATTTCACCTTTTGGAAGTTCTAGTATTTGTCCAACAAATAAATTATTACTCGTTAAATTATTTAATCTCTTTAATTCATTAACTGTTGTTCCATAACGACTTGCTATTGAATATAAAGTATCTCCCTTTTGTACCGTATAAGAATCTCCACTAGCAATTGCTCCTGGTTGAATATAAGGAACACCAATATATTCAGAGACCGCTTTTACAACACCTTCTGCATAGTTTTCAATATTATTTTTTAATTTTGTTTGATCTCTTGGATTATCAATAAACCCATATTCAATTAATAAAGCAGTTGTATTAGGTGTTTCTCTCATTATATAGTAATAATCTTTTTTAGGATTTTCTGGTAAAACCCGTTGATATACTTTACGTTTAATTTGGCCACGTGCCCCTATTTCATTTAAAATATTGTTAGCAAGAGTAGCACTTGAACGTAATGGGTAGACTACTTCGGCACCTTCGCCACCTGGCGTATGTCAAAATGTGATTAATTACTTATTATTTTCAAATTCTTCACGATATACTTTAAAATATCCATATTTATCAATAAATTTTATATTATCAACAGATTCATTAATTTCAAAAAATTTCATTGCTACTTTTGTAAAATCTAAATAGCCATGATCTAAATAATTATTTAAATTATCTTTTAAATATTCAATCGAATCATCGCTTTCTCCTTCAGCAGTAACAAAATCTAAATTATTGAAACATGTCTTTTCTCTATTGTATTGTGCAATATAAGTAAATTCAATTTTTATTGTTTCGTTTTTTACTTTTATATCTCTTATTGAAGTTATCTCGGCCATTTAATCACCTACTTCATATCCATTTTTAATATCCAGTATTAATCCTTTTAATAAAGCATTATTGTTTTTTATATTAAAATTACGATAATCATATTTAATAGTTCTTTCATAACCAGGTGTAAAATAATGCTCAGAGTATCCTTTCTTATCAACATCTTCAACTATTTCTTTCAATTCAAAATCGCATAAATCATCTAACATGCCACGACCAGCACCACTAATAATATATGGATAATGCTTACCATTATATTTTTCCATTTCTCTAGCACCTAAATAAGTGATTTTAAATGTAGTTGTTGATCCAAAGTCATACTCCATAGTCATTTTATTATTTTCATCAAAATTCACATCACTTAACTTTGTTCTAACTGCATCTTTAAAATTAAAATCATCTAACTCCAATGGATCAATCATGCAATCATATCTATCTTTTCCATGCTCTATATCATACAAATGATACGCAAGTGAATCAAATGTAGCAAGAATAGTATATGCTAAATCTGCAACTGTTCTTCTATCAGTTATTTCTATCTTTCTCCAAATTTTGTCTTCCACCCCTTCTATTCCTACTTGAAATGTTAGTACTTTAGTCATAAATCTTACCTCCAATTACTAAAACATGTCATAATATGTGCCATTGTCAAAAGCATCTATTTGCTCCAAATAATGATTCATATTATCTTTTATTTCTCTACACAATTTCTTATAATTATCTATTGTCACATATGCTTTTTCACTCATACATTCATAAAATTTCTTAATACTAGCAGCAGTCCCTTTTAATGAATGTCTTGATGACCATAAACATTTTTCTATAAACCATCCATCTAAAAATCCATTAACAAAATGCACTCCATCTTCCATTGTTTCTGCATCATAATAATTTAAATAATCATTAATATATAAACTTGCATTATTAACGTGTTTTCTAATTATTTTCTTTGTTAAGGATTTTTCAATTAACCAGTTTTCAAATTCTTGAAGAAATTTCTCATTTCTTTTATGATTTTCTTCTTCTTTTTTCTCCCAATCTTTATAATCATTCATACTTTACTCCCTTATTTTAGTTCTATATTTTCTAATGGTTCCCATTTAATATATTTGAATATTTTAGCATCGCTCATGTGAATAAATTCAGTTGGTTTATATTTTTTAAAATATCCTCGACATTCAATTGGTATGATATCATTTGGAACTATACCTATATAATCAATACCTTTAAAGGCATTCTTAATCATATCTACATTATATATTTCTAATGGTATATTATTTTTATTAAGCACAATAAATATTTTAGCGATTTCAACTTTTCTTAAAATTCTACTTCCACTAAGCGAAAGATAATATCCATTATCATCATGTCCTACTTGTAAATTAACTCTAGCAAAGGAATGACCTCTAATAATCTCCCAAGGATGTCCACCAAACCTTGTATCATCATTATACCATTTATCAAATTCTTCACTACTATTCTCATCAATTTTGCTTAATCCTTCATCCCTACCATCAGCATACTTTAAATATAAATCCTTATCGGTTAATTCTCCTATTTCATAACCAATATTTTTATATGCCAATCCAACACATTCAAAATACTTACCAGATGTCATATCTTTTATTCTATTAGTTGTCTTTTCTCTAGCATTTTCTATAAAGTAATTCATTTCTTCTTGTGATATTTCACTTAATAGTTCTTGCCTAGTATCAGGAAACAAATTCCAATATTCATTTCGTTTTATTACACCAAACCTATTTTTATAAGAATAATTACTTGATATATAATCATTGTAAGTACCTTTTTCAAGTCTTTGAATACATTCTTTTACTTTATCTATAAGAAAATCTAATAATTCTTGTAGTTGATAATTTTCAAAATTAGTATTCTCACTATTCATATCAGCATATATTATATTTTTTGAATTAATTGATATCATACGATAGTTTTTATACATAGATGAAGTCATTTTATACCAAATAATTTCGTCTGGATAGTCTTCATTAAATCTATTTTCAAATTCTTCATAACTATCAACTTCACCATCTATCTTTAACTCTTCAAAGTTGCCGTATTCTTCTATATTGCCTTTTTCAGCACTAAAATATAATACTTTATATTCATCATCTGATAATGGTTTTATTTTATCAAGTAAAGCATACAAATTATTTATCTTTTCTTTTACTTTCGTATCGTAACTCTCCGGGTTATAATTTCTACTATCCAACACTTCTAATAAAAAATCTAATTTTGGAGCGGTCATTTCAAAGTCACCTCCCTACTTATTTTGTTATATATTTACTGATTAATTTTTTTGCTAATTCTTCTCCTTTAGGCGTTAAGAAAACTGATTTCCCTTTGCTATAATATAAATAATTCTCATCGGTTAATTTATTAATAATACCAAAATCATATCCTTTCCAACAAGTTTTAATTTTTGCTGCTTTAGGCATATCATTTTCATCAGCTACATATCCATCTTCTTCCCATGATGATAAGTACATTAATAATAATGTTAATTCTTCAACAATTTTCTCCATTTACTTCTCCTTCCTATTTCTATTATTTTGCTTTATTTATAATATATTTTTCAATAACAATTCTCGTTCTATATTTTATTACTTTAATAAATCAGCTAAATATAATTCATCTTTATTGTGCTTCTTCAAATGTTTATAATCATTTAAATTTTGAATTAGCATATTAATTCTTTTGCCACCATAATACATTTCTAAAAACTCTCTTGTTTGATCATATCTTCGATTATTATATACTATATTTCTTTTAGCAAAAGTTTTTGGAGATTCTTTTGATTTTAAAAACTGCTTATATAATCCTTCATTAATTATTATAAGAATTTCTAATTCAGGCAAAGTACAATATTTATAAATTCTATCTTTAGATACAATATCACTTAAATCTTTTGGAACTGTAAACTTTTCTCTTTGGGTATCACCTATTCTTAATACTTTTACTGGATTATTATAAACTCTGAGTTCTGATTTTATAGTTGGATTAGTGAGTTGCCTTGCATGAAATGGTTTTAATGATACCAAATCATTTTGTGTAAAAATTAACTTCTTTTGATTTAATAACATATTAATAATACATATTTCGTTTGGACCTTCACACAAAATTAAATACTTCATTTCATTAATTCCCTTTTAAAATCCATTAATGATTCATAGTTAACATTTGTATTAAATGCATTACTATAAAATTTCTTACTTTTAGATAACTCTGGTCTAAAATTATAATCTCTATATACGTTCTCCAAACGAATTTTTTTATCATATTTTGTAATATAAATATTATCACTTCTATTAAACAAATCTAAAAGTTCACAATAATGTGTAGTAAATATTAAAGTTGCATTTTTTTTGTTAACACTTTTATCTTTATACAAATTAACAAGATTTTCAACTAAAGTTTTATGAAAATGATTTTCTATTTCATCTATCACTAAGTCTGTACCATTTTTAAGTGAATAAACAACATAAGTAAATAGCCAAATACCCTTTGATGTTCCACTTGATAGCATACTATATAATTCTTTGCCAGTCACCTGGATTTTACTTTTATCAGTATAATATATTAAGAACTTATCTTCATTAATCATTTCAATATTATCTAAATGTTCATCAAGCATTTTTAAAATTGATTCAATGATTGTATGATTATTATTAATCATTTTATATACATTGAAAACATTAGAATATAATCTATAAATCAAATCGTCACTTGATGTATAAAAGCCTCTAATAGTAATTTCTTTCAAAACATCATATAAAATAGAAGTATCATCAGGTAAATCAGTTGTAATAGGTAATTCAATATACTTATTATAGTCAAAGATTTGTTTTGCTAAAGTCTTATAATATGGTCTTTTATATAACTTTTCATTTTTAAAATTAACAGTGTTATTTAGCGGATTATCATCTATAACTAAATCAGTAATATATCTATATAAACTCCCCTCGTGATAAAAAGTAATATCCAAATTAACATCATTATGCCACATTAAAAATAAATTTAAAGTATTCTTAACCTTAAAGAATGAAAATATATCATATACTAGAGCTAACAAATCAACTGCTGTTGTTTTTCCTGATGCATTTTTACCAATAATACCTAACGTAGTATATACGAATAGATTTTCATCAATTTCATGAAGTTCAAACTCTTTATCATCTGCTGTTTTATTTGCTTCTGGTACAAAAGATATTGTAAAATTATCTTCACACAATTTAAAATTATTAGCAACAACCCTCAAAAGTTTCATATAAATTTCCTCCTCACATTAATTATATCACTAAAGTTTAAAAAAATACATTTTTTTTGTTTTTTTTAAAATATATTTGTCTATAATACACTATATCATTAAAAAAATCAATATTTTTTTATATTTTTAAATTAAGCACCAGTGGAGCACAAGTTCATTTTCAAATAAAACATAATGTATAACTTCTGTCCAACTGGAACAGAAGTTAATGCGGAAGTTAACTTTGTATCCAGTGGAGACTAAGTTGTTTTTTTCTGCACCGTTGGTTGAGAAGTTAATTATTAACTTCGAACCCAGTGGGAACAAAGTTAACTTAAATATTATTTAGTAATGAAAACTTATAAAATATTTCAATATTTTTGTCTTTATCAATTACTATTTTATCAATAATTGATTGTAATAATTCACGAGATGGATTATCAAGATTAATTAGTTCTTTCATTTTTTCCTCGTATTCTTTAATTTTCTTATTAGAATTTATTTCTTTTTTACTTGAATTTTTTATTTCATCAAGTCTTTTTTTTGATTGATTTAATAAAATTTCAGTTTCTTTTGATAATCTTAAATAAGTGTTTTCTGAAATATTTCCTTTAAACTTATCATCATAGAGCATGTCAATTTTACTATTACATTCTTTAATTCGATTATTTAAATAATTTATTTCATCATTTATTCTTTTATCATTATTATTTTTATTATTTATTTCTGTTGCTAATTCTTTAATATTCATTTTATCTAAATAAATCTTACAAGTATTTTTAATAACATCTAATAAAGCTATTTCCAGTTTATCATAAGGCATAAAATGCGGATAGCACAAGTGTCTTCGGGGATCTCTTGAATATTTATTACAATTAATAGTCCAGTAATTATGTTTTTTACGATATGTTATTGTTAGAGAATTTCCACACTCTTTGCAAAAAAGTAAGTTTTCGAATAGTCTTTTTTCTCTTTTATTATGTGTAATTTTTGTTCTTTTAACATTATTTCTTACTTTATCAAAAACTTCTTTACTAACTAATGCTTCATGCGTATTTTCTACAATTATCCAAGAATCTCTTTGCAAAACAATCTTCTTTTGTGATTTATATGATAATTTAGTTTGAACATTTTGAATCATATTACCAGTATACATTTCATTTTTTAATATCTTTTTAACTGATGATACTGTCCAGACAGGATTAATTCTTTGTTTAGAATTATCTTTTTTCTTATATAAACTTGGTGTAGGATATTTATTATCATTAAGAAAACTTGCAATATCACTAACACTAATTCCAGAACTAGCCATTTCAAATATCTTTTTTACAATAAAAGCTGTTTCTGGATTAGGAACTAAATGCCCTTTATCTTCTTTATCACGCATATAACCAAAAGATGGTTCGCTACCAATAAACTTTCCTTGTTCTTTCTTATTTCTTAAAATAGAACGAATCTTCTTAGATGTATCTTTACTAGTCATATCGTTAAATAAAGCTTTAAAAGGTGCTATATCGTTATTAGCTGTTTCTAAAAAAGTATCAATTTGATCAAGTATCGAAATATATCGTACTTTTTTAGCTAAAAAATAATCTTCAACATAATAGCCACATCTAATATAGTCTCTTCCTAATCTTGATAAATCCTTAGTTATTACACAATTAACCTTACCACTTTCAATATCACTAATTAATCTTTTAAAACCTGGTCTATTAAAATTAGTTCCAGTAAATCCATCATCGACATATTCATCGATAAAAGTAAATCCTTTTTTCTTAATATAATCCATTAGTAAATTTCTTTGATTAATAATACTTTCGCTTTCTGATTCGTAACTTTTGTTTTTATCTGCTTCAGATAATCTTATATATGCTGCTACCCTATAAAAACTTGGTAATTCTAATGTTTTGTTATACACGGCTTAAACTCCTTTCTTTGTATAACATTTAAAGCCTAACATTATACTACAATTAATATAGGCTCAAGACAAGTCTACGACTTGAGTAACGCACACTTGACAAAATCGCTTACCAATTCATAAATAGTAAAACCATCATCTTCTTTAAAGGTTTCTTTTATATTAAACATATTTCACCTCTTAAAAAATTTTATGATTATCCTTTTCATTTTATTTCAATCCTCCTCTTTAATTAAAATCTTTTAGTACATTATTTAGTTCTTGCTGTTCTTCGCGAGTTGGTATTTCTTTCTTTAAAATCTTTCCATTCCAATATTCATTACCCAAATCATCTTTATAATACTTATTATTTATATTACTTTTATTATTATATTTAAACTTAGGTTGAATACTGGTATTATAGTTTTCTTTAATACTATTTAAACTTTTAATTAATACTTGTGAAATTCTTATAATTCGTTTATAACTATTATTATTTTCCATATGGTTTTCTAAATTAATATAACTTAAAGAGGCTAAATGATTAATACTTTTAGATATTGTTTGTTTGCTATATCCATAAATATTCATAAAATACTTATTAGTAGCCCAACAATATCCGGCTTTTTTGCACAATGAAATAATGTTCACCAATAATAACTTTTCTAAAGATGATATTCTTCTATCACTTAATACTGATATTGGTATAAGCGGTTTTATATATTTTTCCATAGCATTCCAGTTATAAGGTAAATATATAAAATATATCTTTATAAAAGTGCACTTTTACTTTTCCCTAGGTATTATCATCTTATATCAAGTGTGCAAAAAAATTAAATGTGCAAATTTCAAAATTACTCTCATTTTTGTACTCCCACTAGTATAAAAAGTATTACATGGTGTCATAGAGTATCATATAGTGTTATAAAATATTATTAAATTTTCCGAAAAAAATTAAAAATTTTTTATTTTTTTTAATTTTTAGTAAAAAAGAGCATAAATATACACTCTTCATTATAATTATCTAAAAATGGTTCATAATGTTTCTTGTATTCATACTCACTTTTGTCATCTCTAATCATAAATAACTCCATAAATATAATCTAATTTAGTAATGTAACTTTTTTTCACAACATCCTCTCATCTATATATTAGGCTTTAAATGTTATATATTTTTTAGTTACATTTTGACCAATGCCACCGCCGGCATTAATGTGATTAGATAAGACTATTACATTAGGATCAGTTCCAAGACTTCGCATGGTATTTAATCTTTCATTTCTAGTTAATGTTTTATCTGTATCACGAGTAATAGTTACTGGTACACCTAATTCTTTAAAACGATTGTACATGTAATTAGCGGCTTGCAAAGTAAAGTCTTTTTCTCTTAAATTACCTGATACTGCTCCAGGGTCATTTCCTCCATGACCTGCATCAACTACTATTCGATATTTATCATTCATAATTATTTTCACCCATAATAGTTTATGTAATGAAAATAAATTGTTGAAAAAAAGATGGTAAAAACCATCTTTATTATAAATATTTCTATGGATTATTTGAACCAGGTTCATCAACTTCAAATCCTAAATTAAATATTATTGTTCCACCAGATGCTTTATTTTCACAATCAACATCTTGTCCTTCAATCCACATATATATTCTTAATTTAGTAACACCAGGTTTTAAAGTTAATAATTCAGTATGAGTTCCACTTTGAGCAGTATCATTGTCTGATGCAATTAATTTATTAATAGTTACAGCATCAAATAATGATGAATAGTTAGCAGCAGTAGCATCTCCCCACTTAACACCAGTTTGTTCACTTGTTACATAATCAGTAGCAGTAGCAGCAATAGCAGATTTAACTCCAGAATATGCTAATGCAGGTTGATAAGTTACATTTGATGAAGTAGCAGTATTATAATCTGCTGTTGTGGTATAAGTAGTAATACCATAAACGTTACTTGCATGATTTACACCAGTAGCAGTATGAACATCATAATTTGGTTCAATAAATATTGCAGATGTACCATCATCTAATGCTTGCATTGTAGCAGTTGTAGAACTTGAAGCCGTATTTCCTTCATCGATAATAGCAATACGAGATGCATATTCAATATCAGTATCAGTACCACTATTTACTGTATAACCTTTAACACTTGTATTTTTTGTTAAATACAAAGTAGTATTTTCACTAAAATCTGATTTAATAAATACATCAAACGCTAAATAGTTACCAGAGTTACCATCATGATCACTTTCTGCAGTCGAAGTTAAAATATAGTTACCTAAAGCATTATTTGTAACTGTACCAAGGAACATATTTAATCCTTTTAAACTCTTAGTCGTTGTACCATCATTTTTATAACCATTAACAGCAGCTACAGTATTAACTGTTGACACTGGGTTAAGAATAGTTCCTTGATTAACTCTTGTAGGAACTTGGTTAACAGCATCAGCATATGTTGTGTGAGCTGCTAATAATTCAGAAGATGTTACAAGTGATTTCCAATTGATAGCATCAGTTGAAATTTGAATACCTGATCCACTAGCAACAGTAACATCCAAATCTGTTACAGATACAACATAGTTTGCCGTAAACCATGCATAAACTGATGTGCTTAACAATACAACTGTTAATAATAGAAATAGAAGTAATACTAAACTCTTTCTTCCTTTCTTATCACGATGCATTAAAACATACCAAAATCCTTTTTTCTTTTTCCTATTTTCTTTAGTTTTCTTTACTAAAGTTTCTTCATTCATATTTTCCTCCCTTATTCTAAATTACAAAATAATATTATCATACTTTTTTTTCAAATTCAATACATTTTATCAAAAAATTTCATTTTATGTCAAAAAAAAGATAATCAAGTTTCACAAAGATTATCTTCTAAAAATAGAATATCCTATTACTATTAACAAAGCACTAAATATTATATATATTTTTTTATAAAATACAATTATATTTATCTTAATCTGTTGACAAAATTTGTTGTGAATTTATCTTTATTTCAATCATTTCAAACAAATCTTGATAATCAGAATTATTATAACCAGTAGGAAAAGTAATTAACAAAACATAATTATTTGTTTTATTAATATCAAAACTAAAATATTCCGTTGGAGTCTCAATCATCCTAAAAAAAGTACCATCATCATCAGTAATTACTTGGTTTGAAG
Organism: uncultured Erysipelotrichaceae bacterium; assembly: GCA_902801795.1. Taxonomy (GTDB): domain Bacteria; phylum Bacillota_I; class Bacilli_A; order RF39; family UBA660; genus RUG12783. The sequence goes on from CADCJQ010000010.1 coordinate 44,558, forward strand.
TTATTATACTAGTATTATTATTAACCGTTTCCCCTTTAAATAAATCATATGTTATTGGAATATTAGTTGTCGTCCTAATAGATAAATCATATTTAAGATTTGTCTCTGTTCTTCTTTCTTCATTATAATTACTAACTGAAAAATAATATAAATACTGATTATTACTTGGAATAATTTTGGGTAAACTAATAGTTTGAGAAATTACCGTATCCTCTAATACATAAATAGCATGTGGAATGATAATATCACCATTCTTTTCTGTCTCAAATCTTGAAAAAGTTGATGGCATAACATACAATAATACAACAAGAATAATTAATAAAAAAGTAATTTTATTAAATTTGATAATTTTTTTTATATTAAACAAAGACATAATATCACCTATTTTTTTAATTTTCTTATTTTAATTATTTGAGTTGCATCTAAGACTTTTTGGTTTTATTTTTTTCAGTCACCTTTTTTATTTCATTTATATCAATTATTTGAGTTGCATCTAAGACCTTTTTGGGTTTATTTTTTTCAGTTGCCTTTTTTATTTCACTTATATCAATTATTTGAGTTGCCTCTAAAACTTTTTTCTTATTTATTTTTTCTACTTCATTTTTAACTATTGGTTTTTCATCATTTTTTACGATATCATCTTGTTTATTAGTATCTTCTTTTATTACTTTAACTTTTTCTTTTTTGTTTTTTGATTCTTTAATAATTTTTTCTTTATTACCATTATAAGAAAATAAAAGACTTAAACAAAACAATGTAACAAAAATTAAAACAATTACCTTAGGAGATAGTAATACTTGTTTAATTGCACTAACATTAGGAATAATTTTAGTAACTTTTCCAAGAACCAAACTCTTATCTATAGGATTATCATTTGTATTATTATTATCACCCTTAGTAATAATATAATCATCATTTTTTTCAACAACACGGTGTGTAACAAAATCATTACCAGAAATATATGTTACCACATCACCTTCGTTATAATCACTATTTATTTTAACAATTACAACATCGCCTTCATTAATGTAATCTTTCATACTACCTGTTGCTACTTGAAAATAAGAATAACCAAAAATATTAACATATTTATTTTGTAATATTTTCAAACTAAAAAAACTATACAAACAAAAAAGAATAATAAGAATAATAATAAATATTAAAACATTAATTATCATATCAACGATTTTATGAGATCTTTTTAACATTTTATCACCTCTTTTTATTCTTTTATTCTTTTATTCTTATGTATACTCTACAATAGTTTCCCCTAAATATTGACTAAAATTTATTATAACCGGTATAGTTACACTAGTATCATCATCCAACCCATACAAAGAATCAACTTGATTGTTCTCTTCATTATTTACCCATTCGATATATACTCTTATATGATGTATACTACTATTACTAATAGGAATTACACCAGTATAAGTTGCTTCATCTGTCATAATAATGTTATTATTATTTAATTCTTCAATATTAGTAATCAGGATACTATCATTATTTAATAATGATAAATCAAGACTAATATCATATCTAACAGAAACAGAAGTATTATTAGGATCAATGTCAATATCAAAATATGCTCCAACACCAGGAGCAATTAATCCTTCTTTAACATTTGAATCTGTTGAAACAGCATAATTATCAACAACAAAATGAACACTATCATTAATATTGCTATTATTAACTTTTACTTGCCACTTGGCAATATCATTACTAACTGTTATACTATTATTTGTCTCAAATAAGCCATAAGTACTACTTATTTCTAAAATTGTTATACACAATAACAACAACACGACAAAAAACAACATTTTTCGCATATATTACTCTTCTCTAACTTCTTTAAGAGTTTTCTTAAATTCTTTAACAATTACATAAGCCTCATACATAAATACAATAAAGAATGGTAAAATTACTAAAAACAAAAATCCCCATTTTGATGTCATAGTTTTTAAAATACTTCCCACAAAAGCAATCTTATTGCTACCATTTACTTTACCAATTAAATACTCACTAGAAAAAGCCTTATCTTCATTCTCATCGTTTTTATAAGAAAAAGTGTGTTCTTTTTCATTAATATATTTATTATCAGTTATATTCGCTAATGTTACTGTATTCTTATTAAAAGCTGTATCATAAAATAACACAGGATCCCCTTTATTAATACTATTTAAATCAGGATATTTTGCAATAACCAAATCTCCTTTTTTGTAATAATCCAATACATCATTTTCCATAACTACAAGAGATGTATTACCAAATTCTACAACACCATCATCATTTGTTTTTAGCAAACAAAATGTTGCAAAAGCACAAATAACTAAATACGCAAATAAAATTGTTTTAAAAATACTTCCTATTACCTTCATCATAATCACCATTAAAAGTATAACATAAGATAAAATCTTATGCAATAACTATTTTCCTTCTAAAATATCCTTTGCTTTTAATATAAAATTTATATCATCAAAATTAATATTAATATCATTCATATAATAATAATATACAATATTATCAATAACTTTAATAAAATTATCAATATTTCCTTCTTCCAAATAATCTAAATTAATATTGAATCCTAATAATGTATATTTATCAACAACAATTGAATTTAATTTTTCTAAATCACTATATATATCATTATTAATTAATGTAACATATGGACTATAAATTAATTTATTAATTTCTTCAATAATATCATCAGTATTAATTTCTATTTGATGCTTATCTGACATTCTTTTTAAGAATAAATAACTACTAACACCAAGTTCTAAATATAATGACAAACTACTATTCTCATTAATACTATTATATATTCGATCTTTTATGATATCCAAATCGTATTCATTATACAAATTCAATAAATCATTTAATAAAACATCAGATTTAATAAAAAATTCACTACAATCACTATCACTATTTTTACTCAATATTTTTAAAGCCTTTGAATTATTTTTCTTAATTTCATTTGTTATTTTATCAATATCTTTAAATTTATTTTTCAAAATATTTTTATAATCATTTTTATTATTATATAATTCATGACATTCATCTATTAAATATCTATACTTACTAATTATTTGATATTCCATAAGAGAATATCTTAAATTTATAAACATTCCTTTTTTATCATCAACAATAGAACTTTCAGTATAATCATTAATAATTTTATCTATCTTACTAGGATCAAAGTCTTTTATATCAAACTCCTTATTAAGAAATAGATCATAATACCTTTTCTTAGACTTATTTATTAAATTATCATAACTAATTACTTTACTTTGATATTCATTTTTATATCTATCAAATGAATCATCCACATGTTTATTTAAAAATTTAAATAATCCTTTATTATTTTTATTTTCACTATATTTAGAAAATTTAATTTCCTTTTGTTTATTTATATAATTATCAAAATATTTACTATTTTTAAAGTATAAATCATAAAAATTGACAACAATATATTTTAATATATTAGGACACTTCCAATATATTTTTTCAAAAAATCCATGAATTTTATCAACATTTTTTTCATTTAATAAAAAATCTATATATTGACTTGCATAAAAATTTAAATAAAAGGATTTTCCATTAACAGGAGTTCCTACATTTTTAAATATTTCAATAATTTTTAAAATATTTTCATTAATAATATCAAGATTTTCATTTTCATAAGAATTAATAACATATATCATTTTATCTAGTCCTAATATTTCCATCGGAGATTTAAACCTATTAAAATAACAAAAATCACTTAATAACATCTTACCATCATCTATTATTTTTTCTTCTTTTATATCGCATATATTATTATATCTATTTTTTATTTCTTCCAAAACATTTTGATAAATTGACTGATATTCAACAATTAAAGAAGATACTTTCTCATAATATATTTTACGATTTTTTAAATTATTTTGTGGTAACACACCTAAAATTTCTTTATCATTTTGTATTTTGGTTTTTACATCATCTAACATTTTATTCACCATCATGAAAACTTTCTTGATCTTTTGTTAAAACTTTTATGTAATCATCAACTAATTTATATATTTCTATTAAATCACTATTAGAAATTTCATTCATGTTTTCACCTTCCATATTTTTTTATCAACAAAATTTAATTATCTACAAACCAAATTATATCATAAAATAATAAAAAATACACTATATTTAAGTGTATTTTTTACTTAATAACAAAATATTTATAAATATTTCCTACATTAACATCGCCATCATACAGATATATAACTAACTTATATGTTCCGGTTATCAAATTATCTTTTAAAATATATTGATTATTGACATTTGATCCTGGATTAGTAAAGAATTTATATACATTTTCATCACTAGTATTATTAAATGTTCCTTCTAAATAATCTTTAATATCAACAAGTTCATATGATAAATCGTAAACATTATTATAAGTTCTTCTAAATAAAGCGATTCGAAGATTTGGATTAACTAAACTAGATGAATATAATATATTAAAATTAAACTGATTATTGTCATTTAAATTATGACTTGTTTCATGATCAATAATTAAATATTCATCATCTAGTACAATATCTAAACCATAATTTTTTTCCATTATTCTAAAAGAAACATCGCATTCATCCGAAGAATCAATTCCATAGTATATACCATCTGGCGAATAGAATGATTCTACCTTAAGGGTATAATTGCCACCCGATAAATTACCATCAGTTGTATCAATAATAATCGAAGAATAAACATTAGCAACTTTTTCAGCTAAATTAATTCTTACTGTTCCATCACTTCTTGGATAATGAGTTATTCCATTATATATAAAGGATACTCCCATAAGGTCTATTCCATTAACTTGATTATTATTTTCATCAAATATTGTTAATTTAATACCCAATTTATTATCATAATAAGTTGTATCAAGAATATTATTGTTACTATTATCTTTTTCAAGTTCAAATGATGTTGTAACTCTTAAAGTTGTATCATTTCCAACATGAATAACATTATCACTTAGAGTAGCAGAAACATCAATAACACCATCAGAATCATAATATAAATCATATTTCATACTATCATGTTGTGTACCTAAAACAGAATAAATAGTTTGTTCGGTAGATGTACGTATTTCCATAAGTAATGATGTTTCAAGATAATTACTAGCGATTTCAGCATCACAAAAATCAACAATAAAGATAAATTCTTCCACAGCCATTTTATTAGTTTGATTATAATAAATATTTTTCAGTGTTTCTTCATCATATGTATTATTAACACTAGAACTTCCCATTTTAATAAATTTACTTAAATCATACGAGTAAGTTAAATATAAATTATAATTATTAATAATATCTATATTATCATTAGCATTTGTTATGTAATAATAATACTCTGGACTAGAACCACTAGCAAAATCTATCATAGTAATTTTAGTATTAACTGGTAATAACTTATCTGATACTAAAGAATGATGATATCCATTACGATATATACTTGTATCAGAATTAACATACAAAGCATAATAAGCACTTAAACTACTTTTTGAAGTAATTCTGGTTGGGCTTGATGAGAAAAATTCATATTGCCTTCCTGGAGTCATCGCTGCTTCATAAAAATCACCTTGATATATCGCTCTTGATAAATTAACCACTATATCAATACGAGTTGTTTCTTTTTCCAAATCATTAATAGGTGTTATCGCAAGTAATTTAATTGTAACATAACCTAAATTTCCATTAGTAGCCAAATTCTTAGAATGATATAAGTAAAACAATAAACTAGGAGCCATTGAGGAGTTTTCCGTATAATATGTCGTTGTACCAGATATATTATTATCACTTTCAGTTAAAAATTCAGTTGATCCTAAAGTAATCCATCCTTCTGTACCAGGTCTAATTGATAATCCAAGTCTATTATCAGCATCATCTGAATTATTGGCAATTCTTGGAATACTATTAGGAGCTACCAACGAAACATCACTATCAAGATTTTCATATTGAAATCCTACAACAGTAAAATATGTATTAGCCGTTGTATAGTCAATTAATGGAAGTTCATATGTTCCCAAAGTAGAATATTTTGATGCAACAAGATCAACTTCATATGACGTAACAGATGTACCAATTATCCACATATAATAACTTGAATCTTCTGGTGTAGGAACAATATATTTAACTTTTAAAGTATTTCCTTCACCTTCTTCATCAGAAACAAAATTTGAATAGAACCCATCAACTTCAATATTATGATTATCTTCATGTAATCCTAAAACATAAGTTCCACCAGAAAAATAATATATATCATTATTATTAGCCGTATCACCATAATTATAATCAGTATCATACATGGCAACAACAATTTCCCCAGTTCTTTCTTTCTTATACATTCCCAAGAAAGTCATACCATCAACTTCACCATATGAAGTAATGTTTTGATTAGTAGCAATATTTAATATTTTATCTTCAAGCATATAAATACGATTATTAACGTTCTTTGTTACTGTTTCGTTATCCTCATCAATGGTAACTGTTGCTAATGTATTATTATCTTTCAAACTTCTGAATTTTTTCAACAAGTTAGCTCCATTTTGAAAATATAAAGTACTATTATTAACTAGATCTAATTCATCAATACGACTTACACTAAATAAAACACTTGAATATTCATTAGTTCTATCCGTCGCTCCTGATAACTCTATATTAGAATTATTTAATACAACTAAATCTGCTCTTTGAATAGATATATTCTCTTTAATATCACTCTCTGTTCCATAATTATTAATATATATTCTACTATAACCAGTAGTACTTGAAGCATTACCGCTTCCAAAGATGGAACCACCAATATCAAAATTATTATGTGTTGCTCCATCAATGTTGATTATAATACCTACTGTAACACTTATAAATGAATAATCATAGTCTTCTGATCCACTAGCATTAGCTTCTCCACCACCAAAAACAGTTCCAGCAATATTAATATCAGATTTAACTAAATCATTAATATTTACTTCATTTCCTATATTAGCAACAACTGAATTATATCCTATATTAACCATTGTATCGCCATATAAAACTGAAGTATTAGCACCACCATAGACATTGCCACCAATATTACCACCAATTATATTAACTCTTCCTTTAGAATTATTACTTGTAAGAATTCCTGTATAAGCAGCATTACCTCCACCAAATACATGATGAGTAATTGTACTATTTCCCTCAACAAGAATATTTGTGTTTGTATGAACTGTTGCTGTAACACCATTTCCACCGGCATAGGCACTGCCTCCTATCGTAGTACCATTGATAGTAACATCCGTACTTCCTAAAACCGCTGCATTATTACCTCCACCAAATACATTATTACTAATTGTACCCGTAGATGTTAAAACAGTTGTATTACCTGTAACATTGGCATTGTTTCCACCACCATATATATTAGTAACGGTTGCAGTTGTGTAATTAACATTAGTATTAGTTGTTGTACCTCCAGCATTATTTCCACCATATATATCAGTATAAGTTCCACCTGTTACAATAACATTTGATGTTCCTACAACACCGCTTGTATCACTTCCACCAAAAACATAATTTGCAACACCACTTGATAGATTAACATTTGTTGTAGTACAAGACGCTTTCTTTCCTCCACCAAAGATATATGAAGTTGGATTATTAGAGGTTGATTTAAAGTTTACATTTGACGTTCCATGATTAGCTTCACAACCACCACCATAGATATTACTTACTATTCCATTATTTATATCAACATTACTTACTGTTGTTGTTCCACCAGCATTATTTCCACCATAAACGGTTGTAATTGTTCCACCATCTATATCAACATTACTAACTGCTGTTGTTCCACCAACATTATTTCCACCAAATACATTCGTAATTGTTCCATTATTTATATCAACATTACTTACAGGAACTGTTCCACTTATATTACTTCCACCAAATACATTTGTAATAGTTCCATTTTGAACATCAACATTTGTTGAAACTGTAACATCAGCACTTTCACCACCACCATAGACATTGGTAATTGAAGAATTTACTAATACATTAGTAGTTCCTGTACTAGCTAAACATCCTCCACCATATGCTGTCGTTACATTTCCACCATTTATTGTTACATTAGAAACCGTTGTCGTTCCACCAACATTATTTCCACCATATACTTTATTTGCAACACCACTTGTTACTATTACATTACTTTCTGGAACAACACCACTTGTATTACTTCCACCAAAAACATTGGTTGTAGTACTACCATTCAAATTAACATTTGTATTTGTTACAATACCCGCTTTATTACCGCCACCATATACATCTATTATATTACCACTATTTAAATTAACATTGGTAATATCCGTAGAGGCTTCATTGCCACCACCATAAATAGTACCTACTGTAGATCCATTAGCTAAAATATTGCTATTTGTTGTTGTTCCACCAATATTATTACCACCATAAACAGTAGTTGCATTTCCACCTGTTAAAGTAATGTTAGTTGTTAATACATCACCTGATTCATTACTTCCTCCATATATATTAGTAAAATTACCACCTTGTAAATATACATTAGTTGTCGTTGCTCCACTCTTATTGCTTCCTCCAAAGACATCTATGGCTTGACCACCTTGTAAATATACATTAGTAGTAGGTACTGACGCTAAATTTCCACCTCCAAATACTTTCGTAATTGAAGAATTATTTTTAACATAAACTCTAACATCACTGCTTAAAGAATCGGCTTCATTACCACCACCATAGACATTCCCTATAGTAGCAGCATTAGTATATCCTCCTGTATTAACCGTAATATTTCCATAAGATCCTCCACCAGAATTATTACCACCATAAAAACTATTAGAGTAACTTCCTTCTTTAATATTTAAAGTACAACTTCCCATGTTATTACCTAATGTATTATCAAGAGAATTTCCCATACTTCCACAATAAGTATCTCCTTGTAAAGAAATTGTTGGCGTACTTGATGTATCATCAATATCAAAATTAATATTACCGATAACGGTTCCTAAAGCACTACCACCATATGAATCTCCTTTAATAATTACCGATTTATTATCTTGTATTGATACATTTATATTTCCAGCAACATTTGTATCTTCTCCATAACCTCCACCAAAAAGACTACTATTATTATTATCAGAATCATAATTTATTGTACCACCTAAAATATTTATTGTAATATCACCAGCAACATCACCAATTTCACATGATCCACCATAAAGTGCCTTTTTTATTTCTCCGCCTGTCATTGTGATATTAACATCACCGTTTACTCTATTAGAGGCAGTTGCTACATAATTAGTTGCTACACTTTGTGTCTTAAAAGATAAATTATTTATAGTTGTATTGGTATTTGTTAATACCCAATTGTTATTAAACCCTAAATAAAAAGTATCCGTTAATTCATTATGATTAACATTATATCTTGCAAAATAAAAGTTATTAGCATTAGAATTATTAGTTGTTGTTGTCCAACCATTATTATATGTTAAATAATAAGTTCTAAAAAATGTACTATAGTAGAAATTTCTTCCATCACTTTGCCATGTATTAGGATTGCTTCCTAATGTTAAATTATAACTAAAAAACCCACTAGATGCCATATAAAGATATAAACCGGTTGCAACATTTCTTATGGTATATTCTCCATCACTCTCCTCAATAACCCATAGATTATTTGATGGAATAGTACTACTACTTAGAGTTGTATTAGAAACACTATTATTAGATACAGATATTGAATTAGCAGTATTTGAATTACTATTAGTTATCAAGATTTCTTCACCTGTAATCATAGAAGTACTAAAATTATAAGAAACAGTATAATTATTATAGTAACTTGCTTGTTTATAAAAAGTTTTATTATTAGAATCATATTGCCAAACAGTAGGATTATTATCCAATTTTAAAGTTGGATTATTTAAACTAGTTTCAGAATTTAAATATTGATTACTACTAGCATTCTTAATAGTATAACCATCATTTTCATTAGTAATTATCCAAAAACTTCTCAAAGAAGATGATGAATTATTTTGTAAAACTACATTATTAATATTATTATTGCTAGGAGAAGACAACGCATTTAATGTCGTACCATTTTCTTTAACAATTAAATATCCATTACCTGATACTATATTATCATGATTAACATATGATGTAACTTGTCCCGTTCCTGATTGAATATCTACTTCACCAATTCCATTTTTATTAGCACCACCATATACATTACCTTCAATAGTACCACCATCAATTTTTAAAGTAACATCATCAGTTACATTTCCATAATTTCCACCACCGTACACACTACCATATATTTTAGCATCGTTAGGAACATCATTATTACCATTTCCTGCTCCTAACACAGAACCATAACTAACACCATATAATTCACCACTACCAATTGTTCCAATTTTAGCTTTACCACCTATATGAACATTTGTACTTCCTTGCATTTTTCCAGATTGTTGTCCGGTAGAATCAGTAGCAAAAACACCATTACTTCCACCAGAAACACTATATTCTATATCTCCACCAGTAACAGAAATATATCTATTACCATAAGTTGTAGATACACCAGCGCCACCTACTATATTAGTAACCTTACCTGCTTTAACATATATCTTGGTAGCAACACTATCTTGGTAGCTTGAGTAAAGACGAAGACCGCCTACAATATTAGAAACATATCCCCCTTCCATAACCAATACCCTAGGTGAAATATCAGTCGTAGAACTAGTTGCATTTACTGTAAGACCGCCAACATATATACCGGAATAAGCACGATTTTCATCAGTTGGATTATCATTAAAATACTTATATCCAATATTTCCACTTTTTACATTAATTAAATAAGCAGGTTCTGAAGAACTAGTCTTACCAACAATTCCGTAATTATTTGAACTTCCTGCACGATAATAAATTTGTAAATGATCATTCGTATTGGAAACTCGATCATAATCATTTCCTAAAACAAATGTCATTTTGCCATAATAATTAACGGCATTATTGGAACTATAATTACCATCATTAGCAATACGAACACCCATAATAGATGAATATCTTCCAGTTTCAATAACAAAACGATAATCATTATTATGACTATTACTACTTCCTAAAGAACTAGAATCACTTCCACCATAAGCAATACCAAAAATAGATGATGAATTATCAGCCCATGAAGTAGGATTCATCCCTCTTCCAATTCTAACATTATTATAATTACCTTCTAATACGGCATATGTTTCACTATAATCAGTTGTTGTTGTTCCATTTGTTACCGCATTATATCCACTTGCAGCAATTGATAAATATTCAAGTTGTAAATCATTATAAGCTGAAACAAAAGCATAACCATAATCAACATCATCTGTTAAATCTAAAGTTACATCATTTCTATAATCAACATGATTATATAAACTAGTTATTGTTACTGCCACATTATTACTACTTGTATAATTATTATTTGATGTCATATTACCAGTATTAGTTGTTCTTATTTCCCTTTCAACGGTATAAGTAGCAAAATTAAATCTATTATTAGAATCAACATCTCTTATCTCAAAACCATTATTATATCTTAAATAATAATTAACTATATTACTAACATAATTGGTATCAACTGTTTTTAAAGATATTGTTGTATTATTTCCAATAGTATCAACAAGACCCCATTCGTTATTACTAAAAGATAGATAAACATTAGTATTTTGATAACTACTATTTGTAACCCTAGATGTAAAATATAATTCTGTCGCTTGATTTGCATTGGTTGTTGTTGACCATGCACCATTATTATATCTTAAATAATATCTAGTATTAGTATTTCTTTGATAATATAAATAATGATTACTAGAATTATACATCCAAACTCTTTGTGTATTACTAGTTGATAATGTACCATTATTACTACTATATAAATACCTATTATTTCTAACATTTCTTACTGTATAACCACTACCGTAATTATTTAATAACCACTGACTAGCATCAGTTGGTTCAGTATCGGTCATATCAAAATAAGTTAGAGCATTACCATTTACCGATAAAGCAATTAAATTACTATCATTACCATTAGTTATATAATAATTACTTCCACTATTGATGTAATTAGCATGATTATATGAATATGTTATATAATTAATTAAAGTTTGTCGATAAAATGCATTATTTACATTATCATAATTCCATACCGAAGGATTATTAACAAGTGTTAAATCCGCTCCATTATTACCATTATCAACACTTGATAAATATCTATTATTATTATTTTTAAAAGTATATCCTCCGTTTTCATTGGTAACAGTCCATAAAGCACTTGCATCATAATTTCTATTATCAAAACTAACATTAGATAAATTATTATTTAAAGTATTACTTTCAGATGTATTGGTAACAAGATATTTTTCACCACTAACAATATTATCTACATCATTATAAGTATATTCATTATATGATAAATCAACTACAGTATAAAATTTTCTACTCGTACTATCATAATCCCATAAAGTAGCATTATTACTCATATTTAAAGTTACATTATTACCATTTACTACAAAAGATAAATATCTATTTGTATCATAATTTCTAATAGAATATAAACCATTACTTTCCGTAATAATCCATTTAGTATCATCCGAAGGTTCAACCATAGTAGATAGTATAGTATAATCAACACCATTATCATCTGTTAAAGCATACCTTGTATTACCAACCATATATTCAATAATATGAGGATTATTATCAAAAGTCGTTTTATCATTATAATTAACAGTAATATTATATGTATGAGTGATGCTCCTAGAATAATTAGGACTCATTGACAAATCACCAATTAATACAATAATATTTCTTTCACGATCATTTATATCAGTACTATTATTTTGTAAAAGACTAAAGGCTCTTCCCCAAGATCCAACGGCATCATCCGGTGTACTACCATCAAAATTATCATCACCCAATGTTCCTTTTAGATATACAACATGAGCATTAATCCAATTAGCATAAATATTAACAGTTTGATTATTACCAGATTTTGTAACCTTAATTGTTTGTACATTTGTCTTATTATCTTTAGTAATAATACCATCAGTACTTGTCCAACCACCAAAAGCTTTATTATCTGGTCTATCACTAAAAGGATTATCTATAAGATCAATTGAAATTTCATTATTAACAACAGGGTAATATTTATAATATGTAAATTTATTTTGTCTTTCAGTAAGTGAAACATATCCGCAAACAGCTGGTGTACAACTATTAACATCACTACCATAACCATGATATACAACAGTTACACTTGCTAAATTGCTATCACTATATGTCACACTATTAGAATTAATATCATCAACATAATTCATTCCCAAATAATAGTAATAATCACTTTCCAAATCATTAACATAAACTGTATCACCATCAATATGAGAACGTGTATCAGTAACATCCTCAGAAAATGTTTTAAATAAATTAATTGACAAAAAAAGAAGAATAGTAATAACGAAAAAAACTACTATTAAACGATTAAATAAATATTTATTATTAATAAGTTTTTTCATTATTCATCCTCCTATATCTTTTTATTATGGATTTAAGGTAAACTGTAAATTATATCTTATGTCACCAAAAGATGCATTATTTTCACTATCAACATCTTGTCCTTCTAACCACATATATATTTTTATTTTTGTAATACCTTTTTTTATATCAAATAGTTCTTTATTTTCATTATTTACACTTTTTGTATAAACCTTTACATTTACAGGTTTAAAATAATTTGGGTAATATGTACTATTAGCTTTTTTTATATTAATATTTTGAGAAAGCAATATTGGATTAATTAAACCATCATAAAGTATTATATCAGCATTCTCTTCTGTAGTTATGATATTAAATACAGATAAAGCATTGGATACACCACTTCTTGTATGAACATCATAATTAGGTTCCCAAATATAGACATCATCAATACTTCCACCATTTAAATTTTGAACAGTATTAATATTAGTTTCTTTAGGAACATTTCCTTCAATAACAAAAGCAACTCGCGCGGAATTTTCAATACCAACACTTTCTTCACCAAGATACGTTACAAAAGATTCGTTACTTAAATATAATTTTCTATCAACACTAGTTCGAACAAAGATATCAAAAGAAATAAAATTTCCTAGACAATCTTCACCACTACATCTAGTTTCAACTTGTCTTTTGCTAGATAATATATATTCTCCACTATCAACATTTTCCAAGTTACCATAATACATATATAAATAACCATTACCATCAGTTATACCTGCAGTTGACATTGGCATAAATTTAGATGGTACTTGATTAGTACATGTACTATATGTTCTATAAGCTTCAATAATATCACTTACAGATAATACACTTTTCCAATCTAAAGCATCGGTAGATATTTCTATACCACCATCAGTTTCAACATGAACATCAACAAATTCTATATCAGTAATTCTATTAGTAGAAAACCATGCATAAGTAGATGTACCTAAAAAAATCCCTACAACAAGAAACCATAACAATAAAAACCAAAATTTTCTTGTTCTCTTTTTATCTTTTCTCATTATAGCACCTAATCTTCCGTGACATTTAATTCAGTAGATACATCAGCATTAATAGTATCTTTACTATTTTCAATAAAATGTCTTGTTTCTTCATCAAAATGTTCATCAGTTATACTCATACTAATTTTTATTTCCCCACCAAGAAGTTTATCAACACATTCAGGATCATCACCTTCAAGCCAAATAACAACCGTTATCTTATCAACCTCTCCTGGTTTTAATCTAGGTCTATTTTCTAAAACAGGAATATCATTTTTATAAAAGACTTTAGTACCTTTTTCTGCTTCTCCTGTTAATGGATTAGCCTTTGCATAAACTGTTTCGGTATCATTTAAAACAATCATAATTCTAATCGCTTCATCAACATTTTTTATAACATCTTCAATCATAACTTTATACCAATAATCTTGAATTTCAGTACCTTGATTATCTACATAAAAAGTATAAGCAATATAATTATCACCATTATGACTACCACCAGTAAAATCTTTAATATTACTAGGCAGCCAATCAATAGAAATATTATCCATAAATTTAAGTTCTTCAGCATATAACTTTCTTACATGTTTATGAACTTCTTTTTCAGTATAAATAGCAAGACCAGCCTCAAGTCTAAAATTAGGATCCAATGTAACAGTAAAACTACCTCCATTGTATGCAAGACTTAAAACAACAAATAAACTCATCAAAAAAATAATTAAAATAACAATTATTATGCGATATTTTTTAGCTCTTGCTTTTCTATTTTTTATTTTATCCGCTGTATAAACAACATACGCTTCTTTTGCCATAACCTACTCCATACTATATATAGTTTATCATACATGACCTTTTCTTTCAAGAACAAAAGACAAAAATAATAAAAAGACAAAAAAATAAAAAACTCTTAAAAATGCTAAAAATATCAAAATACAATATTATACGTTTCATTTTACATTATTTTACACAAAGATTTTACAATATTTAACTTTTACTATTTACATTAATAATTATATATGGTATTCTACAATCAGGAGGAGAATATGAGATACAATAGAAAAATAATACTTTTAATGCTATGTGTTTCAATATTATTATGTATTCTAACAATGCAAGAAACATATGCTAAATATTCAACCTCTAATAACGCAACAAGTAATATGTCAATCGCAAGATGGCGAATTCTTGTTAATAACTTTGACATTAGAAATGATTTATCAGCATCAACAGTTATTCAACCAGTATTTAGTGGAAATAACAATATTAGTGATGGATATATCGCTCCAACCGCTAATGGTTATTTTGATATTTTAATTGATGCAACAGAAACTGATGTATCATTTAATTACCAAATATCTCTTAATCAAAACTCAGATAATGAAGTTATTGATTTAGCAATTACAGGTTATTCAATAAATAATGGAGCAACCCAAACATATAATAACAATATTACTGGTTCTATAAATAAAAATGATGTAAATAAAACAATGCAAATTCGTGTGTTTGTAACATGGAATGATGGTGAAGGCTCTGTGATGAACAATCAAGATGATACCAACACAACAGGCGAAAACGCTACTGCAAAATTAGATGTTAATTTAAATTTCATTCAACAATCTAACTAAAAAAATAAGTTCAAAACGAACTTATTTTTAATTTGCTTGATCAATATGAATTGTTAAGTTAATAGAAATACTTGGAGAATTGGGATGAGTATGATTATAGGTATAAGCATTTTCTCCCCACAAAGTATCTACACTATCTAGATTTTCCTCAAAATTCCAAATTACATCAACAGAAAAAGTTGAAGATGAAAAAGGTACAAGAATTGTATTATTTACACCTATTAATACTTTAAAAGGGAAATCATTTTCTAACATATCTAAAATATCATCACTAGAATTATTAGCATCTACTGTATATGTAGTATCAAGAATTCTTACAGAATTCATTTCAAAACTTACAACAGCATTAGTATCACCATTATTCGTAATAACAACTTCATCATGATAATTAGTCATTCCAGGATAAATATCATTAATATCAAATGTTAAAGATTGAGTAACATCCTCTTCATTTTGCAAAAAAGTAATATTCCACGCTCTAACTTTGGCTCCCATTTCAGTATCAACATGATTTGAAAATACAAACCACGCATAAGTATTAAAAGAAAGAAGAACAATAAGAATAAACAATGTCTTTAATCCTAAAGTTTTTCTTAATCTATTTAATACAATCTTTATTTCTTTTTTTTTCACATATATCAACTCTCACTTTTTTCTTTATCAATTTCATTTTTTATACTAATAACTTCATAAAAAACAAAAATAATAAAAGGAACAAAAATAACAAAGAAGAAACCATAAGTATTATTAATAATATGACTTACAATACTTAGTAATTTTAACTTAAAAGCATATTTACCAAGAATTTGATTACTATTAATTTCTTTATCCTCTATTTGATTAGCATCACCTTTTGTTATAAAATATAAACCATTATCTCTTTTTTCTTTTTTTATTATTCTATGGGTAACAATTTTCCCTGAAAAACTACCTTCTGTACCATTATATACAACAATATCACCAATATTCAAACTTTCAGGATCAACCTTTTTGGATAATATCATATCTTTAACTTTTAATGTAGGATCCATACTTCCAGTAACAACAGTATAAACTCCATATCCACCTAAATTTATACTATTAGAAGATACTTTTTGTACAACAATAACTAAAAGCAAACAAAAAACAATTACTGTAGCTATATACTTTAATATTTTCATTGAAATTCTCAACGCCTTATTATTCTCCACTTTTTCTATCAAATTCTTCATCTTTATCCTCCAAATTATCATCTATTTTTAAATGAATAATTTTATTCATATATTTATTAATTGCATTATGAAATAATTCTTTAATCTTATTATCACTTGCAACATATTTATTTTTAATTACAACAAATTGTTTAGCAACAATTTCACTTAATTGTTCTTCTGATATTTGATTATCAATATCAATTATTTTTTCAACAATATTACCAACAAGTCTTTCTTTTATTTCCTCTTTAGAAACAGATGAATCTTTAAATTTATTTTCATCCAAAGTATTAAGAACTAAATAATCAAGTAGAAAACTTTCATCATAATATTGTTTTAACTTACTATTATCATAATAATCTTTATTTTCTTTATCCTCTTTATTCGTTTCATCACTAAAATGTTCTTGTAAATAATTCCATAACTTTACTGCATATTGAAAATTAACATTCTTTAAAATTACATTAGTCTTTTTAATGGGAGATGTTACTAAAGCAATATGTAATTTATGAATCATCTTATATACTTCAGTACTTTTAAGATCTCTTATTCGCATTTCCACTTTACTAATTCTATCCTCAATACTTTGACCATCTTCCATTATATTATTGGTCGTATCAATTAAACTATCAATCGAAAAGTTCATTTTAACATTTTCTCTACCAATTTTTGAAACAGCATTATATTCCACTTTTTTTATACATTTATTTTTATTCGCAGATACAATTTTTTGTTTTTTACGACTAATAAATAATGTTAAATTTTCAATTAAACTATATATAAAACGATTTTCATAGGTATTAAAACTTTCCTCTTTATTAATGTTTAATATTTTTGAAGGCTTAACATCACCTGTTTTACGATCATAATCTTGAATTAAATTAGTATTTCTTGATAAATGCTTAATACTATCAACTGTTATTCTTCTTGCAAGTTCAATTTTAACAACATCTTCGTCATTGATAATAAAACGATTAGGATTTCTTAAAATATTATCTATATACACAATTGTATCTTCAATAATATCTAACCATTCATAATTAGCATTTACTCGGTCAATATTAAGTCCTACATGAACTTTAGAATCAACGTTATTTGAAAATTTATTTATGATAGAGCTATCAGTTTTATTATATAAATCAATAATATTTTCATCTTGCATAAATACTACCTCCTATTATGATAATTTCTTAAGTCTTAAAACATACTCCTCACATTCCTTCATTTTACCTTTACCAAATGTTTTATCTAAAAATTCGACAAATCCATCTATTTCATCACGAATATAAGAAACATTTAATTGTTCAAATTTACGAAGAATTTTTCGAGCAATAAAATAATCAACACCATCTATTTCTTCCCCACCACATGCAACATATATTGGCACAAATTTTTTCATGTGCATAACAATACGGTTACCAAAAGCAATACGGAAATGTTGAATAACATAATTATCCATTTCCTCAATCTTATCAAGCATCTCTTTTGTCATAGGATGTTCTTGCATACCTTTTTGAAACAATGAATCCAAATATGAATAATTAATATCTTGTGCTTCCGTATCAATAGGCTCAAATACTTCACCTTTATCATTAATATCAATTGGCATCGCACGGTCATAAACTTTATCAGTAACCATAAAAGTTGAGTCATCGTTATTAATTGTACCAATATACCACATATTAGGTGGTATTTTAAGTTTTCCATCCATTAATTTTTTAGGATCATTAGGCCAAGAACTAGATACAAGTTCTACAATCCATTCATCCTTATTAGGCATTTCAAGAATAGATAACATTTCCGCAAAATAATATTCAACTCTGGAAATATTCATCTCATCTAGAATAACGGTATAAACATCATCCGTATAACCTGCTAGATACATTTCTTTTAAAACTTCTGTTTCATTAAACTTTTTAGTAAACTCATTAAAATATCCAAATAACTCAGTACGATCTCTCCATGATGGTTGAACAGAAGCAACACAAGAATCATGTTTTAAAAATTTTCCCCAAGCATAAGCAAGAGATGTTTTACCAGTACCAGATATACCTTGTAAAATAACAAGTTTAGTACTAGCCAAAGATGAAATAAATAATCTTATCATTTCTGTTTTATAATAAAGTCTTAATTTTGAAGCAGCAAAATTACGAAATAATTCCACTAATTCTTCCAAAGTAAAAGAATTATTATAATTTTGTACTTTATAACCGGCCATTAATTCATCAATATTATTAAGTTTTGCAAAACGAATACCATCAGCATTTTGATTTTCATTACTTTCACTAGTATCAACAGTAGCATCTTCATCAGGTTTAAGTCCAAGTTGAGATACTTTCATCGCTAATATATCTTGTTTTTCTTTCATTAGTACTTGAATATCTTTATTAAGGGTAGCAATTTCTTCTAACATTGATTCTTGCTCTACCAAGGTTTTTCTAAAACGAATATATTTTCTAATTAAATAAAAGATTAAAAATCCAATTGATCCCAGTAATATTAAAAGTATTAAAACAGCAATGACAACAAAAATCCATTCACTACCATTAAAATCATCATGATAAAAAGAAACAATTTCTGCATAATCAGAAACATTAAAGATTTCAATTATCCCAGAATAAAAACCTTTAATTATTGTCCAAAATCCGCCAAAAAACTGTCTTAAAAATTCAAATAAAAATCGAAAAAACGTCTGCATAACTATACTCCAATCAATTCAGATATTATAACATTGTCTATATTTTTTAACTTTGATATTTTGGATATTTTTCCATTCAAAATAATAAATTCAAAAACTTCTAATAACTGAATATTTCCACTAAAATCATCATTTATAATGACTGCAAATTTATACCCATTCCTGATATATTCATAAACAACATCTTTATTATTCATAAAATCATCATATAATATTTCCATTATAACTCTATCTTTTAAAAGATCTAAATCAATTATTTTAAATAATTGATTACATTTATTTTTTTTAGATAACAAATTTACATCAAATGTAACAATATATTTTTGATAATATACAAAATTATTAATATCTTCTAAAATTTTAATACTTATTAAAGTATACAAAACCAATAATTTATCTTCATTTACTGTACCACTTTCATATACTTTCTTTACAGCTGTAGCACTAAATAATTCTGGTATTTTAATATTACTAACAAGTTTAGTATAAAAAGCATTTTTAATATTAGTTGTTTTTATATCTAATTCAAAATCTTTACATGAACATTTTTTTATAAATTTCTCTTTTGTTTTTTGATTATCTTTAATTATAGGAAACAAAAGAATTTTTAAGGCATCTGGCTTTTCATTTCTTTTATTTACTTTATCCTCTAATTTTAACAATAATTTTAATATTCTTTTATCATTTAAGGCTTTCTCAAAACAAAGAATATATTTTAAAATCCATAAACAATTATTTATTTCTTCTTTAATATTATCCGTTTTATAATTTTCTTCATCTATATAGTCGTAAGTTGCTTTTTTTACACCATTCATAATATTATTTATAATGTTTTTTCCTTCACCATTGTAACCATATCTTAAATCAACATAAGAACTAACCATTACATTAGAAATATCTTTTGATGTTTTACCATTAAAAATCAATTTAAAATAACCAAGAATATTTTTTCGATCATATTCTATATAATCCTTAACAATATTACGACTCATATTTACTTCCTTTCTTAAGATGCTGTAAAACTAATTATAGGTGTATTTGTACCATAAGGATACGTATAATTCATACTGGCATCTTTTTTATAAAATCTTATCATTTCACTCGATATTGGATCAACCTTAAAAGTTATGCTATTAACATACTGATATCCATCAATTTCTACTTCTGTATGAGATATAGCATCTTGGTAAAATTCACTAGTTAAATCCAAAAGTACAACATTTGGATTAAAAGATAAAGTTATTAAGGCTGATGCATAATTTGCTTTCTCAGCATCTGACAAATTTCGATATGCAGAACTTGAAATTTCCTCTCCAACAGAGTGATTTCCATATGCCCTAATTACCTTGTAAAAATCAAAAGTATTAGTAAGAGAAAAATTCAAATAAGGCCTATTCTCTTCATCCATTATTTCATATGACAAACCAGGAATCCCAACATTTAATTGAATTCTACCACTTATCGTTTGTACATATGGACTAACCGAAGAAGAAGTAACATTTAACCATACAGAATCACCCTCTTGTAATGCAACAACAGGATGTATATTTATTGTAAAATAATCACGATTAGTTCTTGAATCAATAACCCCATTATTTTTACTTGCCGTACAAGAAACATTACTAGAGCATGTATAACTTAAATTATATGAAATATCACTTTTAGATACGACAAGATTATTTTTTATACTATTCATATTAAATGTAACAGAAAAATCATCAACACCATCCCAATTATCAATTTGATACAATGAATTATTTAATGACATTTTATCACAATTAAAATAAAAATCTTGCGTTTCTAAATAATAATTTCGAACAGCATTATATACATACCTTGCAATAGTAATAGGATTAAAAACAAGAGCTATCAAAAAGAGAAAAAAAGCAATTGACAAAAAAACAATTTTTTTATTAAATCTAATTTTTTTTCTCATACAAAGTTTCTTTCTTGATACTATTTTTTATCAAAAACACCTCATAGATTAATAAACCAATAGTTGGTAGAAGAATTAAAAAGAAATAAACTTTACGATTTGTAATAAAATTAATAATTTTACCAATGTTTTTGTACTCTTTATACTCATTTCCAAGGATTCTATCACATTTTGTATAATTATCAGAAATAATTATCGCATCATCATCCATATTCTCTTCTCTTTTAGAAACATTTCCTTTTAAAACAATGTCCGGACTTAAAGCATAATATACTTCTTCTCCTTCTAAAATATTAATACAATTATCCATCTTTTTAAATCTTACCAATGAGCCCTTTTCAAAATGCTCATCACCATTGTATATCAAATAATGATAACTACCTGTACTTAACACATTATAATTATCAAATGATAATAAACAATAAGTTGCAAAAAACTCAAAAATAATAAATAAGAACAATATAATTACAATAACTTTTTTCTTCATATCTTACCTTCCTTAATAATAATATAACATAAATAAAAATTATTGTAAATCAAAAAAAAGAAAAAATAACAACAAAAAAATTATTTTATAATCTATACCAAATACAATATTAAAATAATAAAAATTTAAGTTTCGTTAAAAATTATCCACAATAAGAAAAAGTGATGATG